>CABYND010000016.1 GCA_902520195.1 Halieaceae bacterium
AGCATACTCACGATTAAAAGCGTAAGTATTGATATACAAAATGCCATCGATGATAAGTGCGAAGTTTGTTTCCGCATCTCTAGCGCCATTCATTCCTCTAATGGACAGGGACGAGTCACCCGTCTCCACTGTATTAACGAAACTTACCCCTGGCGTCTGCGAGATGAAGTCTTCTGCTCGTTGTATACCCATGTCGCTAATCTGACTTGCCGTGAATGCGGTCACGGTACTTGGGACATCTTGTAGTGACTCCGCGCGCGCGCGCGCTGTCACGACGACTTCCTCCAGCTGCGCAGAGGCGGTAGACGGCAGTAGCAGGGCCGTCGCTGAAAGGGCGGCAGACACAGCCGCAGTCATTGGGAGAGTGGCCAGAGCCTGACGGCGTGGGCTGAGTGGGGTGCTCCTCATGGGTAGCCTCCTTCTATAAGGCCAATGTAAAGGCCATAACTTAGGGTGTTTACAGTTATCTTACAGCTTCAAATCAGGCCCGGGCCCATAAAAAAGGCGCTGTTGTCCGGACATTACACTATACTCTGCCCAATATCGCTTTATGATCGGCCTCGGTCAAGTCCAGTTCGTCAAGAATTTGGGCAGTTTGCTCACCTATTGCGGGCAACTTTGTGTTGATCCGGGCAGGCTCCGCCGAAAACTTTATCGCTGACCCGATGTGATCATTGCCTTCGGCGTCTGAGAATCGCATGCCCCGCTCCAATACGTGTTCCGACCTCCACGCTTCATGCAGCGACACAACGGAGCTCCAGCAGATATCTCGACCCTCAAACCAGGCCTCCCATTGCGCCCGAGTGCGGGTCCTAAAGGTCTCGCGCAAAAATGCGATCGCGGGCCAGTGACCTGCACCGGCCGGTCCGGTCACTGGGGCAACAAACTCTGGTCGGTCCAACCCCGCAAATAGGGCCTCCACGAACTTCTGCTCGCCACCACCCAAAGCAATATATTGTCCGTCTGCGGTCTCATACACGTTCAGCATGGCGTTGCCACCATGCGTGCGCTCTTTGAGCCGATCCGGGGCTTGCCCGCCGCCAAAAACAGGTCCCAGGATGTTGGGGCTCGCTGCCAAAACCGACTCGAACATGCTGATATCGACATAGTCGCCGCGCCTGGTTGTGTGACGACGATGCAGCGCCATGAGCACCCCTGACAACGCTAGGTAAGAAGATAGCATGTCGGCTATCGGCACGCCGATAATCGCGGGACCTGACTCCCCCTCCGGTGATCGCGAGACGTCGAGGATGCCTGCAGCGGCGACGGTCGCGGTATCGTGGGCGGGTTTGTCACGCCATGGACCGGTCTGTCCAAATGCGGATATCGAACAGTATACCAATCCGGGGTTTTCCGCTGTGAGCGTCTCGTAGTCGATGCCAAGTCGCTCGGCCACACCCGGCCGGAATGCCTCGATCACCACATCAGCTTGCTTGGCTAACGCGAGCAAGGCGCGCTTGCCGGCGTCGGTCTTTAAATCCAGCGCGATGCTCTCTTTGCCCCGCTGGGTGTTGCGAAACATAACTGTCTCGCCGCCTTGTTGCCAGGGGAACGCGTCAGCGGATCGAGTGGGTTCTGGTGCGCGCGGGTTTTCTACTTTTATAACCCGCGCTCCGTGGTCAGCCATTAACTGCGTAGCGGCGGGGCCTGGCAGAAACAGCGATAGGTCAAGAACGGTCAGGCCATCCAGTTTCATCTTGGATCACGTGTTAACAAGTGACGCCGTCGGCACTGAGGCTACTGAGATCAGCTTCGGACAGCCCTAAAAGGTCACCGAGTATTTCGCTGTTGTGTGCTCCGATTTTTGCACCCGGCCAATCGGTGCGCCCGGGGGTCTCGCTGAGCTTCGGGAGAATGGCGGGTATCTGTAGCGGCTCACCGTCAATTTCGACGGTTTCGAACATCCCGCGCGCGTTGTAGTGGGGATCGCTCATCATGTCCTCCACGCTGAAGATGGGCCCCACCGGAACGCGCGCGCCTTCGAGCTTGCTGATGATGTCAGCCGAGCTGTGCTCACTGCACCACTTGGCGAGCGCAGCGTCGATCTTTTGCTGGTGAATGACCCGACCCTGGTTGTGCTCCAGTTCAGGGTCGTTCGCCATGTCCTCGCGGCCAGCCTCGGCCATCAGGCGCTTGAAGATGGAATCACCGTTGCCGCCAATCACGACGTGTTTGCCGTCGGAGCAGAGATAAGTATTGGTTGGCACAATGCCAGTGATCGTAGTGCCTGACGGTTCCCGCACAACCCCAGCGCCGTCGAATTCAGGCACGATCCCCTCAAGCAAGTTAAAGATCGATTCGTACAGGGCTACATCGACCACTTGGCCCTTCCCACTCTTGGTGCGCTCGATAATGGCAAATGCCACGCCCAATGCGGCGTGAATTGCAGCCACGGTATCGCCAAGCGAGATGTTGGGACGCACCGGTGCCTTGCCGGGCTCGCCATTGATGTATCTGAAGCCGCCATAACCTTCTGTAACCGAGGCATAACCAGGTTTTTCGGAGAAGGGACCGCTCTGTCCATAACCCGAGATACGCGCGTAGATGATGCCCGGGTTCGTCTCTTTCACTTGATCGGGGCCGAGTCCCCAGCTCTCCATGGCGCCAGGCCGGAAGTTCTCTATCACCACGTCTGCCTTGGTCAGCAGGTCAAAAGCAAGTTTCCGACCGCGCTCTGACTTCAAATCGAGCGTTACGCTTTTTTTGTTTCGCGCCAGCGAGTGATACCACAGCGACATGCCGTTGCGGACCTCACGCCATTGGCGGATGGGGTCGCCCGTAGGAGGCTCCACTTTGATCACTTCGGCGCCGAAGTAACCGAGCACAGTGCCTGCAAAAGGACCGGCCAATAATTGCCCTAGCTCGATGACCCGCAGGCCTTCCAGCGGTCGCGATTGAGACATGTTTTGCTCCTCAGATGAATTTGTTGCTCAATAGATGAATAGTACGGACATTCGAATCTAATGGGAACGCAGGGACTTGCCGTCACTTTGGTATAGCCGAGTAAGTCTTATTGATTCCCTTTAGGGAGTAGCGATGAAAAAGAGCCAATTTATCTGGATGTTTCTGGGTGCCCTTTGGACCCAGTTTGCGCTGGCGGAGGCAGACTGGGTGCTCCGGGGGGGGGTGATCTATTCGATGGATGACACAGCCTCACATTACTCGGCAATGGCCTTCAAGGGGAATCGGTTGACGTGGCTGGGAGAGAGTGAGGCTGCGGAAGCGCAGATTGGTCCGCAGACCCAGATCATTGAGCTTGAGGGTCGAACGGTGCTGCCAGGTTTTATCGACACCCACATTCACAGCATGGACACATTGCCCTTGGTGAATGGCGTCAAGCTCAGCCCCTACGACAGCCCAGAGCAGGTGCTCGAGAAAATTGCAGAGCATGCTCGCACGCATCCCTATCAGAATCCGCTGCTTGGCTCCGGGTTCCTGGCTCCCGCTTTTGGGGTGCAGGGGCCAACGGCTGCGCAGTTGGACGCGATCGTGCCCGATAGGCCCGCGCTGATCATTGACGAGGGAGGCCATACGGGCTGGGCGAATACGCTCGCTCTGGAAGCGGCGGGGATTTCGCGCGATACCCCCGATCCGGTGCCAGGTGCGCACTTTTTTCAGCGGGACGACGAGGGCAACCCAACCGGTTGGTTAGTCGAGGGTGCAGCGATCGATCCGGTGACCGAGGCACTCGGTGTGATCAGTGAAGAAGCGCTTGCCCTCGCCGCACCCGGTTTTTTTACAGAGATGTCGGCGGTTGGTCTGACTGCGGCCTTCGATGCCGGCATGATCGATACCGGTGAGTTGGGGCGCCGGCTTGCACTGAAGATGGTTGAGGCCGGAGAGTTTCCGGTGCGCATGGTGGCTTCGCTCTACGTGAATCAACCCGGGCAGTTGCCGACCGCTTTGGCAACATTGGCCAAACTGAACGCGCGCTACCAACACCCGCTTTTCAACGTATCGACGTTGAAGCTCTCATTAGACGGCACCGTGGAGGCCAAGACAGCGGTCATGCTCGACCCCTACATTTTGCCGGAGGGGCATGTGGCCAAACCGCTATTGCCTAACCCGGTGATGTTCGACGCCGTGGCCGCAGCCCATGAAGCCAACGTGGACTTGCACCTTCACGCGATTGGTGACGGCGCGGTGCGGTCAGCGTTGGATGCAATCGAACGCGCCAAAACACTCCATCCCGAGAGCGATTCGCGCACGACGATCTGCCATATCGAGATTGTGAATGCGGATGACGTGAGTCGCTTTGCTGAGCTGGGTGCAGTCGCCCAGACCACGCCCACCTGGTTTTATTACGACACGCTTGCCCTCCGATATTTGGGAGTAGGGCGCTTCAACCAAATGTATCCACTGGCTTCGATTCTGCGGCACGGCGGCCAGGTCACGCTGGGCAGCGACTACCCGGTGAGCTGGATCGGCAAAGATGCGCTGAACCCTATGTTCAATATTGAAATGGCGGTGACCCGGCAGCAGGCGGGCAACCCGGAGGTCCCCGTGCAGGCCAGAGTCAGCGAGCGACTGAGTGTAGATCAGGCGATACGTGCGCACACATCCGATGCCGCCTGGCAACTGCGACTCGAAGATCAAATCGGCACACTGGAGGTGGGTAAGCTGGCAGATATTGTGGTGCTCGATCGGGACCCTTATGTCAGCGATCCCTACTCCATTCACACCATCAAAGTCGATTACACGTTTTCGGATGGCAGGTTAGTTTTCACCCGGTCCAATATTTAATCAGAGATGCTGCTATCGGGTTTAAGTGATAACCCCGCTGTGCGGAGTACGCGGGGCTACCGACTAGAACGTCAAAGATCCAACAGCTTTATCTGCCTTAATGGCTTTGCGACGTCTCGACAGGTTCCAGTGCCCAAAATAAGTAGCCCCTAGCGGCCTTTGCGAGGCCAAGTCACACGCAAGGTACAGAACTGTCAAAAAATTACACAAATTCATCTCCGAAGGGGGTTGCTTTTAGTGATAATGATAATAATAATGATTCTCATTAACTAATAGGAAACCGGGTCGACGGGATGAAAGTGTATAAGCAACGAGCAATCACCACATTTGCCGCATTAACAATAATTTTCGCAGGTGCGCCTCTACGCGCCGAGACTACGGAACAGCCGACACTGGAAGAGACCCTTGTCAGAGGTAGCTACTTACAGTCCAACGAGGCCAATGCGCTTAAGACTCCAACGCCGATCCTCGACGTTCCCCAAAGCCTTAGCATCGTGACCTCGGAACAAATCCTGAGACGTGGGTTCACCAGTGTCTCTGACATCATCGAGTATTTGCCGGGCGTTAGCATGTCTCAAGGCGAAGGTCATCGAGACGCGGTGGTGTTCCGGGGCGTAAGGTCTACAGCTGATTTCTTCATTGATGGTGTGCGGGACGATGTGCAGTACTACCGGCCTCTCTATAACCTCGAGCAGTTGGAGGTCTTGCGGGGCCCTAACGCCCTGCTATTCGGCCGCGGTGGCACCGGAGGCATCCTTAACCGGGTCACCAAGAAGGCTGAGATAGGGAGTAATTTTTCCCAGATTACAGGTTACGCAGACTCCTTTGGCGCTGGCGGACTACAGGGCGACGTTAATGTAGGCCTGACCGACAGTGTGGCACTCAGACTCAATGCAATGGCTGAGGGTTTGGATAACCATCGTGATCACTTTGATGGTGAGCGGATAGGTGTCAACCCTACCGCGCGGGTGTCTTTAAATGAGTCAACTAGGCTCGATCTCTCATACGAGTATGTTGACCACGAGAGATTCATCGATCGCGGTATCCCTACAGGAAGCAATGGAGACCCTGTTGAGCGGTTCGACCGAGTGGTTTTTGGCGACCCCAATGTCAATGTGACAAGGCTTAAGGCGCACATTTTTATGGCCAATCTGGAGCACCGGTTCTCCGACTCAATGAAAGGTAAGGTCACTGTCTTCTACGGCGACTACGACAAGCTTTACCAGAATTTCTACGCGGCCTCTTATAGCGAGGCAAACTCCCCAGGTGTTGTGACGCTGGACGGTTACGTTGACAAGACGCAGCGGGAGAATCTGATTTTATCAGTCAATCTCATCAAAGAAGTGTCGTTTGCGAATATGAGCCATCGCTTCTTACTGGGTGCCGAGTTCGTCGACACGTCCTCAGACCAGGATCGTTGGAACACCTATTGGTCGGAGACAGCAGACGACAAAGAGACTTTCTCAGTAGCGCGACCGATGGGGATTATCGGAGGCGTCGGAACGAATGCTTTAGGGGCGCGCACAGTCAACGACTTTACCGTGGATCAAAACGACGACACTCGGGTCGGTGTTGAGGTGGCGTCGTTCTATCTTCAAGACGAGATGGCCGTCACGAACTATCTGGATATTGTCCTGGGCGCGCGTTTCGATCAATTTGAAATCGATGTATTCAATGTGCCTGCGGATGACTCCCGGTCAAAGCAAGATGAAGAGGTTTCCCCGCGGCTGGGCTTGGTCCTCAAGCCAAGGGAAAACATGTCTTTATACGCCAGTTACAGCGAATCATTTTTGCCGAGAAGCGGTGAGCAGTTTGCGAATATCAACGGCAGCAAAGGTCAGCTTGATGCCGACACATTCGCGAATACCGAGCTTGGCTTTAAATGGGACATATCGCCCGCGTTAAGTTTCACTGCAGCCGTTTTCGAGATTGAGCAGGAATCGCCTCAGGTGGCCGACAATGACCCAGAAACGTTGGATGTGATCAAGTCCGAAACGGATGGTTTTGAACTCCAACTGGAGGGGCAGCTGACGGAGGCTTGGTATATTTCAGCCGCTTACAGCTATCTAGATGGAGAGCAGATGGGCCGCACCGGGTCGAAGGGCTTGCGACCCAGAGAGCTGCCGGAGAATATGTTCTCTGTGTGGAATTTTGTGCAGTTCACGCCAAAATTGGGCGCGGGTCTAGGACTCACCTATCAGGACGAGAGCTTCATCAACAACAGCAACACAGCTCGGTTACCAAGCTACACTCGCGTTGATGCGGCCTTGTACTACGAGTGGTCAGACGATCTTCGAGTGCAACTGAATTTTGAAAACCTCGGGGACACGGTTTATTTCCCGAGCTCACACAGCACGCATCAGGCGTCTGTGGGCGCACCTTTCAATGCTCGTCTAGCGGTTACTATGGACTTTTGAATCACGGTGCTAGCCCGGCTATGGCCGGGCTATCTTCATGCATCGCCTGAGTCATCAAAAACCTTTCAATCGTAGGATGCGAGCAAAGGCGGGGCCAGTCGTGGGTCACTCAGTGGCAAACTGACCGTGCAGTGCTCAGTCCGGCTTGACGGTTTTCATCGCAGTCTGCAGGTAGTTCTGCTCTCCAACCCGGTCGATCAGTGAAAGCTGGGTTTCCAGCCAGTCCACGTGCTCTTCCTCAGCCTCGAGAATCTCCTGAGCAAGATCCCGAGAGACGAAATCTTTCTCTTTCTCACAGCACTCAATCGTGGCGATGAGGTCTGCGTGTGCGATGTGTTCCAGCTGAAGGTCGCACTCCAGCATCTCTCTAGGCGTTTCACCAATGCGCAACTGCCCCAGATCCTGGAGGTTGGGAATGCCCTCGAGAAACAGGATGCGCTCAACCAGAGCGTCCGCATGTTTCATCTCATCAATCGATTCGTGGTACTCGTGCTCCGCGAGCTCAGTGAGGCCCCAATCCTTGAACATTTTTGAATGAAGAAAATACTGATTGATCGCAACCAGTTCGTTGTAGAGGATTTTGTTCAGGTGCTTTAACACCTCAGGGTTGCCTTTCATGGGGTTTGCCTGCCTGGGTATTTGGACAGGGCGGACTATACCTAACCACCGTGAAGAGGGCAATTAAGTGACTGATTTTGTTAATAAAAATGAAAGTGAGAAGTATTCGTATTCTCAGGCGGAAGCGGGCGCTGCCATAGCCGCGCCGGATGTGGCGGGTAACGTTGCCAAGCGGGCATCTTCCACGACCCGCTGCGCTCTGAGCAGGCACTTGCCGCACTGGGTTGAGCAACCCGTATTACGGCTGACTTCATGGACAGATGTTGCGCCCGCGCAAACTTGTTCGCGGATGGCACGTTCTGTGACGCCTTTGCAGATGCAAATATACATGACCTCAGCGTAATGATAATGGGAATGATTGTCAATAAGATTTGCTAGAGCAGTCAGAAAGCCGGTAGCTACCGGTATTCGACGTCGATCAAGGTCCAATAACGGTGGTCTTCGGGGGTCTCTAGCTGGATGTCGTTGCCAACCGGCTGACCCAGCAGCGCCCGCCCAAGTGGTGAGTCGCAGGATATTTTCCCCTGGCTGACATCGAATTCATCGGGGCCCACGATTCGCCACACTTGTTCAGTACCCTCCTCGTCTTCGAGCGTCACCCAGGCGCCGAACCATACCTTTTTGCGATCGCCCAAAGGGCCCTTAACGACTTGTAGTGCATCCAGCCGCTTGCGCAAAAACCGCACCCGGGAGTCGATTTCCCGAAGTCGTTTCTTGCCGTAAATATAGTCGCCGTTCTCTGAGCGGTCGCCGTTAGCCGCCGCCGCGGAAACCGCTTTGGTGACCTCGGGGCGTTCGACTTTCCATAGCTCATGGAGTTCGGTCCGCAGCGCTTCCTCACCCTCGGGGGTGATATAGGGAGAGCCCGCAGGGCGGGGTGGTCGATAGCGGCCCATTGGCAAAGTGTAGAACGGCGGGCGCGTGGTGGGAATGCCGCAAGAAGTGTGAACATGCGCTCCCGTGCACGCAGTCTGTGCAATGAGTCTGGAAGCCAAACTCTCTAAACCGAGGACCGCACATCGAACACAGGGTGCCATGGTTATAATACCATTTGCGCTGGTCGCAGCTATTGGCAGATGCCATGGAAATGATGGCAGTGCCGAGCCTCATGAGTAACAACATACACGGGGAAAGGGTGACGATCACGATCAGGCTGTTGGCGCGTCGGCGCCGTGACCGATTTCACAGGTTATGCATCAGTGCGCTCAAGTGGAGTACCTGCTGGATTGGCATTGCATTCGCAGAGCCTTGCACTACGCTCGAGGGGAATGCGATTCAGGGCGGTATGTTGCGTGGGTATACGCTGCCCTCTGCCACTGTCACCTTTGCGGATATCACGGTGCCAGTCTTGCCCGATGGCGCGTTCCTATTGGGCCTGGGTCGAGATATGCCCCGCGCCAACACATTAACGATCACCACTGACGATACCTGTGTGCAGGAGGTGGCAGTGACGGTGCGGCAATATCGGCTGCAGGAAATTACCGGAGTGCCCCAGCAAACGGTGACCCCCAGTGAGGAGCACCTCGAGCGTATCCGTGCAGAGCGCGCCAAAGTACGCAGGGCCCAAGCACAGCGACTGGCTCGCGATGATGGTTTCCGTGCGGTGCGCGACGGATTCGTTTGGCCGGTCACGGGCCGTATCAGTGGCGTCTACGGTAGCCAGCGGATCTACAACGGTACGCCTGGGACACCGCATTATGGGGTTGATGTTGCGCGACCCACGGGCACGCCGGTTACTGCGCCGGCAGCGGGGGTGGTCACTCTCGCTGAGCCCGACCTCTTTTACTCGGGGGGCACGGTGATCCTTGACCACGGCTATGGACTCTCCTCCTCGTTCCTGCATTTAAGTGAGGTGTCCGTCGCGGTGGGCGATCAACTCGCGCCCAATGATCTGATTGGCGCAATCGGTGCGACGGGCAGGGCCACCGGTCCCCATCTCGACTGGCGTATGAGCTGGTTTAACCAGCGCATTGACCCCCAGTTACTGGTACCGCCAATGCCTGAGTGAGCATCGCGCTGGCGGCGAGTGTTCATTCCAGCGTCGCATAGGACGGTGCTCTCGTGGGAACAAGGCCGTATACTTTCCCTTTTAAATGGCAGGACGAACCCGTGCTCGACCCCAAGCTGCTGAATATCCTTGTCTGCCCCGTCAGTAAGGCGCCTCTGGTCTACAACCAGGAAACACAAGAGCTTTTTTGCAAAGCGAGTGGTCTGGCCTATCCCGTGCGGGACGGTATCCCTGTGATGTTGCAGGAAGAGGCCCGCGCCCTGACCGCCGACGAGAAACTGGACTGAGCTCATTACCGTGGAAGACACTATCTTCGGCAAGATCACCCGGGGTGAAATACCCACTGAATTTCTCTACGAGGACGATCAGTGTGTGGTAATTCGCGACATCCACCCGCAGGCGCCTACTCATGTGCTGATCATCCCGCGAAAGCCTATTCCCCGACTGGTTGACTCAAGCGCCGACGATCAGGCGCTATTGGGCCATTTGTTACTGGTGGCGGGTCGTGTTGCTGAGGATCTCGGTGTCGGCGATGCGTTTCGACTGGTGATCAATAACGGGGAGCGGGGTGGCCAGACCGTTTTCCACCTTCACCTTCATATTTTGGCCGGGCGCGAGATGACCGAGGGCCAGCTGACGGCTGGTCTGAACTGATTAGCCGCCGCTCCTACCCCCCACCTGAGCAAGAGAAGTCTCCATGAACACCGCTGAAATCCGCGAAGCATTTCTCAGTTATTTCGAGACGCACGGCCACACACGCGTGGATTCCAGCTCGCTAGTGCCAGCGGACGACCCCACGCTCTTGTTTACCAATGCGGGTATGAATCAATTCAAGGAAACCTTCTTGGGGCTGGAGCAACGGCCTTATCAAAGGGCAGTGACGGCGCAGAAGTGTGTCAGAGCGGGCGGTAAACACAACGATCTCGAGAACGTGGGGTATACAGCTCGCCACCACACGTTCTTTGAAATGCTGGGTAATTTCAGCTTCGGCGACTACTTCAAGCGCGAGGCGATTCAATTTGCCTGGCAGTTTTTGACGGAGACGCTGCAGTTACCCCCCGAGCGGTTATGGGTCACGGTACATATCAGCGATAACGAAGCCGCTCAGATCTGGGTAGACGAGATCGGGGTGGATCCCGCGCGGCTCTCCCGCCTCGATGAGGACAACTTCTGGCAGATGGGCGATACCGGCCCCTGTGGTCCGTGCTCCGAAGTCTTCTACGACCATGGGCCGGATGTTCCCGGCGGCCCCCCCGGCAGCGAGGATGATGATCTCGATCGGTATATCGAGATCTGGAATCTGGTGTTCATGCAGTACAACCGGGACGCTAAGGGTGAACTGCACCCGCTACCCGCGCCTTCTGTGGACACGGGGATGGGTTTGGAGCGCATCGCCGCGGTGTTACAGCATGTGCACTCAAACTATGAAATCGACCTGTTCATTGCGCTGATCAGTGCGGTGGTTGAACAGCTGGGTGCGACTGACACCGAGGACAAATCGCTGCGGGTGATCGCTGATCACCTCCGCTCCGCTGCGTTCCTGATTGCCGATGGCGTGGCGCCGGGCAACGAGGGCCGGGGATATGTGCTGCGGCGCATCATTCGTCGTGCGATTCGACATGGCAACAAGCTGGGCGCCAAGGACACCTTCTTTGCCGAGCTGGTGCCCGCTTTGGTGGCTCAAATGGGCGACGCTTATCCGCAGCTTGTTTCTCAGCAGTCGGCGATCACGTCGGCACTGCAGGGCGAGGAAGAGCAATTCGCCCGGACACTAGATAATGGTATGGCCATCCTAGAGGAGGCGCTGGAGACGATTCCTGACCAGACCATCCCGGGCGATGTGATCTTTAAACTTTACGACACGTATGGATTCCCCGTTGATCTGACCAATGATATCGCCCGCGAGCGAGGTCTGAGTCTGGATGCTGAGGGGTACGAGGCGGCGATGGCCTCGCAGCGGCAACGGTCCCAAGATCATGCGGGATTCAAGGTGGATTACAGCCAGAGCATCACGCTGGAGGGCGAGACAGACTTTCTGGGTTACGAGACGGACCAAGCTGAAGGCGCCGTAAGGGCAATTTTAGTTGACGGTGCCGAGCAGGATTCGCTGGCGGCTGATCAACCTGGCGTCGTTATTCTGGATCGCACGCCTTTTTACGGAGAGAGCGGCGGGCAGGTCGGTGACTGTGGGCGCATGACGGCGGCTGATGGGGCGGCAGATGTCTCCGATACGACCAAGGCGCAGGGGCACCACCTGCACCATGTGACCGTGACGGCGGGCTCGATCAAGGTGGGCGACACGGTGAATGCCCAGATCGATGCCACTTTGCGCAATAAGACACGCCTTAACCACTCTGCGACGCATCTCCTGCACGAGGCACTGCGACGGGAGTTGGGAGATCACATCCTGCAGAAAGGCTCGCTGGTCGATTCCCAGCGCCTACGCTTCGATTTCTCGCATGGTGAGCCGGTGCCAGCTGAAACTCTCGCCAGTATTAACTCCATGGTTAACGACCAGGTGCGTGCCAACGCAGAAGTATCGACCGAACTGATGAGCATGGATGACGCCATCGCTGCGGGCGCTATGGCGCTCTTTGGCGAGAAATATGGCGACGAAGTGAGGGTGCTGACAATGGGCGCTGATCGCTTCTCGGTGGAGCTCTGTGGTGGCACCCATGTCTCGCGGACGGGTGACATCGGTCTTTTCTGGATCACGGGCGAAGCGGGCGTGGCAAGCGGTGTGCGACGCATCGAGGCGGTGACGGGGGAAGCGGCGCTCGCGCACGTAGCGACTATGTCGCAAACAATGCAATCGGTATGCGGCGCGCTCAAGGCCACCCCGGAGACCGCCTCTGGCAAAGTCGAGGCACTGCGGGCCGAGGTAAGAGACCTCGAGAAAGAGTCGGCCCGACTGCGTCAGAAGCTGGCGACGTCAACGGGCGGTGACCTCACTCAGGACGCGGTTGAGGTCGAGGGCATTAAGGTGCTCGCCGCGCAAATAGAGGGCGCCACGGCCTCGACGTTGCGCGATACCCTGGATCAGTGCAAGAACAAGCTTGGCACCGGCGTCATCCTGCTCGCTGCGGTCGAAGAGGGTAAAATTGCGCTAGTGGCGGGTGTGACCTCAGACACGACTGACCGGGTCAAAGCCGGCGATGTGATCAAACATTTTGCGGGTGAGCTCGGTGGCAAAGGGGGTGGAAGACCCGATATGGCGCAAGGAGGTGGTTCCGATGTCGCGGCCTTGCCAGCAGCACTCGCATCACTCCCTCAGTGGGTAGAATCCCAACTCAATTAGCGCCAATTTGCGAGTAGCGGATCTATCCTTTTAGTGCCGCCGCATTTGTAATGAGTTTTGCTCGGAGCCGCGCTGGAAAGCTTGCCACTATAACCACAGCTGGTTCTCAGCGAGGCGCGAATCGTGTTAAATACGCGCCCTTCCTTAGACACACCACGTGAGTTATGGCACTCATTGTCCAAAAATATGGTGGCACCTCGGTCGGTTCGGTAGAGCGGATCGGTGCAGTCGCTGACCGAGTGGCTCGCTTTAAAAGCGAGGGCCACGATGTGGTCGTGGTCGTGTCTGCTATGTCCGGGGAAACCAACCGGTTGCTGGGGCTCGCAAAGGAGATTCAGTCGAACCCGACGCCGCGCGAACTGGACGCGCTGTTGAGCACTGGCGAGAAAGTCACCACTGCTTTGTTGAGTATGGCGCTGGGTGAGCGATCTGTGAGGGCAAAGTCCTACAGCGGTAATCAGGTCGGTATTCTGACCGACAGCGCGCACAACAAGGCCCGGATTCAGGATATTCAGCTCGATACGTTGAAATCTGAGCTGGACGCAGGCGGCGTGCCGGTGGTGGCCGGTTTTCAGGGTGTTGATGAAGAGGGCAACGTGACCACGTTGGGCCGGGGCGGCTCCGACACCACCGCAGTGGCTTTGGCCGCGGCGCTCTCAGCGACTGAGTGCCAGATTTATACCGATGTAGACGGTGTGTATACGACCGACCCCAGAATGGTAGACGGGGCCAAGCGTCTCGATCGCATCACCGTTGAGGAAATGCTGGAGATGTCGAGCATGGGCTCAAAGGTTTTGCAGATTCGCTCGGTCGAGTTTGCGGGCAAATATAAAGTTCCGTTGCGGGTGCTAAGCAGTTTTGAGGAAGGCCCCGGGACACTGATTACGACTGAGGAGGATGCCTCCATGGAAGCACCTGTTATTGCCGGGATTGCCTTCAATCGAGACGAGGCCAAATTGACCGTGGTGGGCGTGCCTGACAACCCGGGTATGGCCTATCGCATTCTGGGCCCCGTCGGCGAGGCCAATATCGAAGTGGATGTCATCCTCCAGAACAGCCGGGGTGAAAACGCCACCGACTTCACCTTTACTGTTGCGCGCAGTGACATGGAGGCAGCCGAGGCCGTTCTAACACCAGTGGTGGCGGAGCTGGGTGCTGGTGAAGTGCTGACCGACGATCACATTGCCAAAGTATCGGTAGTGGGGGTTGGTATGCGTTCCCACTCCGGTGTGGCAGCCACCATGTTCAAGGCGTTGGCGGACGTGGGTGTCAACATTCAGATGATCAGTACCTCAGAGATCAAGATCTCAGTGATCATCGAAGAAAAATATCTTGAACTAGCCGTAAGGAGCCTGCATTCTGCGTTCGGTCTTGATACAGTCGAGATCGAGTAAGTATCCCGTACTGAGGTGCAGGGGTCAGAAATACCCACTGGAGAGTGGGACCCTCGGAACAAGGGAGTGAGTCATGTTGATTTTGACGCGCAGAGTCGGTGAGTCCCTGATGATCGGTGACGATGTCACGATTACCGTACTCGGTGTCAAAGGCAACCAGGTTCGCATCGGCGTGAAGGCGCCTAAAGAAGTGGCCGTCCACCGTGAAGAGATCCTTAGCCGGATCGAAGAAGCGGCTGTCGAAGAGTCCGAGGAAAGCTGAACGAATCAGGAGAAGTGGCTGAAGACGCTCTCCTGTAAAGTCTACTACTGAGTTAACCCTGGCTAATTGACTATCCCCAAGGCCAACGTTTTAGCCGGTTTCTTCTCGGCTATCAGTTCCCAACTCATTTCTTATCACTGCGTTACACCTGCATTTTGTAGCCAGTTGTGTAGCCACTTTGGCATACCCCCCACCCCCCCTTTTCAAAGTAGGAGTCTCATATTCTCTTGCATAGGATTTTGGACGAGCGAATAGCCAAATACACCGGTTCGATTGATAGCCAGCAAGCCTGTTGAAATAATTATCAAAATATTAATGTGGTAATTATCGTTTGCTCGAGGGGAGGGGTATTCAGTGTGGCTCAACTCACATCGAAACAGGAAGCCTTCTGCTCAAAAATAGCCGCAGGTAGAACTAAGTCCCAAGCACACCGAGAGTCCTATGACGCTCTAGGTATGTCGGAGCAATCCATATGGTGCGAAGCACACCGGCTAAGTGTCCACCCTAAGGTGTGGCCCCTAGGCTTGCCGAGATACAGTTTGAATGCAGCGAGAGATTAGTCTCATCAGCTATCGTTGATCTGGAAGAGGTTCTTTTCGCAGTGACGGACATGCTTCGGTCTGATGATAGTTCGGACAACGCCAAGCTGAAGAGTGCTGAGATACTGGGCAAATAATATTCCCTGTTCGACAGCGCCTTTGGCGATGAGCCGCGGCGCTCGTCAGATGATCTTATGCAGGGGCTAGAAGAGTTGCTGGAAGGTGCTGTTGCCTAAGAGAAAATAGGTGACTCCGACGAGTGCAGTAGATTACTACTAAGCCAATGCTTTGTGCGAAAACATCGGCGCTCGCCTCTCGGTTTTTTGTTCAGTTGCAGTTCTGGAGTCCTTTTCCTCCTCACTTGCCATGCGTTCACCCAAGTCAGAAGATGCGGTGTGTACAGATTACATTAACACTCAGTAAATCTGATTCTAGCCGCAATAGTCTGCAGAGGAGACAGACCTCAATCTCGACATGAGCTGCCGCAGCGCTGGTAACCATCATAAAAATCATTGAGTATTAACGAAGCATCAAGCACCAAGCTCTATTTAAATCAGATGCCGGCGCTTGGCACCTAAAAAATTTTGACATTGGACAGAAGGTCGGCATGACCTTGGAGAGTGGATGTGATGGACCAACTTGTTTTTATTGCGATCGGCGGCATCAGTACTTTATTAGCAATCAACAGCTGGTTGGCATGGCATGGCATGCGGATGATCAATGATGAAGTCAAGTTAATGCGGGAGACCCTGCAGCTGGAAATTCATGCGATACGTGATTTGATGGAGGAAACCGAGCGCAGACACAAACATAATGATGCGAGTCAATAAAATATTCTCCGCATCAATGCTGGCCAAGCGAGAGAAAGCACTAAACCAGAGCCTGGCGCTATCTGATAACGCCCCTTCGCTTGCTCTTGATTAAGAAATACAAGTTGGCCACGATTAACAAACCAAAGATCACAGATGTGTTAGCCATTTTTGAAACTTGAACCGTTCATTGCTGCTGTCCTGGCAGATGTCCTTTAACTTGCTGCACCACTCTTCTAACTTCACCATTCATTTACAAATATCGTTTTAGCTTCGTTCTTGTTTTCCCGGTAGAGAATTAGCACCAATACCAATGTGAAAAGATAGAACATGATGTGTTGTGAGTTGACCTCTTGGTAGGCGAGTACAAAAGCGGGCTGAAATATCAAAGTCCAGGAACAAAAAAATAGTAATGGGGCCACTGATGACAGAGGCCTCCGCCTTCTCAGAAAATTGAACGCAAAGGTCGCGAAGGTGGCAAAGGCGGCTGAGCGCACCATAAAAAGATGTATGTTGCTGTCATCGACATTGGCCGCCTCTAACTCAACCCGCCCGAACAGCACCAAATCTAAGCCGAATATTGGCAAACATGCCATTGAAAGCATCAATAAGTTCAACATGAGCAAGGCAACTCTAAAAACGCGCATTGCGGTGGCTCTCCCAGTGCTACTGCTGTGACACTAATTCACAGGTCCCTTTGATTTCAAGCAGTCACCAACACCCTCGTCCATCCGTTGTTGCAACAGCTGAGCCCAAAGTCCTCACCTGATTTGACCAGACGCTATCTCTTCCGCTGCTTGTGCATGCAACTGTCACTCAGCTAGCCTCGATGCTGCGAGGTTTGCTTTGGCCGAACAAAGAAACTCAAAAGTCCTCAACGGATAACTGATGGAACCTATTAACCCTTCGCAATTGTTTATGCGCAATTTGCCGCCGCTGGTTGTTTGCAGGCGAGCAAGGCACGCGTCGACAGCGACTACAATGAACTCATACGGTCATGTAACATCGCAAATGGTGGAGGATGTGGTAGCCTCGCACCTCCGCGAAATACAGTATTCATGGGTTTAGGCGGTAGTTTGTAGCCACTTTTGCAGCCAGTCAGGCTCGAGGTTTAGACGACGATCGTAAGCTCTTGATTTTACTCATCGGAGAAGTGGCCGAGTGGCTGAAGGCGCTCCCCTGCTAAGGGAGTATACGTTAATAGCGTATCGAGGGTTCGAATCCCTCCTTCTCCGCCATCTAGACTAAAAATCCGCCTCCGGGCGGATTTTTTTCGCCTCCGGTATGCGATAAATCCCATATAAATCAGCATCTTGCTAACATAAGCGTTTTTGGCTATCTTTCTCTGTGTCAGTTTGTCTCAAGTATGGTGTGGGAGAAAGTGTGGGAACAAAACGCCTGACCGAGCGCGGGATCCAAACCCTGGGGCCGGGTCGGCACTGCGACGGCGATGGTCTGTACCTGCTGGTGTCGCCCACTGGCCGGCGTAGCTGGGTGCTTCGCTACCAGCTGCGGGGTAAAAGGCGGGACATGGGGCTTGGACCCTATCCCTATGTCTCGCTACAAGTCGCCAGGCAACGCGCCTTTGAAGAGCGCTCTTTGGTGAAAGTCGACGGCGAGGATCCCATCACCCGGCGGCGTCTGCGAGGCGCGGAAAGCAGTGCTGATTTCGCCTCCGTCACCTACGAATATATAAGACTCAAAGCGCCTGGGTGGCGTAGCCCAAAAAGTGCGGCGCAGTGGACTTCTAGTCTCGAAACGTACGCCTTTCCAGTTCTGGGAAGACTGCCCGTATCCGCTATCACCATCGATCACGTGCTGGCTGTCCTAAAACCTATTTGGGTGGAGAAGACCGAAACCGCCTCGCGGGTGCGGCAGCGGCTCGAGGCCATACTGAGCTTTGCGATCGCTACCGAGCGACGCACTGCTGAGAACGCCGCTCAATGGCAAGGCCGACTTGAGCATGTGCTGCCTGCGCCAACCAAGGTCACACAGGTTAAGCATCACGCGGCGCTCGATTGGCGCGAGGCGCCCAGGCTATGGCCTCACATCAACGCTGCATCCGGGCAATCAGCTCGCGCCGTGGCTTTCCTATATCTGACAGCCGCCCGCTCTTCAGAGGTGCGCTTCGCTCAATTCTCGGAGTTCGATCTGGATGAGGGTTTGTGGAGTCTGCCGGGTGAGCGGATGAAGAATGGCAAACCTCACCGTGTGCCGTTAAGTGATCAGGCTATGCAGGTGATCAGGCGGCAGGCAAAGACGGCGACCAATAAGTCGGTATTCACTAACTCCAAAGATCAGCCTTTGAGCGATACGGCGCTCGCCAAGGTGCTCAAATCCTACCCACAAAAGACCACTATCCATGGTTTGCGCTCAACGTTTCGGGACTGGGCAGGGGAGGCCACCTCCCATCCCAGAGAGATCATCGAAATGGCGCTTGCTCATAGCACCCACAACGCGACCGAGGCGGCCTACGCCCGCGGTGACATGCTGCTAAAGCGGCGGCGCTTGATGGAAGACTGGGCACAGTTCTTAACGGTGCCTGAGCGTGAAATAGAGGACCTGATAGAGATCAGAGCGGATCGGAAGGAGTGGTTATGAGGGAGTTCGACAAACCCTTACTGACTATAAGGGAGGCTTGTCGGTTTCTAGGACTAAGCCGAAGTACCGTGTATCGACTGATCTCAGATGGCGACCTCAGACGGATCAAAATATACAACCGTAGTTTGATAGCGCGACAGGACCTTGATGCATATGTAGGCCGCCTTTTGTCATAGCCCACCGTCAATATTCAGCTCGCTATCTTATTACTGCTACTTCCACAATTTAGGGCGTTTCCATGATCAAAGGAGTTTTGCTACTGGAGTGTCGCTGTGCCGGACTTTTGTTAAAAGTCAAAATACCGAACCTGTTGTTCTAGCCATAGGTGCAAAAGTGTTCAAAGAGTTCCGGCATTACGGCATTAAAACGCGGTTTTTTTCCGAACGACTCGGCCCTCGCTCTTTCGATGCATTTCGAGTGTGGGGTGCTCAGAGAGGAAACTTGTCACCTGGGCGATGAACCGTCTTTGACTGGGCATTGAGCCAAGGTTAGTAAGATCTTCTACATCGTATCTGAAAGATTTGTAGAGCGACGACAACCTCTTTTCTCCATGTTTCAGGCAACCCTCTAAACCACCATCTTCAAGCCACATCAGGACTAGATCTGCATCATGGAACCATTGTTTGGTGGCAGTCTCTACAAATGGGGGAATGTCGTAGCATTTCCTGGCGATTAGCTTTTGCAACTCGAAGACGACCAAAGAGAGGAGTAAATCACTTTGTTCCCTCGCGGCGCGGGCACCTATTTCAGGCACTCTATCCTCTTTCGGTATGACCCGATCGAAGGGAATGACGGCTAACCTTCTCATAACACCGTTATCAACACCGCCTTGGAAGCCTGGGAGAGTGTTCGAGGCGAAAACATTGACCACTGAATTTTTGAAGCTGAACGGCTCTTTATAAACGGCTTTGGCTGTGACGACATCACCGGTGATGACTTGTTTCATTTTCTCCGAGGCGATTGCTTTATAGGAGGACAATTCGTCAGAGAGGTTGGCCATTTTTCCGCACAAGAGGGCGAGGTATTGTTCCCTTTTGAAATCCGCTGGCGGAACGGATGCCACAGCCTCGTCAGGCAAGAAGCCGCGGATGAGTTCTAGAATCTGTGATTTTCCATTGGCGGCCCTTGGGCCATATAAAATAAATGCTTTGGGTTCGACGAGCAGATTAGACATACCGGAACAGGCGATTCCAATAATCTGCAGGATCAGAGTTTCCAGAGTTTAAGCCTTCCAATCCTGTCCAAAGCACCCCTCAAACAACGTTTTTAGGAGTCCAGATGCCTCGGGAGCAGGCCCCGGTGCCCAACGTGCATCGAGTGTGTGCCGCTGCCCATGTGCCGGGTTGTGTGGTTCCAAAGTAGCCTCCCCATCAGCAGAAATCGCAATAAAGCCGCTCTGACAGTTGATCCCACAGGCGCGCCGGGAAAAAAAATCGGGCTGCGCGCAGATGCTATGAAATTCGAAAATCGAGCCGTCTATAAAACTTTTGTTACTGATAATTTTTTTGTTGCCAATTAGCGTCCCATCGAGATCTTGGATCAGGGCTCTTTGATCTTGTTGCGGCATTGCCCCCCAATGAGTGGCCTCGAAAGTCCACAGGTCTCCCTCTGCAAAAATCGGTGTTCGCCCGTCGCTCGACAGGTGTGCTTTCAAGGCTTTCGCAATAGAGGTGTGGCTTATATTGCTCGATGCAAGCCGTTTAACCCGTTGCCAACCCTGGGTGCTAGCACGGGTATAGATTGCATCTATGCCGGTGCGCGTCGGGTTAAGAGATTTAAATGTGTTCTCAACATCTCTAGGTCCTTTGTAGCTGCTGGGGGTTGATCCGTTGGGCCTTCGTTTTGACCATTCCTGGAATAACGCCTCGCCCTCTGCCTCGGGGAAAGCGGCTTTCAGCGCATGTCCGATGGCAATCCACTCTTCTCGATGCTCTGGGTCAAGATACTGCAGGGCTTCCCTGACTTCTTCGACTTGTTCAGATTTTAGTGGCATAGCAATCGGAAACCGCGAATCAGCCTGCACAGCGTCATCGGGCGGCGTGGCAACCGACAGATCTTGAACTGATGCTGTTTTCTGAAGAAAGGCAGTAATCTGTGCGCCAAGCTGTCTAAGCTGAAGCTCAGTCACAGCTGTCAGTTGGCCAAATGCCACTTGAGTGAGGTCCTCGCTGGGCCACGTGTAAGGTTGCTTTGTGCCTGGGTGGCGGCTGAAGACCACCGCCTGATTTCCCTCGCCCAGAAACTCGACTTGTTGTTTTTGACCGTCTATGAATACCTCCGGTGTGGTCCGTTTCGGAACAGGTTCTCCTGCGTTGCGATAGAACAGCATTACCTTGGGACTCTGGCCTATTCGGCTGGGACTGGGACCGAGTTTCTCAACGCAAAGCGCCTGAACCTCTTTGGCAATCATTTCGTCATTGCAGTCGATATCAATACCCACCGTGGCTCCCATCACAATCCCCACACCACAGTTCCCGTATTGATTAATCAGCTTATTAACCAGCGAATAATCAGAGAAGTCCATTTGCGTCCATGCACCGACGGCTGGCCGCTTGGTTTGGGGTCGGATCGGTAGAGGTAAGTACCCATTATTGAGCAGGGGTAAAGCATAGTTCTGGTAGGTAGGCTCACGACTCACGATGCACCTCCAGCTTGGTATCGATCCAGGCTTCAAGGTCCGTGGTTCGGCAGCCAACAGCACGAGGGCTTAGGACGATTTTTTTAGGAAAATCCGGTGCTCGACTTAGTCTGTACAGATACCGAACAGAGATGCCCAGCATGCGGGCTGCCTGCTCTGGCCGCGCAATTTGGCTTTGTTTACGCAGGCGGGCAGTACTTGATGGAAAGGGTTTTTTAGGGCTATTCATGGCGTGGTTCCTCGATCGAGCGTCGAGGAGGCGAACAGGTGTGTCCCCAACGCAATTAACGTCAGAAAACATCACCCTTTGCCACTCGCAGAGCCGAATACTGCGGCCTCCCAGTGAGGGAGAGGGGGTTTGCGCTCTCGTCACAGAGCTTATGCAGCTTGACCAAGCACCCGTCACATTTTTCCGTTTATTCGGTCACGGCGCGACGTGTCAGAACGTTAGCGGACTAGCCGCATTCTGTCAAAAAAATTATATAAAACATTAGGTTATATGCGATTATATGGGGCTCTAAATGATGGCGCTCTAAGAAGTTGGCGCCGATCTGAAGTGTTGTGATGAATAAACTCATGCAGCCATAGTAGAGAGTAAAGCAATGGCCAGGCACCGAGGAAAATTTAAACCCGATAATCCAGCCCCTTACGAGTTGTCTCGAAGTGCAATCGAGAAAATGATCAAGTGCGAAGCTTGCTTCTGGCTGGAGAAGGTTAAGGGCATCAAAACACCAAGCATGCCCGGGTTTAACCTCAATACGAATACAGACACTCTTTTAAAAAAGGACTTTGATGCGGTTCGAGGAAAAGGTCCGCATCCGCTGATGGAGGCCTCAGGCCTGTCCCATTTGCGGCCTTTCTGGCATGAGGATATTGGAAAGTGGGCGGATTCGATGCACTTCGGTGCAGAGGGCCGTTTCCATTTTGATCATCAAGAAACCAATATCCGGTTTGGTGGTGGCTTGGATGATGTGTGGGAAAACATCGAGACCGGGGAGCTGCACGTCGTTGATTATAAAAGCACTGCGCAGCTAGGAAAGGAGTCCAAGCCCCTCGACAAATCATTCATATCGGCACCGGAGGACCCCTCCAAGCCAGACTATAAAGCTGGGTATAGACGGCAGATGGACATGTACCAGTGGATTACCAGACGGCTCGGCTTCGACGTCTCTGATACGGGTTATTTTGTTTACGTTGATGGCCAGCATCGGAATGAGCAGGGAATGCTGGACGGCGATAGTCCAACTCAGGCATGGATGCGTTTTAACGTTTCCGTAATACCCTACGAAGGTAATGACACTTGGGTGGAAGATGCGTTGCGAAGAGCCAAATACCTAGTTAGCGAGGTCGACGACTCTCCGGAGCACGCTACATGCTGCGAATACGGCCAGTATCTTGCCAAGCTCGCTGCGCTGGGATAAATACGCTCACCCGTTCATTGTCTCAAAGTAGTTCATTTTTCCTCGCTTTTGTGATCATCAGTACCTTCTGTGGTTTTAATTTGGGGTTGACTGGGGTTAACATTTAAAGGACAGCGGTATCTACTGTCAGGCGCCTCTGACTAGAGCGGTGTCATCATTTTTTATGAGCCGCCGTCTGTTTGGGAACTCGCCATACAGTTTTCGCTGGCGATGAACAGATTGAGCTGTACGCAAGCGTGGATCAAGGCCGGATCATAATGGATGTCTAAACTTATAAAGTTGGCCTCACACAGATATGAGAGAGTACGCTAGCTTTTTCAGCGGCATAGGGGGGCTTGAGGCAAGCACCCCTGCGGTTAGCTTTTGTGAGATCGAACCGCGCGCTCGCGATGTTCTTGGCGAACGATTTCCCGATTCGCCCGTATACCACGATATTCGCAAAGTTCAGAAGGTGGACTGTGAAGTTGTTGTGGGAGGTTGGCCGTGTCAGGACATCAGCGTTGCTGGAACCGGCAGGGGGCTAGAAGGGCCAAATTCCAAGCTTTTTTATGAGCTTCTTAGGGTTGCTAAGTTATCCTCAGCTGAAGTAGTCGTGGCGGAAAATGTGTCCAACGTGTTGCGACTGGAGGGTGGGCGCATATTTAGAATAATACTCTCAGAGTTCCAAAAATCCGGTTTTCCCTACATTGCATGGCGATCAATAAATGCTCGGGAGTTTGGATTGCCTCATCATCGTAATAGGGTTTTCCTCGTCGCGGCTGCTTGCCTGAACACTGCGACGTCGTTGTTCAGGGACCATCAGTGCCAAGCAGGGTTAACTCAAGACGACCCCGTGGCAGGCTTTTACTGGACCGCTGGAACACATTCGATAAATTATTCGGTGGGATACGTTCCAACGATTAAAGTCGGCTCTTCTCTTTCTATTCCATCTCCTCCCGCCATTCATTTTGAAGATACGGTGCGATTACTCTCGCCTGAAGAAGCTCTGAGATTGCAAGGTTTCACCGATATCAAAGTAGAGAATTTTTCAAAAAGCGACATCTATAGAATGGCAGGGAATGCTGTTGCGGCACCTGTGGGCAGATTCGTTCTCGACGGTATTCTTCAGGGGCTTGAAGCCCAAGATTTTGAGACCAAGTCGCAGATGTCCATGTTCAATGATGACGTTCTTGATGAAGTGGGCCCGATTCCGAAATCTGGGATTTTTGACGGAGAGATAACAGAGGTACTGTTAAAGAAGAACTCACTAGCTGCCAACCTATCTGAATATATCGACCCAAGAAACAGGGCGCCTATTTCCGCTAGGGCCGCCCTTGGGCTGTTAAGCCGACTTGACAGGAGCAAGATGCCCTGTCCAGAAAACCTCAGAAGCGTGTTAACCAGAATCTCAGAATCGAAAGCCATATCAGCTGATAATGTCGGCATCTAGAAGGTGGTCTGATTCGGAATGCGTTGTGCTTGTGGCACTGTACATGTGCTCAGACTTCGCAATTGCGGATGATGAGCGTGCTGAAAACGCACTAATAGCCTCGGACCTGTCTAGAAACCCATCATCGGTTGATAGGCAATGGCGTAACATCAAGGATTACCTCAATCGTATCGAAGGAAAAAATATCAGTAACACGTTAAAGCATTTTTGCGATGCGGCTGTGGAAGATGTTGAGAGCGTCACCGGGCTAGCCTTATATTTTTGCGGCCTCTCTGGCTGGGAACACATCGGGAAAATTTTGGATGAGCGGACTGAACAAGAAACCTGAGCAAATCTCAAGACAGTTAGACGTAACCCCTGATCCTCAGGTTCTAGAGCTGTTTGCTGCGTTGGAAATCCCAGCAGCTGGATGTCTCGCTGAGTTAATTGACAATTCTGTCGACGGATTTCGGCTGGGAGGCACTGAGGGAGGATTAATAGACATTCAGATTGAGCATTCCAAGCTCACTTTTTCGGATAATGGACCTGGGATGACTCTTGATGAACTTGAGCGATCACTTAAGGCCGGCTCAAGCTCAAAGAGGAAAGTCGGCGAATTAGGTTTATTCGGCATTGGCTTTAACCTGGCAACTATGAAGTTGGGCGTGCAAACCACCGTGTTCACCAAGACAGAGGACGACAAGCTGTGGAATAAAGTCGTCATCAATGTGCGTGACATGATCAAAGAGAATAGTTTCAAAATCGACAGCTCGCTAGAGGACATAGATTTAGGTTTCGAATCCGGTACCTATATTGAACTCAAGTTGCGAAAGGAATTCGCCGGAGCGCTTGGGAGGCAAAAATCGATTAGAGATTTGAGAGCGTCTATAGGGCGGCGCTATACGTTTATTCTTCGTACCAAGGTATTCGGCTTAGAGGGTGATGTTGCTCATGATAAGCGTGATTTTGTGATCAGATTAAACACAGAGAAGATTAAGCCATTCATGCCATGCATCTGGAATGCGGATAGAAAGATGGCAAATGGTGAAGCAGCAGTGCAACTAATTGATAAGCGACTGGTGGAAACACAGGTATGCCAGGATTGCAGGACTGAAATGCCCATTGAGGTCTCTTCATGTGAATCTTGTGGCGGGCAGGACCTAATAGAGCAGCCGAGAAGAATTTGGGGCTGGCTTGGCGTCCAAAGATGCCTCGAGACAGAAGAATACGGGGTGGACCTAATCCGTAATGGGCGAACTATCGAGGAAGGTTGTAAGGACTTTTTCAAATTCAAGGATCCGGATACGGGGTCCGTAGAAAATGAATATCCTATTGAGCAGACAAATAGAGGCAGAATCGTGGGTGAGATCCACTGCGACCATGTCCCTGTCGAATTTACAAAGCAAAGCTTTGAGCGCACCCAGTCTTTCAATAAAGTTCAGGAGACTTTGCGCGGCACCACCTGGCTTCGGCCGCAGTACGCGGTGGCGCATTGTGGCGAAAGAAACGAGTCGCCGATGGCAGTCATGTTCTCAGGTGTTCGCAGGATTGACCCAGGCACCAAATACCTCACTCCTGGAAATGGTAAAAAAGCGATCCTAGTAGAGGCAAAAAACTGGGTGAAGAAGTTCCACGCTGGTGATCCTGATTATGAAACCGACCAGAAGTGGTGGGACGCGTGCGTGTCACACGAGAAGCCTCCTCAAAAACCACCTATACCCGCAACTGTTCCTCCGTCAGGTCCATCACCACTTGCCGGCCCTAATCCTACCTTGCCCACGAGCTCACCGCATACTACACCAGCAAATAAGAAGGAAAAGACGATTAAGGAGCTTGCTGATCAGTGGAAGGCGGGAGCAAGAAAACGCCCTGATTTATCGAAGCCCATTTACCTCAAGGTAATCGAACACAAGTTCGAGATGGAGGTATACGAAACTGTGAGCAAGATCATACCGCCGGGCGACACCACCGAAAGGGCAGCATTTTTATTGCCTACGAGCGGTGCTAACTTTGAGATTTACGTAAATAGGCATCATCCACTGATCGACAAATGGGGCAGGCAGACAACGGACATCGCGCTTGGAGAAGCCTCTAACCATTTATATAGGCAAGGTAAGCGAGCTACTTATTCAGTAGTTTTCGCGGAGCTGATAGAGAATTTCCCTGATGAAGAAGATTCTGAAATCACTATTCGAGCTCGATGTGAGGAGTTAAAGAAATCTATTAGGACAATATTGCCAAAACAGATCGAGGGGGACAGTACCGCAATTTGGTCTGAGATTTCGGAAACCGAACGCATTAAAATCACGCAGACAGCGAGCGATCACTCCAAGATGGATATCAATAAATTATCAGAAGCTGGCGCGTTTGGTCAGTTTGTCACATGGCGAGCCCTCACAGAGATAATTGCTTATCGTGCTGAGCTAGTATTTGGCGGGCGCGTATTTACACAAGCTCTTGGGGGCAACATACCAACCCTCGCTCGTGAGCGCGTCATCAGCAATACGATCAGCGCGATCAGTGACTTAATAATTTTCGAAGTTAGTGGCGAGGGAATTTCAAAATTGGAACGACAAAAGGCGGCCATAGCAATTGAATTCCTATATGACCGGCTAAGTCACTGACCTTCTCTATGCTTGATCTTAATGGCTCAGGTCTGTTCACGCCTGAGCGAATCCAAGGAATCGGGCCTCACGAGTTTCGACGAGATGTCCAGAGACTCATGTCACGGTTAGGGTTTCGAGTAATCGATGTTGATGGATCGGGAGACCGCGGTGCAGATCTGGTGTGCACGAAGGGAGAGGAAGTTTGGATCATACAAAGCAAGTACAAGAAATCTATCACGGGCACTTGCAATGATGATGCACTGGATCAGGCGCTCAATGCCCTGCATGAATTCAACGCTCATCATGCGATCGTCGCATCCAGCGGTGTGCCTTCAAAGTCCATGGTTGAGCGCCTGTCATCGCTGACCGCCACTGGCATTAGTGTTGGTTTTTGGGGGCTCGACAGTTTACGGAAGTTTTGGCACGACGCTCCAGAGTCAACGGTCTGGTCGCTGCGGGATTATCAATCAGTGGCTGTCACGCAGATAGAAAACGACCTGGAGCTGACTGGAAGAGCTCTGCTATTTCTTGCTACTGGACTTGGGAAGACTGTAGTGGCCGGCGAAGTTATCAGGCGGTTCATAAACCAGTACCCAGATAAAAACGTCTTGGTTTTGGCGCACACAGTCGAATTAATCCAACAGTTGATGGCATCTTTGATTTCCATGATGCCGAAAAGAGTAAATTCTCAATTATTATCTGGCGACGATAAGCCTCGCTTAGTCACTGGCTTGACTGTTGCAACTAATCTGTCGGTTCTACCATACATCGAAAAAGGATATGCACCTGATTTGGTGGTGGTGGATGAATGTCACCATGTCGGAGGTGACAACACTTATGCTCAAGTTTTAGCCTCTTTATCGGGCGAGCATCGAATTCTGGGTGTCACTGCCACGCCTTGGCGGACTGACAAATTTGATATTCGCAATGCGTTTGGGCCGCCGAGTTACGAGTGCGGTATTGCAGAGGGTATGGCGTTGGGATACCTGGCTGAAGTCGATTATCGTCTGTTTTGTGACAACATAGATTGGGAGCAGGTGCCCGAACTCAGCAGGAACGAGTACACAATAAAGGACCTGAATCGCAAGCTGTTCATACCCCAGCGTGATGAACAGATAATCGCCGCATTGCTAGACGCCTGGACATCAACGTCTAGGCCACGTGGCGTCGTTTTTTGCCAATCCATAAGTCACGCGAAGTACCTCCACGGTTTTCTAAGTCGCTATGAATTTTGGCAGGCAGCTGAAATTCTCCATTCCCAACTTCTTCGGTCAGACCGGATGAGGGTTTTGGCGGACTTCCGTGTTGGCAGATGCCCATTGATCCTTGCAGTTGACATATTAAATGAGGGAGTGGACGTCCCTGATGTGAATATCATTTGCTTCGCGCGAGTAACCCACTCAAGAAAAATTTTCATGCAACAGCTTGGGCGAGGGCTGCGTATTGCTGACGATAAGACCCATGTTTTAGTCCTAGATTTTGTCGCTGATGTGCGTCGAATGTTTGAGTTGCATGAGCTTGGTCGTTCTATTGAGAGCGAGCGTGAAGAAATTCAGTATGACAAACAAATCATCTTCACCGATGAGAGGGCGATAACATTGATCGAAAAGTGGATTGAGGACTCGGGGGATCTCGCAACAGCCCATGACGAGTACCGACTAAATTTCCCTGAAACCACGGCCCCCTGACGTCTTATAGAGAATACTTTGCGAGGGTAGTGCATTACCTCGCGATCATGATTCAGCAAGTGGTGGGGTAGATGGCTTTACCCTTACTGAAATCATGGGTTCTTCGTTGATGAATATTGAGGACCTCTATGGGCAAATTTTGGTCAGAGATGTGGACGATGAACTTACCTGAAGACGAGATTGGTGAGGTTTCCCACCCCTATTAGTCGATGCTAACTTGTCCACCCCCCAGCCAGTAAGGAACGAGCAATGCTGTTAGTTGATCCATTTCAGATGGGCGCTGTTTCGTTCATAACGCTTATGTTCTTGACCGCCTTCGCCTTCGATATGAGTCGAATTCAGACTATAAGAAAGGGAAACGATTCGAGGGATTTGACGAATTTGGTGACAAGTACACGAATCTGATGATGACTCAGAGTTTCGATTGGGAACTTTTCGACATCCCCAAGTTCTTCAAAAAACTCATGTAGTGACAGAATGAAAAGTCTCTCTGGCAAGAGGGGGCATAGAACTTTCTATTCTGGTAATCAGCTCCTCGCTCATCTCTTCTTGAAAAAAGGTCCTAATTACATTTTCGTGATGTTCAGCCGACACTATGTAGTTACAGTGCCAACACCCCACGCCCACTAGTTTCTCAAACTTATAACCGCTTCCCTTCTCTGATGTCTCCATTACAGAGAACACCCACTCTGTGCATACTGGACACGCTACGCCTTTACGAATGCGGTCATCGGGGCTGGATTCAGTAGCCATTTCATAAGTAAGGCCATCATGGCCAGTGAGGGCCTCCAACGCATCGCAAATGCGGGCCTTCAAAGTCCACTCAGCATCCCATGCGGCGTCACTTTCAGCTGCCTTATCAATCACCACTTCGTCGAAGGCTGAAGAAAATGTGGGGGATAAGCTCCATCGTAAGAACTTCTGTAAAAAGAAAGCAGGGATATGGCGTTCGTCATCTGACAGCTTTTTGTTGGTTACTGATTTCCGTATTTTCCGAAGTAGCCGCTTGAAGTCTTCGTCGTCACCTAAGTTGTATGACAAAGGTTCACCGAGAACTACTTCTACTATGTGCGCGAAGTATGGGATCCCAGTATCGAAAAATACTTCCCTGCACTCTGAGTCGTCTCTCGGGGAGAACCCTTCATGCTGAATGCGATTTCGTAACTTTCGGAATTTGTGAGCCTTTGCATTCAAACCACTCAACAGATCTGTGTCCTCGTAATATTTTTCCTGCAGCACGTGAATGTCGGGCGCAGAACCAAGATCTTTGTATTTCGATCTCAACAGCGATTCACATCCTGACCAAGTGAGTGGAATTACCGAGGGCCAGCGGTTTAGAGCGACAAGCATTAAAGCGCTCTCGAACGCCTGCAAAGCAGATAGAACCCCCGGTTGCGGCTCCTCCTTCGGGTGGGCAACAAACAGTAATCCCTGCATACGGTTTCCCCTGAGCAGATTTGATAAGCCTGAGCTAGTTTGCCTCAAGCGTAACGTTAAATGTTGGGTGGATTTTTTATAGCGTTGGCTTCAAACTAACAACTCGGGCGATTTGTTCCTATTGCAGGCCCGGGCGATACCCGCCGAACTTGCTAAAACGGAGATATTCTCATGTCTGTTACGCGACGCGAATTCCTGCTCGGCACAGGAGCTGGACTGCTTTTACCCAAAACCTATGATTTCTTCGCCAACTTCTTGGCTAAAAACGGAGAACCGTTCCTAGAGAAACCAAGTAGCTGCACTCGTACCATATATTGTTCTGACATTTTCGGTGAGGGAGGTCTCAGGTTGTTACTAGACACCCCAGAGTATGAAATACCTGATTTTTCCTCTTTTACTTACGAAGAGTTTTTCCAGGAGTTTTTCCCCGACTGGCTCTCAGAGCCGGACTTTTGGGAGACCAGGAAAGATTGGTATCCAAGAGAGGCATATATTGACGAATGGACAGCTTTTGACATGTGGGTTCGTCGGCATAGCCCTGATGTAAAGGCCTTCGAACTCCTAGAGTGGGTCGATCTGGGCGAGACGCGTTCGACTCGCGACGGAGTTGACGGTTGGATTGATTTCACGGATGGCGTGCACCCAGGGAACGACAGTCGCTTCACCGACGTCGATCACCTCGGTGCAAGTATCCTCCAACATCGATTGAACGAGCTGAATATGGGCATCGAAGTAGCACTGGCTTGAAGTCAGGGCACTAAGGGCCAGATGGCTCGCGAGGAGATGCAATAGGTCGATTTTGATTTCATGGGATCGTCGGGCTGCGTCATATCGACGAATACACGGTCGAACAGGGGCATTTGGTTTCCAGTCGCGTGCCTTTCCGCGCTTTTTCTTGGGGATGAGCCAGTCAACAACGATCTCATGAGCGCATTCGCACATGAATTGAAATTTTGGGAGAGGAAAAGTGAATGAGGAAAACACGATGTTCAAACCTGGTGATTTAGCGGTGCTACAAAATGCGACCCACTATCACGAATACAACGGTTGGTTGGTAGAAATACTCGAATCTGCTGGCGAAAAATGGGCAATGGATAGCAGAACCATGGAGAGGGTATTGATCTACGGGTACGCCGTGAGATTGATCTATGAAAATGTTGAGGCGCTTCCCCGCAAAGGCCGATTCCGGTGCAGGCCAGGGCAGCTGCGGCCTTTAAAAGGTGGCAATTCAGACGGGGAAAAGACTGAATTTTCAACTAAGCGACCGAAGCTGCGATTGATCAAACTCGAAACTGCTGGCGAATATTAGGGAACTAGATAGTGGAGCATTTGCGAAGCCAAACTCATGACTAGCTCAATCTCCTTTTCTACTACTGACTATGTTTCCAGCATACGGGAGGACGATTTCGCAATATGTGGTCATAGCAAAGGCAGAGAGCTAGCAAGAATAACCGTCCTCCTCGTAGGCGCACTTTACAATTTTGTCTGAATACTTGGACTGAAATTGAATAGTCCGAAAGCCGCGTGAATAAGCTGATGAGGCAACCAGTTCCTGGTCGGTGAATATCGAGCCAATCTTTTTCCAGCCATAAGGTGATGTCTGTAAAACATAGTTTTTACACCCGCCCATTCCGCAAATTCCTGTGTGCTCTAACGTGACGATCAGCTCGTCTATTTGATCTCCATTGAGATCGAGAGAGGCGACTTTAAGACCAATGCCAAACAAAATATGTTGAAGGCAGGGATCGCTGTCGCAAAACGAGGGGCTAGGTGGGCCATATGGGAAGTGTGACTCTGTGAACCAATACTTGAAGGTGCTTGTGACTTCCTCAACAAGGGCTTCTGATATAGCCCTCGATTCTTCAGCATTGGCGCCGTCTCTAAATTCAATTTTCTGAGGCATCTTGGCCGCATCAGTTTCGCTCTCGCCCATCGCTATACTGGCTGAGAAAAAGTAAATACAAGTGCACGCAACGGATAAAAGCTTTCTCATGTCGTTATCCTCGTTTGGGAAGACGGTTGCTTAATCACTAGTGACTCTGCCAGATTAGCATCAGGTGCCACGCTTCCGTTCAAAGGTAGGCGACTCAAAAGCATCCCAGTCGGGTTCACCAGATTCATCCTCTAAAGGTTTTAGACGCTCTTTTCTGGCAAGGCGCTCCTCGCCATAGACCCTCATGTGTGCCTTATCAATAGCTCTCTGAACTTCTTCTTGGGTTACCAATGAAATGGTCAGGCCAGAATCACAAAACCCAGACATGAAGCTTCGTTGCTTCTCCCATTCATCATCATGGGAAACAGAATCACCCCGCTGATATAACTCCTCTGCCAGCCTCTCAAGCTTGGACAGGAATCGGTATTTGGCGTTTTTATTCATCTTTGCCTCGCTTACGCCAGATCGATAAAAGATTGAATGCGCTCACACCTACCGCCCCCACAATCCACGCCACCACTGACAGTTCCAGCAAAAACCAAAAAATATCGAGTTCCTCTGGATATCCCTCAACATAACACTCTGCAAGTGGCATTGGGCATCCGACATGGCTCTGTATCAGGCCAATACCCAGCGCGCAGATGAAGATGAACTGGTATGTGATCAGCCAATAAGCGAACTCAAGGCTGAGCAGACGCTCTCTAGAGGTCACCAGGTAGCTCAGAGCCAGCAGCAGGAGGAACGGAACGGTGATGAAAAAGAAAAGCATTTGATGCTCAAATAATGCGGAATTTAGCTCTGAACCTGTCGACTACCTGACCCTATGTCAAGAAAGAAAAAAGACCGGGTTTGTTAAAAGCCAAAGTCACACGGCTTGCGAGTATCGCATTTATCTGAGCGCTCCCGATGCGGAAATGCTGACGCAGGTACCCTTGAAAACTAGAGCGCATTGCCTGGTTTGGGAAGCACTGCCGACAGCTAGCTGCCCCTCGCCTACAGTGTTGGTTTGCAGCCAGGCAGCGGACCAGACGTCATCCATCAGCTGCCTTGGATTCGCGGTCCTTGAAGATATACCTCTCTCGCGTGCCTCCCTCGCTTCCAGCGCGAAACTACGTAGGAGGCTAGGCTGATAGTTACGATAGGTTGATGCTCTGTCAAAAACTTCAATAGCCCAATAATTATTTGCATTCAGTATTATACCGAGCTGATCTTCCTCGAACTGCCAATCGTCTATCAAGTGCTCAAATGAGCTCAATCCTCTCTCTTGAATCTCGATTTCATCAACCGTGCAGGATTGCACGCCTAGATGTCGCTCTTTACTAGCTTGTTGCGCCCAGACTTCTGACTGATTTGCTTCCCCGCGCCCAGTTGCTCGGAGATTATCGATAACCCCAGCAAGCTTCTCAGATCTTCCCGCTGCAGATTGCATGTAACTAGCTTCTTCGAACGATTTGCCATGGGTCCATCGTCCCCTCTCAACGCAGGCAACTTTTACCTCCAGCTCAGAGTTAGCTGGAAACAAGGTAGTGAGATTAATGGCTCTGTTTTGTTTGGCGCCCCGTAATAATTGTCCGTGCAGCGCAAAGATTGATTGCGGAGATTTGTTCTCAACTACCACCGCACCGACGGTCTCAGCTGACGTTTCTCTCACATCACAGACCCCGTCTTTCATACTCTGATCCAAAAGGCTGTAGGGTAGGGGGTCTAGATCTGGCCCCAACAAAGACCAGGTGGTTAAACCAGAATCCGTTCGCCGCGTACCGAAATTTATCCTCTCTAGCGAGGCTCTTATCGCTTGAGTCTCATGTTCACTCAGCGTGGGCATTACGAATCTCCCTTTTCTGAAGTTAGCTGCTCCTGAACTTTCAATAAGTCAGACCGAAGGGATTTCATTTCTAGGCGTAATTCTTTTGCCAAGTTTGCAAGGTCTTCTCGAGCTGCTTGCGCCGCGGCAGCTTCACGCTCGAGATGCTCGCTGACCTCATCCGATAGTCGGTGGCGCAAGGAGTCAACCTCTTTTAATAAGGCTTCTGCCACTCGCGCTAGATGTTGCCTAGCCTCCCCTGTTCCCTGTTCAGAGCGGATGAGCCGATCCAGTAACTCCTGTGAAACTTCACTGACTTGTTTATGTCTTAACTCGGCTAGCCGTTTTTCCGATTCGAACAGGTTTTCCAATCGGGATGCTTGCAATCTGCTGACATCAAAAGACTCGTTTGCATCGGTCTCGTCCCAGTCCAAGACTGGCGATGCTTGCAGTCTGCTGACATCAATACGCTCCATTACATTCTTCGGCATTTTGTAAGGCTCTTGGATTGAGCCCTTCAGTTGTTTACTTAGGGACTGAATTTCTCGCCGCAAAAGCCTTATTGCGTGTGAGAGGTACCCCTCAGCTGAGGTATTAGAAGACCTATTCGACTGATTCGCTCGCTGATTTGACCCGCTAGCAATCGACTCCTCGGAGAGATTTTTTTTGAAGTTTTCAACTTCGTAGCGAACATTTTTGTCAGCCATAGTTGCCTGTATCGCAGCGATTTCTTTGAGTGTTTTAGTCGTAAATAGCTGGTACTGGCGGGTAAGCACGACTCTCCAAACAGCCGCGGTGGGGTAAGTGGTTTTCGGTCCCCTAGTGGTTCGTTTTTCTAAGATGCCCTTTGAAATCCAGTACCTTAGAGTCCGCTCTGAAATGGGCTCACACTTTTCCTCGCTGAGAAATGTCTCCAGATGACTGTTGGCGTGGGTAAGCAGTTCTTCGAATGTCATAAGGTAGGTTTCTTTCTTGACCTGCAGCCAGAGTAGGCTATACAGTAATAACTGTCAATACTGTAAAAACTAATTGCTGACTGTTTGTTGGCAACTAAACGGAGGTATTTCCTTAGATGATTCTTTTTCGCATAGCAGCGTGGTTCTTGGTCCTCGCTTACGCAGTTCTGGAGTTGTTGTGGTTCCGGCTTAGCATCATCGAGTCAGGCTTTAGAGATGGAGTGTTTGGTTTTGTCGTTATGACAATACTGACCACACTGGTCGCCTACGTGCTGGGGTTGGTACTTGCTTTTGTGGCAGGTCTATTTGGCGTGCTTTGCCAGAAATATGGGGAAAAAGAGGTGATTGGGGGTGCAATTACGCTGCTCTTGCTGGGTTCACTTTGGGGCAGATAGACGTATGCGCACCCCTCGCCATCATAAGTGATTAGGACTGGGTCGAGATTCGCTATTGAGCACTGCTAATGCAAACGGGTTTTTGTTTTGAGTCAAATAGCGAGATCTTGGAAGGGCTCTCGACGCTTTCGGTAGTGACATAGCCTAACGTCTAGCCCCAGATGGCTTGTCCGCTCCAATGCGATTTTCATGGCGGACATTATCCAGCTGTCTTCATTTCCGAACACTCCGCCACCAATGAAAGTTAACCAGACCCTGCCGCTACCAGTACCCCTAGATTTCTCAATCGCTGCGGCAAGCAACGTGCCCTCGTAAGCTGCCTCCAGCACAATAGTCGCCAAGGGCTCCCAGATGGCTGTTTCCACTTTGCTGTAAGCACAGGAAATGGCTGAGCAAAATGCTTGGCTTACGAAGTGTGAGTTCTGCAGGGGCGCAAACCGATTAGCAAATGTGACTTGGGTCTGCTCCTGGATCCCTATCCGCACTGCACCTGTAAGATCGTCGCGGTCGTGTTTCTTCAACTCAGTAGCTAAAAGTGTCAGCGAGTCTTCGTCACTGTCAACGTACCCGTTTTTTACTTGCCAAAAGGGGCCGCCGCTTATCGAGGACTCGAGCGTTGCTAGGTTGTTTACCTGTGAGTTTCTCCGTTGCCCAATATCACCATGCAGATTCAATAAATAGTTTCTATGCACCGTCCCTGCTGCTGCCGCGAGCGAACAGGCGGGACCCTGAGTCATATCAAACGCGTAGCCAGTAATGCCGTCTTCAGGCGTTATCTCTGGAGATCCAAATTCCAGCGTATTGAATTGCGACGCAACCTGAAACATATCGCCGGCATTTTCGGGATCTGCGTGTATATCCAGCGCGTCACCCACGACGACATGAGATACCCTGGAATGACCGATGTCTTTAGTAATCTGCTCTCTCAGCTCTGAGAGGGTGGGAGTGCTGAAAAGGCCAATCTGGAAACTCTTATCGTTATGCCTTGATTTAAGAATACCGTCCACCGTGTCAAATTGAGATTGAGTCCACTCGTAATCACCCTCTTTGAATCCGAATAACGTCTCAAACCAATCTTGTGTGTCAGTCATATTCGCGAAATAGTTAGCTCTTATTTTGTCAAAGCTGAGATGTTACTCATTATTACTGCGATAGTACTTACAAGATCGGGTAGGGCAACAAATCGCGCTCTCCGCCATTTCTCAGGCTACGGTAATGCTGCAGTTAGAGGCCAGACTTTGCGGTTTCAGAATCTGACAGCGATTGAACAGCGGGCCCCGTAAGTTTTTATCGCGAGATCATCGGGCAAGGTCATGCGGGTGTTACGAGGTAAGTTATGAGGGAGGCATATTGATGTCGATAATAAAATGCAATAAAAATATGTACTTATAGGCCCATCCGGCGGACTCCTTCTCCGCCATTTTGTCAAGCAGTACGGTGCTCTCCAGCCAATTTTCTGCGCCGTGCCCTCATTTATGCCCTCGAAGCCCACATCTTTTACCTCTAGTACTCTCGGGGTAGGGCGCTAACCGCCGTTGCGATTGTGATGGTTACCGCCCAGATACATTAGGGGGCGGAATTGGGGTCGACCTGTTCATTCGCCTACACCATGGTCGCGTCCGACGAATCTCAGGTACTGGGCTGCAGTTATTTTTTTCCGACTGACAAAGTCGAATACGATGTAGAAGTGTTTTTATGGGTGAGGGAAAGCGAAGTGGCGAATGATCTCTGCGGGGTGCTTTTCGAGGTAGTACAGCGCTGGTTGACTTCTCACTGGCCTTTTGACGACCCCGCCTATCTTGGTAGGAAAATCAGCTGGGAGCATTGGAATTCGCTACCAGAGAAGTAAATTTGCTCGGCGCGCGATCGAGTACGTATTGCGTCACGCATTTATTAACGCCTGAAGCCTTGTCCCGGCCAACAGCACCACTAATACGATGATGAGCAATGCCATGGTATTGGCGATCCTGCCATTACGCCACGGCGCGGGCACCAGTTGGCTGTTTGCAATGAATAGTAAAATCATCGCGACCACTGGCAGCAACATGGCATTCGCGGCCTGTGCGGTCACAATCAAAGCCTGCGGTCGGCTAGCTGACACCGATAGCATCGCCCCCACAGCCAAGACGCCCAGCACCACGGTTTTAAACGGTTTGCTGTGCTCATCGGTGGGTAGATCCAATGCACCGCATACCGCCCAGCCGGCAGCAACCGGAGCGGCCAGCGCCGAACTTAAGCCCGCGGAGAACAAGCCTATTGCAATCATTGCACCGCCGACGCCTGGCAGCCGATTCTCAACTTGATGAATTAAGGCGTCCAACACCGGCTGATCTGCTGGTACCTTTAACAGGACCGCAGCTACCACCATGATCGCCACAGTGATGGCAGCCCCTAATGAAATCGCGGCAAGCGATTCCCATCGGGCCTCCCTCAACGCGTCAGCCAGTGGCACGCCGCGCCATTTTCGTCGAGCAGCTGTGGCATGAAGAAACAGGTTATAAGGCACAATCGTCGTGCCGATTAGGGCGAGTACCAGCAGGCCGTCCTGTGGTCTGAAGCTGGGCATCAGGCGTCTGGGCGACAAAGTAAACAGCTCGGGCAGCAAACTCAGGGAAAGGCCCACAAACAACAACGCCATGAGCAACACCAGAGCCACTAGCACTCGCTCCAGCCATCGGTAGCGGTTGGTCATAATCAACCCTGCGGCTATCAGACTAATCCCCAGAACCACGTGGGTAAATTGGTCGGGGAGAAAATGAGCCAGACCGATGGCGGCGCCCGACAGATTCCCTGACTGATAGGCAGCGTTGCCGACACCTATCGCTGCTACGATCAGTGGCGCGATTAACCAGCGCCCCCACTGCGCGCCACCAAAATCGCGCGCAAGGACAGCCAGATCCCGGTGGGTGGATAATGACGAGCGGACCGCTAGCTCCTGCAGTATCAAAGTGGCGATCAACGCGAGCAAGATCGTCCACGCTAAGGAGAGACCGTTGGATGCGCCGGTTGCGGTGGCGGTGGTCAGTGTGCCTGGACCAACAAAAGCTGCTGCCACCATGGCCCCAGGCCCAAATTTAAGCGCCACGAGATCGGCTCAATGACCAGAGAAGGCGACACATCCCGTCAGAGGTATTGTCTGTCAAATCCACGAAGGCGATGTGCACGAGCGCCGAGTCAGTCCCGACCCAGTCTGCATGAAAGCCAAAAGAAACAACCCAAGCAGTCAGTCGTCCAACCCCCATATTGTTGCGACCAAGAGGAGGTCGCTTTCCCATCCTTCGTAGCCTGCTATGACGATGAGTAAGAGAAACACACTTAGCCTGACGATAATTGCTATCGCCGGTATCCAACTCATTACGACCCCGACCCGTTGCGCGGCCGTGGCTATGCCCGTTTCTTCGCTCATGCCTCGAGCTTACCGCAGGACTATCTCAACGTGAGAGGTCATGTCAGAGCAAATGTGAGGCTCGCAGGGGGGGGGATGGGCAACGTCATTGATTCAAGGAAAATCGATTTTTACGGCCACAACCCTCGCACACCTCGAAATTAAGCCAAGCAGTCTTGCTCTAAAGCGATGCTCTTAAGACTTGGAGCGGATCCTCAAATGACCTTACCAACCGCGGATTCGCCGCCATTGAGAAATCCTTCGCCGCCTTTTTGGCAACACTATCGAGATCATTGATATTGATGCCAAAGTCTCTGAGTTGCTTTGGTAAGTTCAGCTGACTCATCAGCTGTTCAACTCTTTGAATGACGTTATGAGTCTTAGCTTCTTTCAGTGGATGTTCAGACTCGTAGAACAGTCGATCACAGACGTCACCCAGGCGATCCTCAATCTCCTCTTCGTTCCATTTCAGCACATGAGGAAGAACAATTGAGCTTGCGACTCCATGAGGGATTCTGAATACGGCTCCCAGCTGGTGGCGCAGCGCGGCTACCATGCCGAGACCAACATTTTGAATATTTGACATCACCATGAAGCCTGCCTGAAAACAGGCGGTTTTAGCATCATGTGCATTGTCATCAGAACTCACCGCTAAATTTCTATTTATCAATTCCAATGCCGCTAGCGATAATGTTTTAGTGTAGAGGTTAGCCTTGGGCGAGAGACATTGCTCTAGGGCGTCGGAAAAAATCTTCATGCCCGTGCCAGACCATAATGACAACGGTGTAGACCGGCACATTAAAGGATCATGGAAAATCCACCTCGGGATCAGCTTCATGTCGACGAAAACATTTTTCTCTTTCGACGCCTCATTTGTGATTCCCAACCCAAAAGATGATTCAGATCCAGACAGGGTAGTCGGGATAGATATGTGTAGCATCTTTGGACTATTCAGAGGAGGTGCGGACATCCCTTCCTCCGGAGAGAACGTGACTCTCATGCTCTCGAAGTCATCGCCCTCTGATAAACATAGAGCGACTCCTTTAGCGAGATCTATAACCGAACTTCCGCCTAGACTGACGATGGCATTTGCGCCCGATTTAAGCACCAAGTCTTTGGTTTGTCGGACTAGGGCCTCTGGCGTGTGAGCAACACTGCGAAAAGACTGCCCGACCAATCTGGAGCCAATCGCGGCCTCAACCGCGCCGCGCTCAGGACTCTCTGTCAAGCTGCTGGTGGATATCAAAAAGATTTTTGTCGCTCCGAGTGTTTCAGAGATCACATCCAGTTCACGCGACACTGCGCCACTACCAAAACTCACACCAGACATCGTGGGCAATAGAATCTTGCCCTGATAATTCAATGCAGTCACACCAAACTAGCCTCGTTTCAATCAGAACCGGTAACTGGCTTGGAGAAATATTTCTTTCGGCCTTGATAGAACGCTGTAAAACGTATTGGTCCCAAAACTTGAGCCAGACAACGGGACGTTTGCAACAAAGCCTTGTTGCTGCTCATCTGTGATGTTCCGCATAAGCAACGCAAGCTCCCAGGTTTCAGACTCGAGAGATAACCCAACGTTTACTCTCGTGATTTCGTCAACTGTGAACTTTGGGTCGAGATTCGTATGAGCATTTTGCTCATCCTCGTAACTCACATCTACCATCGCCGCCAAAAGCAGCCCACCAGAGAGCGGGAAAGTTTGCTTTAGACTCAGGAACGCAGAGATCTCTGGAGCAAGTCGACCAGTTTTGCCAGTGTAGTCGCACAGTGCTACACCATTGACCACCGCTCCGTCTGGTACCTGTCTGTTATAGCAATTACCTGCTGGAAAGTATTTAAACTCATGATCGAGCGTCGCTAAACTGAAGCTAAGAAGCGTATTGTCCGAGACTGCCCAGCGCCCGTCGACTTCGATTCCAGACACTTCGGTCTCTGGCGCATTGCCTACGGTAAATCCCAACGTGCCATCGAATTGAGACACTTGAAGATCGTCGTAGTCTGTCATGAACGCAGCGATGTTCAATTCCAACGAGTCATCAAGGAACCGGCTTTTTGCCCCAATTTCGTAGGCTGAGGCTTCCTCCTCTTCGAACTCAAACGAGGAGACTACGTTTGCTCTGGTGTCAAAACCACCTGCTTTGAAACCTTCCGTGTACGACGCGTAAAGGCTAGTGTTGGGGCTAACGTCCCACTGTAGATTTACGACCGGGGTGAAGATGCTCTCTGTCCTGCTTCCTGTGAGGTTGTGGCCGGTAAATTGTTCGTTATCAATTGCAAATACCGCGGTGTAGAGAATTGGAGCAACTGGGCTTGTTGAAATGCTCCCAAGATCAGCCGCAGTGACGTTAATGACCCGAGAGCCGTCCTTGTCTTCCCTCGTGAACCGGCCTCCGACCGTGAACCTCCAATCTGGGCTAATGTTCCAAGTCGCTTGTGAAAAGATCGCCCACGAAGAGCTTTCTGTCTCGAAGTCGCGAGTGGCTGACGTTCCAAGCAATGGAACAAGGGCGCCACCAGCGAGAAGCCGCAACAAGCTATCTGATGGGACTCTTATGCCATCCCTAAACTCCAGTTCATTTTTTTGAAGATAAATGCCGGCTAACCAGTCAACCGTTTCTCCACCAGGAGAACTGAAGCGGAACTCCTGACTGATCTGATCAAATTTTTCGTTAAAAGGAACATCAAAAACCGGAGCCGCCGTGAGGTCGCACTCACATAGGTCCTCGTATTCATAACCCACGAAACCGGTGGTGGAGGTGAGCGTTATACCACCCACTTGAGTTTGGTAGTTTAGCGTCACGTTATAAAACTCATTGTCGGAGCTGTCGTTAGTATTCCCTTGCCTTACGTTATTTTGCTCAGCATCCGTTATCCCCTCTGGGTATCCAAAAACACCCAGAATTTGCGAATACGTTAAGTTTGGCAGAGGCGAACCGGGGAGCGTGGGTTCGTCGAGTGTGATTTCCCATTGCTTGCCTACTCTCTCAAACTCTGCGATCTCTGCTTTGAGGTTGAAGTCACTAGTGTCATTAACCTGCCACCGGAGCGACGCGCGCACCGCGAACTCGTCCCGTTGCGGCTCGTCTTGCGTTAAATAAGTATTTTCGAGCCAGCCATCCTCTTCGTAGTACCTTGCTACTAGCCGACCTGACACGCTATCTGACATCGGTCCCGAAACCATTGCCGTAATTTCTTTGATATCACTCTCTATGCCGTATTTAGCCGTCAAGCTGCCCTCAAATTGGTCAGTGGGTTTAGCCGTACTGATGTTCAGCGCACCGGCAATGCTGTTTTTCCCAAACAATGTGCCTTGCGGCCCCCTCAAGACTTCGACTCTATCTAAGTCTAAAAATGGCATCCGCATCAGCTGCTGCCGACCATAATAAATTCCGTCAACATACTGCCCAACGGACATCTCAAAACCTTGATTATTAGTGCTCCCAATCCCTCTTATGAACACCTGGGTACTCAGACCCGTAACAGTCATATTCAGATTAGGCACCATCTTTTGGAGGTCCTCTACTACAAAAACACCGGACCCCTGAAGCTGTTCTCCTGTCAATGCAACCACCGAAATAGGCACGTCTTTGAGTGTTTCTACTCGTTTTTGAGAAGTGACTAGGATCTCTTCCAGTTGTGCCGCAGAGACGGTCAACGACCCCAGTGCCGCAATGAATAACGTCAAACCCTTTATCTGCGTAGTCAGACCTGCATGACTCTTCGTCATTTCGATTTTCCTCTCGTGTTGGTCGTTATTTTTTTCTTTTTTGGGGTCGCTTTAGAATACGTGGTGAATGCGTCAAGCAACTACTATTTGGCGTTTAAATCTACCCCAAGGTAGATTTATTCTACTCTTTGGTAGATTTAATGCCAAGGGAGTTCTACTCTTTCAACCTGGCTTCTGCCTGACGTTTATTCGAAGAGGTCGAGCAGTAATGTTTTTTGGATTTTACCTGAAGCCGTTTTTGGGATTTCGGCGGTAAAAACCACCCTTTTTGGCACCTTATATTTAGCCAAATGTTTTGAGCAATGGTCTAAGATCACACCCTCTTCCAATACCAATTGGGGATTGCAAACAACAACAGCCATGCCAACTTCTCCCCACTTTTCATCCGGTATTCCTATGACTGCTACCTCGAGTATTCCAGGTAGCTCGTAAAGCACGTTTTCAATTTCAGCTGGGTAAACATTTTCACCTCCCGATATGAACATATCTTTTATGCGGTCCACGATATAAAAATAGCCCTCACGATCGACTTTTGCCGCATCGCCAGTTTTGAGCCAACCATCCGAAAAGTCTGTTTCGTTCGCTTCGGAGCTACCCCAATAACCGGGGGTGACGTTGGGTCCCCTCACGAGTAGCTGACCGACTTCGTCTACTCCAACTTTTTTTAATTTATCGTCGACGATCTGAACTTCGTTATAGAGCACAGGCTTCCCGCAAGAGCCAATTTTGCGGAGCGCATCAGAGGCATCGAGCACTAGACTGCCCGGCCCAGTTTCTGTCATGCCCCATCCCTGACTCAAGGGGACGCCTTTGTCCAACCATTGCCGCAGCAGAGCCTCTGAGCAAGCTGAACCTCCGACGCACGCATAGTCTATGCTGGAGAGGTCAACTGAATTGAACTCGGGCAATTGAGAAATCATTTGGAGTTGAGTTGGAACTCCAAAAAATATGTTTATACCCAATGATTCGTTCGACAAAGCTGTTAGCACAGTGGACGGGTCGAACTGCCTCAAAACTATAACTGTGCCACCTGCGTGCAAAATCGGATTCGCGTACAAATTGATTCCACCGACATGAAAAAATGGTAGGAGCACCAGCTGAACGGATCTGCCTGAGACACCCGCGACTAGCCCCATATTCAGAATGTTCATAAGAACCATCAGATAAGTTATTTTCACCCCCTTTGGTAAGCCTGTTGTTCCGGAGGTGTAAAGAAGCAGCCATGTGTCCTCCATTTTCGGGTGATTTTGTAACTGGATCTTTACTGAAGTGTCGACTGCATATGTATAGTCTGATGCGAGTCCGAAATCTTTCAATTCAAGCACTTCCAAACCATGTTTTTTTATGGCAACGATTTGTTCTTCAAACATCTGATGATAGATAAGTATGCTGGGGTCACAGTCATCCAAAATGTGCTGCAGCTCTCTCACCGCCAACCGCCAATTGATTGGGACACAGATGGCTCCTAACTTTGCACATGCGAACTGGATTTCGAAAAATTCGACACAATTCGGGAGCAGCAGTGCCACACGTTTATCGCGCTCCACTCCCAGAGTATG
>CABYND010000017.1 GCA_902520195.1 Halieaceae bacterium
CCGATTATGTTTGTGCGCATGCTGAAGCTGCCCGAGGACGCACGAACGCAATATGACCTGAGTTCGATGAAGTGCGCGATTCATGCCGCGGCGCCGTGCCCGATCGATGTCAAGGAGGCAATGATCGATTGGTGGGGGCCAGTGATTGTCGAGTATTACTCAGGTAGCGAGGGCAACGGCTTCACCATTATCGATTCTGCAAACTGGCTCACTCACAAGGGCTCCGTCGGCCAAGCCATCATCGGCGAGCCGAGAATTTTGGGCGAGGGCGGCGAGGTACTGGGGCCGGGCGAGGTGGGTGACGTGTACTTCGCCAACAGTCGACCTTTTGAGTACTTCGACGAGCCCGAGAAAACCAAGAACGCCTTCAATGAGCATGGCTGGAGCACCATGGGGGATGTGGGATACCTCGACGAAGAAGGCTTTCTCTACCTCACCGACCGTAAAAACTTCACCATCATCACCGGTGGGGTGAATGTGTATCCGGCGGAAATTGAAGGTCTGCTGATTTCCCATGACAAGGTGGCGGATGTGGCGGTGTTTGGCATCCCGCACCCGGAATTCGGGGAAGAGGTGATGGCGGTGGTGCAGCCCCTCGACTGGACGGATGCAAACGACGATACCGAGGCGGAGCTGATTGACTGGATGCGGGAGCGCCTGTCGAGCGTGAAGGTGCCGAGGAAAGTAGATTTCCTTGAGCAGCTGCCGCGTATGGATAACGGCAAGCTCTACAAACGACATCTGCAGGATGAATATCGCGACGCGATGTGACTTTTTTAGCTGTCAAGCTGTTATGAAGCGCGATGAGCCTCTATGCTGTGATCAGCGTATCGATGTATGGGCAGCGAGTAGTCAAGGAGCGGTAATTGGCCAGTAAGTCTGAGTTGCGGCAGCTCGAGGATCAGATGGACACAGCGGCGTCCTTCGAGGACTGGCTGTCGGCGGCCCACGACCATGACGCCCTGACCGGTAAAGCGGAGTGGCGGCAAGAAGAGCCCTCGGAACTCTATGACCACGCGCAGATCCGCTACCGATTGGATCGACTTCGCAAGTTCCGCAAGCAAAAAGATTGGACCGGTTTGCTGTATGCGCTCAATGAAGGCATCCACGGCAACATGGGCGGTATGGGCAAGAGCGTGCTCTACCGCCAGGCTAGGTCCGGCACCAAAGTATTGGTAGAGCAGTACATTCAGGAAATCGACGACGCGCTCAGGCTGCTGGCTGAGCTGCCCGATGAGACCATCCCCACCCAGCAGAAACTCGATTTTTTCTATCGCAGTAATGTCTGTTACGGGCGCTCCGCACTGATGCTTAGTGGCGGGGGCGTTCTCGGCTTTTTACATGTCGGTGTGGTCAGCGAGCTTCTCCGACAGGGTCTCCTGCCCAGAGTCATTTCCGGCTCCAGTGCAGGTTCGATTGTGGCCGCGGCGCTGGCGGCCTATACCGATGAGGAAATGGCAGAGCTCGATCTCGTGGGGGTGATGGACTCCGAAGATGATGGCAGTAAAAGCGTTCTCTGGCAGTGGGTGTCAGGGATGGGCAGCCGACTCACGGCCGAAGACACCGAAAAGTTGATTGCCGAGACTATTCCCGACCTCACTTTTGCCGAGGCTTACGCCAAAACCGGGCGTCAAGTCAGTATTACGGTGGCGCCCGCTGAGCCGCATCAGCGGTCACGACTGCTGAATGCCGTGTCCTCACCCAACGTTTACCTGCGCTCCGCCGCCATGGCCTCCTGCGCCATTCCCGGGGTGTTTCCTGCGGTGATGTTGCAGGCCAAAAATGAGCTGGGCGAGTCGCAACCTTATCTGCCTGCGCGGCGATGGGTCGATGGCTCTGTTGCAGATGATCTGCCCGCCAAGCGTCTGTCGCGCCTGTTTTCGACCAATCATTACATCGTGAGCATGGTGAACCCTATTGCGCGGGCGTTTTTGCCCCGGGATGACAAGGTTCGGCCGCTTCGGCAGGCGGCGACCTCTTTGGGTATGGGGATCGGCCGGGAAATGCTGAATTTTTATAGGGGTGTCGCCAAAAAATATGGCGATAACTGGCCCAAATTCAACATGATGATGCACGGTGTTCATGCGTTACTTGATCAGGAGTATTCCGGCGACATTAATATCGTCCCGAAATTCCGGTTTCAAAACCCGCTCAATCTCATCACACAACCCAACGAGAGAGAGCTGCGCCAGCTGGTAAAAGAGGGTGAGCGCGCCACCTACAGCCGGATCGAACCGATCAGGCGGTGCACACAAATCTCCAGAACCCTGGAGGAGATCCTGCATCGCTTTGAATACGGTGATTTACGACCGGCGCCGGGCACCTACCGCCGTCCCAAGAGCTCCCGGCGCAGGCCGCCTCCCACTGCGTCGCAGAAAAAAGCGTTGAAGTCTGAAATGGCACCGCGCTCGGCAAAGGTTTCCCGCGCAAGTACCACCCGCGGGGCAGCTCGGTCAGCCGCCCCAGCCAAGAAGCGCAGTATCGCCTAGCGCTCGCTTAGCGGCCATTTACCTGCCAGTTTAGGGATGCAGGCCGCTCCCAGCGCCGCTAATGGCCCCACCATAATTGCTCGGCTATCGGCCTCTGCGCTAGATGCGGTGCCGATCTGCGCACGTTTCTTGATGCCCTGCAGAATGGCCGCAATGCGGAAAAAGCAGAACGCCATATAAAAAGGCCAGTTATCGATGCTGCTCCGACCTGTGCGCTGACAATAGGCTGCAATGTAGTCCTTGTCAGACGGTAGGCCCAGCTCGGCGCGATCCAGACCTGCAAGGCCTGCAATGCCACCTTCGCGGGGGAATTGCCAAGCCATCAATTGGTAGGCAAGGTCCGCCAGCGGGTCCCCTAGCGTGGAGAGCTCCCAGTCGAGGATCCCGATGATGCGGGGTTCTGTCGGGTGAAAGATCATGTTATCGAGCCGGTAGTCCCCGTGTACTAGCGCGACGGTTTCTACGCCCTCGGGGATGTTATTCGGAAGCCACTCCATCAGCGCCTCCATGTCGGCAACGGTTTCCGTTTCTGAGGCGCGATATTGTTTTGTCCACCGACCTATCTGTCGGGCGTAGTAGTTACCCGGCTTGCCATAATCGGATAAGCCCACCTCATCAACGCTCACCGAATGTAGTGCGGCCAGCACGCGATTCATTTCATCGTATATCGCGGTCCGCTCGGCAATGTCCACCTCTGGCACTGCCGGGTCCCAGAAAATCCGACCCTCGAGATGCTCCATGACATAAAACATGGAGCCGATGATGTCGTCATCCCCGCAAAGCACTACCGCGTTCGGAACCGGTACATCGGTGTCCCGTAGTGCATCCAGCACCCGGTATTCGCGGTCCACGGCATGGGCAGAGGCCAGCAGTTCGCCCGGTGGCTTGCGTCGCAACACATACTCATCCTCGCCTGCCGTGAGCTTGAAGGTGGGGTTGGACTGTCCGCCCGGAAATTTCTCAGCGCTCAGCGGCCCGTCAAAGCCCGGAACATTGGCGCGAAGCCAGGGTTCCAGCCGGGAGAGTTCAAGTTCCTGTGTGCTCATGACAGACCTCTATGATGTGACGCCGAAGCGGCTTTTTCGAACAGTAGCGCGTTCTGGAATCCGCTCTCAAGTATTGGCATGATATCTGCCAATACTGGCGCCGTGGTAGCTGGTTGTTACGAGGCGCATAGGGTATCGTGCGGTCGCTTCATCACACAACGCCATATTTCGAGCTAACAACATCGACCTATAAAACCGAGGGGCATTCAGGATGAGTAATCAGGTCATGGAGAACTATCGCAGCGCGGTTGCTATGGTCACCGCGCCCGATGCGTTTCTCGAGCTGACAACGATCGAGCATGGGGGCCAAACTCTCAAAGCATACAAGCACGCTCCCGGTTCCATGCGGGATTTGTGGATGTTGGGTCAGGGGTATGCAGATCAAGAGTACATCGTTTACGGCGATGAGCGCTGGACTTTTGCTGAGGCCGGTCAATTGGTCGCTAATTTTGCGACGTGGCTGCAAAGCCAGGGCATTGGTTCCGGTGACCGAGTGGCGATCGCTTTGCGCAATTACCCCGAGTGGATCTTTGCCTACTGGGGGGTGATCGCGGTCGGCGGGGTCGTCGTGGGCATGAACGCCTGGTGGGTTGCTGACGAGATGGCCTATGCACTGAGCGATTCCTCGCCGAAGCTACTGGTAGCTGACGATCAGCGACTGGCTGTTTTCTCTAAAATTGCAAGGGATTTCCCTGATCTGGCTGTCGTCGCGGTGCGAGAGTCCTCGCCGCCCGTGCAGGCGGTGCAATGGGCCGATACGGTGAGCGAGCCCGGTGAGTTGCCCATGCCGCCGATCGATATCAATGACGACGCGTGTATTTTTTATACCTCCGGCACCACGGGGCGCCCTAAAGGTGCACAGCTTACCCATCGTGGCTGCGTCCACAACATCATGAACGTAGCGGCCATGGGGCAGATTTTTGCGACGACTCAGGCTCTCGGTCGTGGAGAGGCGGTCGATGCACCCGTATCAGCCCCTCCGGCGACGTCGCTGGTGGCGACGCCTTTATTTCACGTCACGGCCAATAACTGCGTAATGCACGGGGCGACCTTGAGCGGTGGCAAGATGGTGCTGATGTACAAGTGGGATACCGAGGAGGCGCTCAAGCTCATCGAGCGGGAGCAGGTTAATACTTTGAGCGCAGTGCCGATGATGACCCGAGAGCTCTTAGCGCATCCAAACTTTGGCGATTACGATACCTCCAGTTTGGCGTCACTCGGTGGTGGTGGCGCGGCGATGCATCCCGATCTGCCCAGTAAGGTGATTGAGAGCACGCAACGTGCTAAGCCGGCTCAGGGTTACGGCATGACGGAAGTCTGCGGAATCAGTACCTATACGGCCGGCGACCTGTTTTTGGCGCGGCCAGAGAGCTGTGGGCCCTTGGTGCCGACGCTGGAAGGCAAGGTGATCAATGAGGCGGGTGAGGCCCTGCCCGTGGGTGAGGCCGGCGAACTGCTGGTCAAAGGCGCGCCCGTTATCAAAGGGTACCTGAACCGCCCGGAGGCCACCGCGGAGACCATCGTAGATGGCTGGTTGCACACGGGTGATATCGGTTACTTCGATGAAGACGGCTTTCTATATCTGGTCGACCGGGCAAAGGATATGATTCTGCGCGGCGGGGAAAATATCTACTGCGCCGAGGTCGAAGGCGCGCTGTATACACATCCTGCCGTGTTGGAGACGGTTGCTTTTGCGGTGCCCGATGATCGTCTCGGTGAGGAGGTGGGTGTTGCCGTGCACTTGAAGCCCGATGCGCTGCTGGATGCGCCCGGGTTGCGCGAGCATATGGGTTTGCGCCTCGCGGCCTTTAAGGTGCCGCGTTATGTATGGTTCCTCTCCGAGCCACTGCCACGCAACGCCAACGGCAAATTCCTCAAGCGTGAGCTGAGAGAGGTGCTGGATCCCGCATCGGCGGATTGAGTCCGCGGTGTAAGCGCTGGACTTCGCTGCTCTCGAGCATTGGCCATGACTAGAGATGTTGCGGCGCTGTGAGCGTGAACGGCTCAACATGGCAAATCCGCTACTGCCAAGCCCTGCTGGGCAGTGCATTGTCGAGTAAAAAAGGAGAGGACTGGCTTGGTTCGGTCGATATGGATATGAGGTATTGATGCCAAACCGGTGGTGGAAGATCACCGGCGAAAAACAGTGTTAATTAACGCAACATCAGGAGGGCGACATGCTCACCAGGCAGTTTACGGAAGAGCAGGTGATGTTCAGGGAGGCCTATCGGCGGTTCCTTGCAGAAGAAGTGGTGCCCCACATGGAGCGTTTCCGCGACCAGGGCATAGTGGATCGCGACCTTTTTAAAAAGGCGGGCGAGCGGGGCTTTCTCATGGTGTGGCCGGAGGAGCGCTACGGGGGCATGGATGATTACGACATCCGTTGGGAGCAGGTCATTATCGAAGAGCTGGCCTATGCGCGCTGCAGCGACTGGTTTGGCTCCCTGCATAGCCGTATTGTCGCGCCTTACATCACCCGTTTTGGCAGCGAGGATCAGATTGAGCGGTATATCCCGGGCGCTGTATCAGGAGACATCGTTCTTGCGGTGGCGATGACAGAGCCTGACGCGGGCAGCAATCTCGCGGGGACGCGAACCCATGCCGTCGAGAAAGATGATCACTGGATCCTCAATGGCCAAAAGACCTACATCTCCAACGGCATCAACTGTGACCTGGTGGTCGTTGCCGCCAAAACCGACCCACAGAACAACCCTCATGCGATGACGCTGTTTCTGGTTGAGGCAGAGTGGGAGGGTTTCGAGCGCGGCCGCAATCTCAATAAATTAGGCCTCAAGGCTCAGGACACAGCGGAGCTCTTTTTCAATAACATCAAGGTGCCCAAGAGCAATGTGTTGGGCGAGGCGCACAAAGGGTTTTACTACCTTATGGAGGGTTTGGCGGAAGAGCGCTTGCTCGGCGCTATGGGTTATCTGGCGGCAGCGCAGCTTTCTTGGGATTTGACTGCGGATTTTGTGCGTGAACGCGAGGTGTTCGGCAAACCATTGGCGGCCATGCAAAACACGCAATTCAAAATGGCGGAGCTCCGCGCCGAGCTTGATATTGCACAGTGTTTCGTCGATCAGGCGGCGCTTGCCTTTAATGCAGGCACGCTTTCGGCTGAGGACGCCGCGGCTGCCAAGCTCAAGACATCTGAATTGCAGCAGCGCGTGGCCGACGAGGGTCTGCAGCTACACGGTGGCGCCGGATTTATGGATGAGTATCCCATCAGTCGTCAATCGGCGGATGCGAAAATTGCCACCATTTACGCAGGCAGTTCGGAAATCATGAAGCTGATTATCGGCAGGCACTGTTTGGGGGATCATTACGACCCCTTTAATCAACGTAATTTCTAAGGGGCGCAAATATGGGCGCGCTAAGCGGTTATAAGGTTATCGAACTGGCGGGGATTGGCCCCGCGCCGATGGGCGGCATGATCCTTGCGGACATGGGCGCCGAGGTCATCCGGATTGAACGTCCTGGCGCGGCAGATCCCAAGGTGGCTGAACCGATCAGCGGCCGCAACAAGAAATCGGTCGTGCTGGATCTTAAACAGGATGCGGGAAAAGCCGCGCTGATGGCCTTGATCGAGCAGGCTGATGCGCTAATCGATCCATACCGTCCAGGTGTCTGCGAAAAGCTGGGGTTTGGGCCTGACGAGTGTCTCGCGCGCAATCCCAAGCTTGTTTTTGCGCGGATGACAGGTTGGGGGCAAACGGGTCCGCTCGCGCAGGCCGCAGGCCACGATCTGAACTACATTGCCATCACTGGCGCCTTGCACGCCATAGGGCGCCGCGGTGAGCGGCCGGTCGTACCGTTGAATCTGTTGGGGGACTTCGGCGGCGGCGGCATGCTATTGGTGACTGGTGTGATGGGAGGTCTTCTGGAGGCCGCCACGTCTGGTCAGGGTCAGGTGATTGATGTCGCGATGGTCGACGGCACCGCGCAACTGATGTGGATGATGCAGGGATTCCAGCAGATCGGCGCCTGGAACGCGGATGAGCGCGAGGCAAATCTGCTCGACGGCGCCGCTCACTTTTATGACACCTATGAATGTGCCGATGGAAAATACGTTGCGATCGGCGCGATCGAACCCCAGTTTTATGCCGAGCTGCTGGCTCGAGCGGGGGTGACGGACCCGCAATTTCAAGCGCAGCATGAGGCGGCTCAGTGGCCGGAGCTCAAGCAAAAATTGGGTGAGGTGATCAAAACCAAGACCCGCGACGAGTGGGACGCCCTGATGGCGGGTAGCGATGCTTGCTTTGCGCCCGTGTTGACGATGGTGGAGGCGACTACGTATAGCGCTAACACCAAACGGTCGGTCTACACCGACGTTGAGGGCCTGACGCACCCGACACCGGCGCCGCGGTTCTCGAGGACGCCGTCGCAGATTCGACATGGAACACAAGCACTGGGGGCCGATACCGTCTCGGTGCTTAGGGATAGCGGGATTGAGGCGTCTGCTATAGAGGCGTTACTGGAGACGGGTGCTGCGGTAGGATCCGAGTAATTAACGGAGAATGACAAATGAGTGATTACGAGACGATTTTGATCGAGCGCGAGGGCCGTGTTGCGTGGGTGTCGTTCAACCGGCCGGATAAGCTCAACAGCTTCAACGGGACGATGCGTAGAGAGTTTTTGCATGCATCGCAGGAGGTTAACGCGGATAGGGATATCTGGGTGGTACTGCTGACGGGCGCGGGCAGGGCATTTGGTGCGGGTGCCGATCTGTCTGACACCTCGGAGCCGAGCCCCAATGGCGCGGAGGGTGTTGAAGATCAGTTGAACGCCGAGTATAAGCCGGGCGTGCTGGCGATTCATCACGCCCGCAAACCCTGGATCGCCGCGGTCAACGGCCCATGCGCCGGTATTTCTTACTCCTACGCCATGGCATGCGATTTGATGGTCATGGCAGAAAGCGCCTATCTCTTTCAGCCTTTCGTCGGGATCGGCCTGGTCCCCGATGGCGGGGCCACCTGGCTGTTGCCCAGTTTTGTGGGCGCGAAGCGCGCCTATGAATTGATGGCATTTGGCGAAAAGCTGGGCGCTGAAAAAGCGGTGGAGTGGGGTCTTGCTAATCGCGTATTGCCGGATGATGACTTCGCCGGACATGCGATGACGTTTGCCCAAGAGCTTGCCGGTAGATCCCCTTTGGGCCTTCGCTATGCAAAAGAGGCGCTCGCCTTTGGTGCATCGCACAATCTGGGGGATACGATATCCAAGGAAGCGGCGTTGCAGGTTTCGTGTATTGGCAGCGACGATTCTAAAGAGGCGATCAAAGCCTTTTTCGAAAAGCGTCAGCCCGACTGGCAGGGCAAATAACAACGCCCTGGCAACCAGAGTTCAGAGGCTTGAAGGTAGCAACTGACGTTACACGCCGATAGCAGCCATCAGGCAAATAATAAAAAGCGGTAGAGAGGATTCAGAAATGGGTAAGTGGGGAGAGAAGTTGGCGCGGGCCAAGTCATTGTTCGGCGATGCCGGAGTGATGGCTGTCGCTATCGCAGCAAGTGTCGCCATTAGTGGCGCCGCTCACGCTGAGGAAAAGCAACTCTTGTGGGGCGATACCCACCTGCATTCCACCTATTCCTCTGATGCGTTTACCAACGGCAACCTGACGGCGTCCCCTGATACTGCATATCGCTATGCCAAGGGCATGCCGGTCGTGCATCCCGGACACAAGGCGCGCGTGCAAATTGGCACGCCGCTGGATTTTTTGGTGGTGTCAGACCATGCCGAGTACCTCGGCGTCATCCGAAGCCTCTACCTCAACCCGATGATCACAGAGGATCTGAGCTGGCATGAGATGTTGTGGACCCGGTTTGTGCAGTATTTGCTGCGCGATGCGATTGATGGCCAAGAAGGACGAGAGCTGTTCACCTCCATTCTGCCCAAGCCCTCAGACAATGCCGTGATGGCAATGGAAGGATGGGAAGAGGATCTTGTCAGCGGACTAATTCCGAGGCAGCCCACGGTCGAGATCGATACCTGGAAGCTCATTACGGATACGGCCGATGCGCACAACGAGCCGGGAGAGTTCACGGCATTGATCGGCTGGGAATACTCCCTGATACCGGGCGGCGCCAATCTGCACCGCATTGTAATGGCCGATATTGACGCCGAACAAGCGCAGACCTTTGCGCCGTTCGGTTTTGACGACAGCTCTTTTCCCAGCGATTTGTGGGCCTGGCTAGAGGAGACAAGTAACGCCACAGGCGGCAACTTTATCGCGATACCCCATAACTCCAATATTTCGAAGGGGTCGATGTTTGATACCAGAGACATCCGCGGCAACGATATCAATCAGGATTACGCTGAAATTCGGCGTTACTGGGAGCCGGTGGTTGAGATCACTCAGATCAAGGGTGATTCCGAGACGCATCCGGTGCTATCTCCCGATGACCCCTTTGCCGATTTTGAAACCTATCCGTATTACATCCAGCGTGAATGGACAGACTATGTGCCGCAGCCTGGTGACTATATTCGAAGCGCGCTCAGAATCGGCCTAGAACTGGAGTCAGACATTGGCGTGAACCCTTATCAATTCGGTGTCATTGGATCGACCGATGCACACACCGCGCTGCCCTCTGCCGAGGAGGACAATTTTCACGGCAAAATGGCGACTGACTCGATTCCATCCAGAAAGGACGGCGGTTGGTCGGATGACGCACGGGGTACCTTTGGGTGGGGCATGAGTGCGTCAGGTCTGGCGGCCGTCTGGGCAACTGAAAATACCCGCGAGGCGATTGTTGCGGCGATGCGCCGGAGAGAGTTGTATGCCACCAGCGGGCCTCGTATTGCGGTGCGCACCTACGGTGGGCTGAACCTACCGGCTGCGGTACTGGAGATGCCGGGCTTTCCCGACAGCATTCAGAGAGAGGCCGTGCCCATGGGTGGCGAGATCATGGGGGCTGGCGCAGATGATCGTTTTAGCATGGCGATTGAGGCTCAGGCTGATCCCAAAAGCGGCTATCTAGATCGTATTCAGGTGGTCAAAGGATGGATTGACGAGACCGGAGAGGCACAGGAGCGGGTTTATGACGCGGCTTGGAGTGGCGAGGAGCGTCTGCTGCCCGATGGTTCGCTGGCGGCGGTGGGGTCGAGTGTGGACCTGAAGACCGGATTGACCGCCAATAGCATCGGTTCACCGCGCCTCACCGTTGTGTGGCAGGACCCCGAATTCGACCCAGCGCTGTCTGCTTTCTATTATGCGCGCGTGTTACAGATCCCAACCGCACGGCATTCGCTGCTCGATAAGCTGGCGCTGGGAGATGAAGACATTGATACGCGCAGGCCGGACACGATTCAGGAGCGTGCTTACACCTCGCCGATCTGGTATCACCCCTGACACGCGGAGAGCAGCCGGTGGCGCTTTAAACCGCGATGCAAACCCGGAGGCCCTCCAGCGCAGGCTTGGCTTGCGACAGTGCGAACTGGCAGGCCTCCCTGGACGCTTTTAGCTCCAACAATTCTTCGTCTCTTATCGCAGGGTTTAAGGACTGCAGGTAGCTGAGGCGGCTCAATTCCTCTTCATAGAAACGATTTGCTGCATCGACCGCCTCCCGACTACGAATAATGACCTCGTCAGCCGCGATCTGCTCCAAGGTGGGTAGTAACTTCTCCAGCACCGGCCGCAGCTTGGTGAGGGCGCTCGCGCTCGTAGCGCTGGGAACGCTCTGTAGCGCTTCGGTCAAAAACGTCGACGAAAGCTTGTCTCCGACGGCCTTCCCCCCCTGAGTGAGCAAGGTTCTGATCGGCTGTGAATTCAGGAACTGGCCTGTGGTGAGGTAAAGCGGGGCCAGGCACTCCACCCGATGGACGCTCTCGAGCAAGATGGTGCCGGCAGGGATGCCTCGGTGTTTGAAGGTCCCGATGCTGGCCTTGCCGATATCGCTGCCCAGAAGTGCCGCCATCGACTCCATGACGATGGGATGTTCCCACGTCATAAATGTGACGTCGTCACGGCTCAACGCGGTGGGGCGGTGATAAGTGGCTGTGACGCCATCCTGTGAGAGTCCCGGTAGCTGTCCGGTGGCCAGGTTTTCAGTCGGTCTGATCAGAGACAGGTTTTCGTCGAGATACTCCTGCTCGATACCCATTCGGTCAAACAGGTGCTCACAAAAGTCGTGAAGTGCTTCGGCGGTTTCACGCTGCTCGAGCATGGCAATTATGTCTGTCCCTGTATCGGGGTCATGTGAATGACGCTCAAGCAGACGGTCTCTCCCGGCCTCGCTCTCGCGCAACAACGCGTCCCGTCGTGTGCGGGTGCTCTGCAACAGCGCGTCCACTGCGCCCTCGCCAGACAGGAGTGCGGCAAGCGCATCCGCGAATTCACTGTGAAGTTGGTAGCCAACGGAGCAGGTGGCGGCGAACGCGTTCAAGCCTTTATCGAACCAGCGAAACAGGGTTTCCTGAGCGGTACCCGCCAGATAGGGCGCGTGGATATGAATGTCAGTGCCTTGGCCGATCCGATCCAGTCGGCCGATGCGCTGTTCTAACAGATCCGGATGGAAAGGGAGATCGAAGCATATGAGATGCTGTGCAAACTGAAAATTGCGGCCCTCACTGCCAATTTCAGAGCAGATCAGCGCCTGCGCGCCACCGCTTTCCTCGGCAAAGTACGCGGCAGCGCGATCTCGCTCGATCAGGCTCAGATCCTCGTGAAAGGCCGCGCAGCGAACACCGGCTTTGAGGTGCAAAAAGTGCTCCAGCGCCATCGCTGTCTCTTTGTGGGCACAAATCACCAGCACTTTTTTGGGCCGGAGTTCTTTCAGCTGTGTTTTCAGCCACTCGACTCGAGGGTCCTGTTCAATCCAGCTAGATTCAGGGTGCAGTGTCTCCGGATGCAGTGAATGGGTGTCGTGCTGATAAAGCGCGGGCGCGGCCAGCGAATAAGCGTACCGGTGTCGCTGCGGAAATCCGGATACCCCTCGCCGCGAGTTGCGGTATAGAACGCGCCCGGTACCGTAACGGTCAAGCATCTGTTGAATCTGCTCATCCCGATCCGCCTCAGCGTCAATCCCTTCGGGTAGCTTGACCGTGTCGCCCTGTTCCAGTTGGTCGATCAGGCGGCTCCATTCAGCAAATTGGGTATGCTCGGCGTTGAATTGCTCAAAATCGGCGAAACGCGCAGGATCGATCAGCTGCAGCCGGTCAAAGTGGCTTCTCAGGCCCGCCTGTTCGGGGGTGGCGGTCAGTAGCAATAGGCCACGGGCGCGAGCCGATAACTCGCAGACAAACTGTCCCAAGTCGGTGGGCTGCTCGCCAATACCTGTGATGTGGTGCGCCTCGTCAATCACGACCATATCCCATTCCAGGCCGCTGACGATCTCTCTTGTGATCGGATCAGCTTCAAACAGGCTAACTGGAGAAATCACCAACGCATTCTCGGAAAACTCTGCTTCGATATCGGCGTCTTCCAGCCGTTCGGCATTGAGCAGTGAGAACGCCAGGTGGAAACGGCGCTGCATTTCGACAAGCCACTGGTGCGCCAATGTCTCGGGCACCAGCACCAGGACTCGCCGCACCCGCTGCCGATGTAGCTGCTGGGTCAGAATCAGCCCGGCTTCAATGGTCTTGCCGAGGCCCACCTCATCGGCGAGTAACACGCGTGGTGCGAAGCGTTTCCCTACGTTTGCTGCCACGTAAAGTTGGTGCGAGAGCAGCGCGGTTCGTGGCCCTAGCAAGCCTCCGAGCCCAAAGCCTGCTCCAGCGGCGGCGTGTTCCAAAGTGGTTACTCTCAGGCCAAAGTCACGGGGCTTGCCCAGCTGGTTATTTAGCAGTCGCTCGATCGGCGTATTGAGCTCGATGTGAGAATCAAGCTCTGCCTCCATGACCGAGTGATGCTCGCCCGATGCCGCCTCTGCTTCATAAGTGATCACCCCGCCTTGTTCCTGAAGCGCGGTAACGGTCAGTACGCTGCCGTCCATGCGCGTCAGCCGGTCGCCGGGTTTAAGGAGTAGCCGAGTCAGGGGAGCGCGATCGGTCGCATACACCCGCTCTTCTTCTACGGCTGGGAAATGCAGGGTGACGCGTCGTTCATCGGCGTGGGTCACGATCCCCAAGCCCAAAGTACTATCCGCGTGACTGACCCACCGCTGGCCAGGTAAGAAATGATCGGTCATGAATCAGAAAAACAGTCTGTAGCTATTGGCGCGGGCGTGCTCGAGCAACGCCTCCGTCGGGAGTGACTTGATCTCCGCGAGCGTCTCGGCAATAAATGGCAGGTAGCAGGGCGCGTTGGGTCGCCCGCGATAGGGGACTGGCGTCAGATAGGGTGCGTCGGTCTCCAGCACAATGCGCTCCAGCGGGGTGGCGTCGACCACGGCTCTAACGTTGTCGGCATTGCGAAATGTGGTGATGCCATTGAAGCCCAGCATGAACCCTTCGCCAAGGCAGAATTCAGCCAATGACAGGGAACTGGTGAAGCTGTGGATGACCCCTTTGCGCTTCAGTGAACTGCTGTGATTTGCCAGAATCGCGCGGGTATCGTCATCCGCCTCCCGGGTATGGATGACCACCGGGAGAGACAGCTCGGCAGCAAGCGCCAGTTGCTCATCAAATGCTGTTTTTTGTGTGTCTCGGTCAGCGTGGTCGTAGTAGTAATCGAGTCCAATTTCGCCAATGGCCACGACGCGCCCATCTCCCGCGCCGATCTCGACCCGCTTAGCCAGCGCGGGGCACCAGCTTTCGGCTTCGTGGGGGTGGATGCCTTGCGTGCACCAAATGGATGGGTGTCCGTTGGCCAGGTCGCGTACCTGATCCAGATTGTCTGCCGAGACGGAAATCGTCACGATCCGCTCAATGCCGACTCGAAAGGCATCATCCAGCGTCTCGGACAATGCCTGAGAGTCCAAATAATCCAGGTGGCAGTGCGTCTCAACAATAGGCGTGCTGAACTGTGGAATTTCTCGGCGGCTGTTCTGAGTCATTAACAGGGGTAGGGCATCGCTGGGGCGCGAAGTATGGCACAAATGTTGTAAAGAGAGTTCTGAAGCCTCCGATTATCCGTGCCGGGAATCCGGTAATCGATAGTTCCCAATGGCGCGCTCCGAAGAGATCCCCGCGGTAACTGTTTGCAGTGACCTATCCGCGATGAACAGTGCGAAAGCGCATGGATTGCACCGTATCGATAATTTCCTGCCACAGCCATTGATGAATGGGTGAGTGTTCGGTCCGCTGGTGTGCTACGAGCGAATACTGCACGCTGAATGTCATCTCGACGGGTAGGGTCAGTGCCACGATATCGCGCGTTGCGCCCTCGTTGCGGGCCAGATACGCCGGGCATATCAGGAGGTAGTCCGTTTCTCTCAGGATTTCAAATGCTGTCAACAGGTGTGATGTTTCTAGAATGCCGCGGTCGCTCTCAAACAATCCCCTTGCTAGCACCTGACCGCCGATCAACTCTTCCCGGTCCGCAACATAGAGCGCTACCTGCGGATACTGCCGCATCAAGTCGGCGGTGAGCGTCTGAGCAACGAGCGGGTGGTCCTGCCGGACAAAAATCGCAAGAGGGGAGGCTGCCAATGGCGATACGGAGTACTCGGGCGGATATTCCTCCCGCTGAATTTGTATTGCGAAATCCAGTTCGCCACTCGCCAACTGATCGAGCTGTCGCTCAGCGCGCGTAATGGTGCGCAACCGCAACCGCGGCGCGCTGGATTGCAGTCGGGCAGAGAGCGGGGGTAATAGCGTGAAGCCGACGTATTCAGAAATAGCGAGCGTGATCTCACCCCGGTAACCGGCCGGAGTGAATTCCCCCGCATCCAACAGTCCGTCCACCTGTGCGAGCAGGCTTTTCAGTTCCCCAGCCAGCCCGAGCGCTCGGGGCGTGGGCTGGATACCGCGCTTACTGCGCACAAACAGTGGGTCATCGAAGGTTTCCCGCAGTCTTCCCAGTGTTTTTGACATCGCCGGCTGGGTTATAGAGAGCCGGTCAGCCGCCCGTGAGACGCTGCCCTCTTCGAGCAAAATATGCAGGGCAACCAATAAGTTGAGGTCAATTCTTGCGAGACGATTGAGGTTCAAGGCTTTACCCTATAACGCTGGCGACTGGGTATGATTAAAAAAATACATTAGCAGTAATGTTAACCATATCGGACACTGCATTACAGTTTCTGAACGCGTTGCGCCGGATTTTCCCTTTTACCCGGTGTTATCCAGAGTCCGAGACAGCCTCTGCCCGCCTCTCCGAGGCGGGTTTTTTTTGCGCTATATTCAGCCCCGATGCCCGCGCGACTCTCGCTAAATCCTCTAGCACCATTATTGGTGCTGATCTGTCTCCACGTCTGTGAGGCCAGCGCCGATACGCCCGTTCCCTTTGGCTTGCCCGTGCAGTACCGGGGTGCCGAGACGGGACCTGGCTTTGATGCCGTGCAAGAGGCTTCCGAGCTGGCGAATGTCGATCAGGCGCAGGTCAGGCTCGAGGAGATAGAGCGGCGTCTTGGGCCCTATCACCCTTCACTGGCGGCTGAATTTGCGCAGGTCGCCCAACTGGCGATGGAGGCGGGTGATGTCAGTTTAGCGGCGTCTCTTTACGACGCGGCACTGCATAACGCCAGAGTCAATAATGGCTTGTACGGTGATCAGCAGTTGCCGATTTTGCGCGGCCTGTTGGATCTTTATCTACTCACGGGCGATCGCGAGGGTTTCGAGGCTCGCGCGGCCTATCAGTTCCGGTTACTGGGCTCGGGACTTCCGCCTTTTGAAGAGGGGGAGTTGCGCGCAGCTGTGGAGTTTTTCGATGTATCCCTCGATGCGTTAATGGGGGTCTCCTGGGAGGGTCGGAGTCGCGAATTATTGAGGCTACACAGCCGCTTTGAGTCGATGGCCGAGGCGGTGTGCGCTGACGCGTCGGTCAATCTGGCCTGGTGTGAGCCGTTCACCTTCAGTTTGGGTCGGTTTTACTATCTTTTGGAGCACAAGCTCGATGTGTTTGTAGACGACCCCCGGTTCGAGCGGACCCTCTCCGATCCGGAGTGGCAATCTCTTGATCGGGAGCCGCGACTAGAAGCCCTTCAGCGTCGCTTGTTTAGCAAGGGGGAAACGGTTTTTGAGCGGTTGCTTGAAGTCAATCCTGACAGCCCGGACGCGCTATCGGCTCTGGCAGATTGGCACTGGTTTTATCGCAAGCGGGATGAGGCGACATCACTTTATCGGAGAGCTTGCAGGCTTTCGCCGGGCCGATTTACACAAGCTGCGCCCCTACCGGAATACCCAAGGCTGGCCTTTAACCGGGCGTTTCAGGAGCCGGCTACACCGCTCGATGTGTCATTGACCGTGACCGAGAGAGGTAAACCCGTCGATATGGATTTCAACTTGCCCACGGCCGGCGCCGATGCTGACCCGCCTGGGCGGGTCAGACGTGCGATGCGCGGTATGGTTTACCGGCCAGCATTTATGGCGTGTTCTGAACCGGTGGAGCGAGAGTTGAAAATGGAGCTCGCCTACATCGACTGATCAGTCGTTGTGAATCACCAATAGCGCACCCGTCGCCTTAACGCTGCCTGAGAGGCGCCAGCCCAAAACATCGCCGCCGTGTTTTTCGGTCACTTTGTCGGCCATTTCGTGAAATGTGGGCCGCTCGGGATCGCCAATTACAATCGTGCCGACGCCCGCGTCAATGGCGCGATCAATCATTTTAGCAACAGGGTCGACCAGCTCATCCCAGAAACAAATATCGCCGCCGAACAGAATATCCACCTTCTCAAGATCTTTCTTGCGGACCTTCTCGAAGCGCTGCACCCGGCTCTCGGTCGCAACGCCGTTAAGTTCCGCTACGGCATCCAGGTAGGGAAATACAGCCGGGTCGGCATCCATTGAAACGACCTTTGACCCCCATTCCTTGGCGCACCAGATCCCGGTAATACCCCAGCCGCAACCCGCGTCCAGCACGCGTTTGCGGCGCTTGGGAGGATGCTTCTTCAGGTAATCGATGATCAGGCAGCTGGATTTCCAAAGCTTGGTGCCGTGAATGCTTGGCTCATGACCTGCTCGTCGCACTGCTCGAATACTTTTGTGCCCGGCATAGGGCATGACCACGCCGCGGAAATGACGCAGCGTTTTGTCCGCAGTCGATCGAGTGGTTTTGCTGGTTGTTTTCTTGGTTCTAGACGACGGCATACCGCGCTCCGCGTTCAATGCGAGCGCGAGCTTAGCAAAAGTGCCGTGCCGAGGGTATTAGCGCTTGGTGACTTCTTCGGCCTGCAAGCCTTTGGGACCCTCAACCAGATTGAACTCGACTTCCTGTCCCTCATTCAGGCTGCGATACCCATCCCCCTGAATCGCTCTGAAGTGAACAAAGATGTCGTCCGGCCGGTCGGCCATCGTGATGAAGCCAAAGCCCTTGGCATTGTTGAACCACTTAACGGTTCCTGTCTGGCGGTCTGACATGACTGAATCTACCACATTAGAATTATTATTCGATACAGTCTTATCAGGGCTTTACCCAGAACGCAACTCCTCAATTTGAGTGCGCTGGCGGCTGAGGGTCGTCAAAGCCGTCTCTGCCTGTGCTCTCTTTTGCTTTTCCGCCTCCACAATGTCAGCAGGCGCGCGCTGTGTGAAGGCTTTGTTAGACAGCTTGCCGTCGAGTTTCGCGACTTCTATCTGCTGACGCTCGATTTCCTTATCGAGCCGCTTGAGTTCCGCCTCAATATCGATGACGCCAGCCATCGGCACTCTGATCTCCAGATCACCGCAGAGGGCCATCAGGCTCGCAGACGGAGCCTCCTCTTCAGACAGCAAAGTGATGCCGCTGACCTTGGCCAGCCGCCCCAGGTAGGCCTCATTGCGGTTGAATCGCTCTCGATCAAGCGCCGTGGCTTTAACGACAAACACGGGGAGCTCGGTAGCGGGTGGGATATTGGATTCAGAGCGAATACTACGGATACCCATGATAATCTGTTTGAGCCACTCTATTTCTGCTTCGGATTCGGCGTCCATGCGGTCAGGCTGCCTCGTCGGCCATGGCGCCAGCATGATGCTCTCGCCTGACTCGTCTGCCAGCGGGCTGACGGGTTGCCAGATTTCCTCGGTGAGGAAGGGCATGAAAGGGTGGAGGAGGCGCAGTGATTTCTCCAACACTGTGATCAATGTACGGCGTGCACCCAATTGTTCGGATGCGGCAGTGGTCTCGTCCCACAGCACTGGCTTGGACAGCTCCAGGTACCAGTCACAGAACTCATTCCACACAAAGTCATAGAGCGCTTGGGACGCCAGATCGAAACGGTAGTTGTCGTAGGCCTCCTCGACGGCAATCAAGGTGGTTTCGAGGCGGCTCTGAATCCAGCGGTCAGCTAGTGACAGCGCCGCGTCCCCCTCGTTCAGATTATGTGAGTCCGTATGGCTCAGCACATAGCGCGAGGCGTTCCATATTTTGTTGCAGAAGTTACGGTACCCCTCCATCCGGCCAATATCGAATTTAATATCCCGCCCGGTGGATGCGAGTGAATAGAACGTGTATCTAAGCGCGTCGGTGCCATAACCGGTAATCCCGTCGGGGAACTGCTTGCGGGTCGCTTTCTCAATTTTCGCAGCGAGTTGGGGTTGCATCAGATTGCTGGTTCGTTTCTGAATCAGCGCCTCCAGCTCGATACCATCAATGAGATCGATGGGGTCCAGTACGTTGCCTTTCGACTTAGACATTTTCTGGCCTTCGCCGTCGCGCACCAGGCCGTGGACATAGACGGTATGGAAGGGGACCTCTTCCATGAAATGCAGCGACATCATGATCATTCTGGCCACCCAGAAGAAAATGATGTCGAAGCCGGTCACCAACACGGAGGCGGGATGAAACGCCGATAGATCGTCATTTTTCTGTGGCCAGCCGAGCGTCGAGAAGGTCCACAGGGCCGAGGAAAACCAGGTATCCAAGACGTCATCATCCTGTTGCAACGGCGTCTCATCAGGGATTGCGTGCACCTCGCGCACGGCAGCCTCAGATTCTCCAACGAAGACATTGCCTGCCTCGTCGTACCAGGCCGGTATGCGATGCCCCCACCACAGCTGCCGGCTGATGCACCAATCCTGAATCTCGCGCATCCAGGCGAAGTAGGTGTTTTCCCACTGCTTGGGTACAAACTCGATGGCGCCGGTCTCGACCGCCTTAATGGCACGCTCCGCGAGTTTTTTCGCGTCGACATACCATTGCGGTGTCAGCCACGGCTCAATCACCGCGCCAGACCGGTCGCCTCTCGGTACTTTGAGCGTGTGTGGTTCAATTTTCTCCAGCAGCCCGGCAGACTCGAGCTCAGCGATGATCTGCGCTCTGGCATCAAAACGGTCCAGTCCCCTGAAGCGCTCCGGGGCCTCATCGTTTATTTTGGCCTCAGCGGTCAGCACATTGATCATGGGCAAATCGTGACGCTCGCCCATGGCGTAGTCATTGAAGTCGTGCGCGGGCGTAATCTTGACGCAGCCGGAACCGAACTCGGGATCCACGTAATCATCGGCAATGATCGGGATGCTCCGCCCAGCGAGGGGCAGGTCGATGGTCTCTCCTACCAGATCGCGGTAGCGCTCATCATCGGGGTGGACCGCAACCGCCGTATCGCCCAGCATGGTTTCGGGACGGGTCGTCGCGACGATCAAATGACCCTTGCCGCTACTCAGCGGGTAGCGGAGATGCCAGAGTGAGCCAGTCTCTTCCTCCTGCACCACCTCGAGATCAGAGATCGCAGTGAGAAGTTGCGGATCCCAGTTGACCAGCCGGTAGCCGCGATAAATCAAACCCTGTTCATGCAGCGCGATAAAGACGCTTTGGACGGCCTTTGACAGTCCCGGGTCCATGGTGAAGCGCTCCCGGGTCCAATCCGGGGAGGTACCCAACCGCCTGAGCTGCTGAGTGATGGCGCCACCGGATTCCGCTTTCCAATCCCACACACGATCGATAAAGCCCTCTCTGCCAAGGGCCTCCCGCGTCGTGCCCTCGGCCTCAAGCTGGCGCTCGACCACCATCTGTGTGGCGATGCCGGCATGGTCCGTGCCCACCTGCCAGAGCGTGTTGTGACCGCGCATGCGGTGGTAGCGAATCAGCGCGTCCATGATGGCCTGCTGAAAGCCGTGCCCCATGTGCAAGGTCCCGGTGACGTTGGGTGGCGGGATCGGGATGCAATAAGCAGGGCCTTGCCCGGACGGCGCAAAATAGCCTCGAGTTTCCCAATGGTCGTACCAGCGCGCTTCGATGTCTGCGGGTGAGAAGTTCTTGTCCATGGTTACGATGTTGATGTGCCCTGTAGGCAATAGTCCGTGCTACGACAGATCATGTTTGGCAAGGGGGTAGCCCCGGTCCCGATAAAATCGCCATGCTTCGCGCGAGGCCTCAAGTGTAGCCGCATCTGGTGCCACGATCTCCGCCAAGCGGCCAAAACGCGCAAAATGACCGGGCACGACGCCGGTTGTATTGATCAATACATCGTCATATTCATTTGGCGGATTGTCCCATCCTATAACCAGTGGTTCGCCATCATCTGTCCCCGCGATAGCGTGGGGCAGAAAACTCGGCTCGCGGAAGGTCCACAAGCTGTCATGGAGTGCAGTGGCCGCAGCCTCATCTTTGACCTGAACAAAAATCTGGTGGCCGCGGTTCAGCGCTTTCTCAGCAATACGCCCGACCGCTGCATGAGCGGTCAGGCTGCCATTCTCTGGCAGAACGTAGAAATCGACTTGTGTCACAGGACGCCGGCACGCTCACGCAGATAGTGAACCAGCATGGGTACGGGTCGGCCCGTTGCTCCCTTGGGCGCACTTCTGAATGCGGTGCCCGCGATGTCCAGGTGTGCCCACTTATGGTCTTCTGCAAATTGAGACAGGAAGCAGGCCGCAGTAATGCTGCCTGCGCCGCCAGAGCCGATGTTGGCCAGGTCTGCAAAATGACTGTCGAGCTGTCGATGGTATTCCTCCCAAATCGGGAAGCGCCATCCTCGGTCATGACTGCGCTCTCCCGCTCTGAGTAGACTGTCGGCGAGGTTGTCGTCGTTTGAAAAGATGCCTGTCGCTTCTTGCCCGAGAGATACAATGATCGCGCCGGTCAAAGTAGCGATATCAATGACTTCGATGGGAGAGAATCGCGCCACATAGGTGAGTGCGTCGCACAGCACCAGACGACCCTCGGCGTCGGTATTGAGGATTTCGATCGTTTTGCCTGACATGCTTGTGACCACATCGCCGGGTTTGGTTGCTCGTCCACTCGGCATGTTTTCTGCGGCTGCGATGACGCCCACGATGTTGATGGGTAGCTTCATTAGGGAGGCCGCTTTGATCGCGCCGAATACGGATCCCGCGCCGCCCATGTCGAACTTCATCTCGTCCATTTTGGCGCCGGGCTTCAGGCTGATACCACCGGTATCGAATGTGATGCCCTTGCCTACCAGGCAATAGGGGCGGGCGCTACTCGCGGCGCCGCGGTATTTGATTACGATGAGCTTAGAGGGTTGCTCAGATCCATTGCCAACCGACAGTAAAGAGTGCATGCCCAGCTCTGCCATTTTGCGTTCATCGACGATGGTGGCCGTGAGGTTTTTATCCGAGCGGGCGAGCCGCCTCGCTTCACTGGCCAGGAATTTGGGGGTGCAGATGTTGCCGGGCAGGTTGACCAACTGGCGGGTTAAATTGGCGCCCTGACCAGTCGCGGTGCCTGCGAGGACAGCGCGACGCGCCGCAGCCATACCGCACAGGGTACCCGGTAGGATCACAACTTTTTTCAGGGCTCGCTCGGGTTTCTTGCGTTTATTCAGCGTCTGGCTGTATTGATAGTGAGCCAGTGAGAGAGACAGGCTCACTTGTTCCATCAGCGCCGCAGGGTTTTTAAGTTTCCGTGTCAGGCACTCCATCAGGATCTGCGCTTCCTTGGCAGGGCTTGCCACGAGCGCGCGCGACAGTGCCTCGCTGACTTTCTTCGATTGCGCGGCGTTGAGCTTGCCAGGGTCACCGCAGCCAACCAGCAAAACCCTGTCGACACTAGCTGCACCGGGTAGCCACAATTGACTGCCTGCGGATCCTGTGAAATCACCGTTTTGCAAAGATCTCGTCACTGTGCCGCCGAGCCGCTTGTCCAGCGCCTTCAGCACGGGTGCGAGCGTTTTTCTCTCGGGCATCAAAACAGCCAGCGCCTGAGTTTTGATCAGTTCAGCTGACCCTGCAGTCCTTGCGGTAATGCTCAATGTAGCCATTGGTGATCCTGTAGGTTGTTGACTTTGGGAGCGGGGAGCTAGTGTATGATGGCGACGCCGTTAACGAAATAACCCTTTATGATTTGGGCGCGGTTTATCTGACCTGATGCGGATCCTCCGATACCTGACGCGAGACATTCTGTTGCACACGGCCGCGGTCAGCTTTGTGCTGTTTCTGGTGGTCTTTGCTGGGCGCTTTATTCGCTACCTCGCCGAGGCAGCGGTGGGGTCATTAACTGGCGACGTGTTGCTTCCCATCATGTTGTTCAAGTTGCCCGGGTTTTTCGAAATGATCCTGCCGCTGGGTCTGTTCATTGGCATTTTGCTGAGCTTGGGGCGACTCTACGCGGAGAGCGAGATGGTCGTCTTACGCGCCTGCGGCGTGGGCCCTGGCAAGCTCGCCGTTTTTGTCATGGTACCCGCGCTGATCGTCACCGCTGCGGTCGCGGCGCTCTCCCTCTTCATTGCGCCGGAGGGCTCTGCCAGAGCACAGGTGCTGTTGGACAACCCGCGTTCTGCCGAAGGCCTGCATATGCTGAACGAAGGTCGCTTTCGTAAACAGCGACGAGGCGACTACGTCACCTACGCGGAGCGTATTGATGACGACGGGTTGATGCACAACATCTTCGTTTTTGAGCGCCGGCCAGGCTCGACGGAAGATTTGTTTACCGCAACGTTTGCCCGTGAGGGAGCGATCGTCCTGGCCGAGGAGAGCGGTCGGCGATATCTGGAGCTGAGGGGCGGCAGTCGGTATCGGGGCGAACCGGGTGAGCGGGCCCTCGAGGAGATTACGTTTAATCTTTACGGGGAGCTCATTCCCGAGTCACAGAACAGTCTGCGCCGCAGCGGCAAGGTCGAGTCAATTGCCTCCGCTGACCTCTGGGTCAGTGACGAGCCGCGACTCAGGGGGGCGCTTTGGTGGCGGGTGTCTTTGCCGGTCATGGTGCCTGCGATTGCGGTAATTGCGCTGGCGCTCAGCCGCACCGACGCGCGGCGTGGTCGCTATGCAAAGATAGGCCCCGCCATGGTGGTGTTGTTGTTCTATTTCCTCGGCATGACCCAGGCCCGGGGCGCCATTGAGTCGGGACAGGGTCCCGGTCTGATGCTGGCCGTGCACGCTGGTTTTGCGCTGCTGGCATTAGCGTTGCTGCATTGGGAGCGCATTAGCAAGCGCTGGAAGGTGACGCGTGGGTAAGTTTGATCTGTATGTCGGACGCTCCGTCCTGCTGGCTACCTTGGGGGTGTTGCTGCTTCTGGTAGGGTTGGATGCGTTGGCATCGATTGTCGACGAAACCGACGACATGCGAGACGGCTACAGTTTTCTCGATATCCTCATTTACGTGGGTTACACCCTGCCCAGGCGGGTCCATGAATTCGTGCCGTTTGCGGCACTGATCGGCGCCTTGATCGGGCTTGGCAGGCTTGCCGCTTCAAGTGAGCTGGTGGTGATACGCGCCGCGGGCGTGTCGATGTTCTCCATGGCGACAATGGTGCTAAAGCCGGCATTGCTGATGGCGGCGGTAGGGTTTGCGGTCGGCGAGTTAGTTGCACCCCACACCGAGCAGTTGGCGATGAGTCACCGGGCTTTGGCGCAACGCTCTGAGTCAGCCGTAGCGGGGCGGTTTGGTGCCTGGAACCGGGACGGCAATACGTTTGTGCACGTTGATGCTGTGCAGCGTGGTGGCGTCGCTTACGGCGTGACGCTGCTGAGTTTCGATGATAACCGGCGACTGCAAAGCACCCTGATGGCAGAGCGTGCCACTCACGCTGGAGACCACTGGGTGCTCGAGCAGGTAAAGCTGACGCGGTTGGAGTCGGATCGTACGGCTACCGAGGAGACGACACTATGGCGCTGGGATACCGCTATCACGCCTCAGTTACTGACACTGGACGTCGTGGAGCCGGAGACGCTGCCGGTGCTGGAGCTGTGGCCCTACGCGCAATATCTCAAGCAGCAGGGCATGGTGTTTGTGGATATCGAGTTGGCCTTTTGGCGCAAAATGCTGCAGCCCCTCGCCACGCTCGGATTGGTGCTGGTGGCCATGTCGTTTATTTTTGGCCCGCTCAGGGAAGGCACCAAGGGCGCCAGGATATTCGTCGGCGTGATTGTGGGGGTGGTGTTTCGGATCAGTCAGGATTTCTTTGGTCCGGCCAGCCTTATATTTGGTTACGACCCGCTAGTGGCCGCATTGGTGCCCATCGCGGCGTGTTGGTTGGGTGGCACCTGGCTATTGTGGCGCCGCGCCTGATCCGATTCCCCTGGCCGGTTTGGTGCTAGCGCGCTTTCGGTAGCGACACCAGATATGTTTGCGACAGGCGATCGTGCCAGTAGCGTCGATGAGGCGGCACAAAACGCCACCAATAGCCCGCTCCCAGACTGACAGCCGATAGCAGGGCGCCGAGCACGCGTAACGTTACCTGCCGCCAGGTAGGCGGACTGCCCGAGTCGGTCACCAGCTTGATCCTCCAGGCTTGCATGCCCAGAGTCTGCCCGGCGCGTCGCCAGAAAATCCCGAAAAACAGGAGCAGGATAAGCAGCCAGCTCAGTCGCTGCAGGTTCGCTGGTACCGCGGGATCGTTTAGAGAGTCCGTTGGCCCGAGGATGGCCACCCAGAGTCCGGCCGCGGCCATAAAGAGCGGCACGACCAGTAATGTGTCGTAGAGCATGGCTAGCCCATGCCGCCACAGAGGCGGCGGCGGGTGATCCTTGTAGTGTGGAGTGTCAGCGTTCATGGGGCGGTATGGATCCAAAGCATTTAATCGCTATTTCAACGTAAAATAGCATGCCCGGATAAGCGGACACTTGTATGACAGTCCAGTCTGATATCACAGCAGCGCTCGAGGCTGCGTTCCAGCCACGTGAGCTCACTGTGGAAAATGAGAGTTTCCGCCATAGTGTCCCGCCTGACTCCGAGACCCATTTTAAAGTAGTGCTGGTTACAGAGGAGTTCGCGGGTGAGCGCAGCGTCAAACGCCACCAGCGCGTCTACGGTGTCCTCGCTGAGTGGCTTGCGGGACCTGTCCACGCGTTGGCGCTCCATACCTATACCCCGGAAGAGTGGGCAGAGACCCTGGCAGCACCGGATTCACCCGACTGTCGTGGCGGTACCGGCAAATAATGTCGCAGGAGTCTGATCAGGTCGTTGCAGCGCTCTATCGCTTTGTGGCGCTCGATGACTTTGCCGATCTGAAGCCGCCACTGCTGGCAGTGTGCTTGGAGGCGGGGGTTAAGGGCACCCTATTGCTCGCTCGGGAAGGCATTAACGGGACCATTGCGGGAAGCCGGGCGGGAGTCGATACCGTGATCGCCTGGTTGCGGCAGGATCCGCGCCTTGCTGCGCTCGACTGGAAGCAGTCCTACCACGCCGCGGCACCTTTTCATCGCATGAAGGTGAAGTTGAAGCGGGAGATTGTCACGATGGGCGTGGAGGATGTTGACCCGACGGCCTGCGTCGGCCGTTACGCCACGCCCTCCGAATGGAATGCCCTGATCGATGACCCTGAGTGTTTGGTAATTGATACCCGTAACGATTACGAGGTGGCCATCGGCAGCTTTCGGGGCGCTGTCAATCCGGGTACGCAGCGCTTTCGCGATTTTCCTGAGTGGGTACAGAACAATCTTGACCCCGCGCGTCATACCAAAGTGGCCATGTTTTGCACCGGAGGTATCCGCTGCGAAAAATCGACCTCCTATTTGGTATCCCAGGGATTTGAAGATGTCAGGCATCTGCAGGGCGGCATCTTGAAGTACCTTGAAGACATGCCCGAATCGGAATCACGGTGGGAGGGCGAGTGCTTCGTTTTTGATTCTCGCGTCGCGGTGAACCACCGGCTTAAAAAAGGCAGTTTTGACCAGTGTTACGCCTGCCGCCACCCCATCACTGAGGCAGACAAGGCATCCGAACACTACGAAAAAGGGGTTTCGTGTCCCCGTTGCTATGGTGATCTTACGGCCACCAGGCAGGCGCGTTTTCAGGAACGGCAGAAGCAAGTGGAGCTGGCTGCCAGACGAGGCGAGCAGCACATTGGCGGACCACCACCTGCGCGACAGACGCGCGGGTTGTCAATGCGGCCTGTCCAATCGACGGATGAGTAACGGGGCGGGATAAAAGTAGCTCACTGTCTCGCCGTCTCCCGCCGAAATAATGCCCTGAAGTCTCACACTGCCACTGTCGTTTAAGGCAATTATGGCGCCGCCGGACGCGCCTTTTTTTGCCACGCAATCCGAAGCGGGTGGATGGGTGCTGGCGTCGATCACCGAGCAGGCGAGGTCGGCGAGCAGGTACCGTTCGACAGCATCGTCGCCGGCTTGATCAGTTCGCGGGGCAAAGCCCGCGGCAATCAGTCGTTGCCCGATATGATGGGGGGTAGTGGAGATTGGGATCCAGCTATTGATGAGGAGAGGCAGATCCGGCGTGAGTAATGCCCAATCCTGCTGCATCGAGCCGCCGGTCTCGAGTAGCTTTATCGGGACCGGCGTCGCAGTGTCAGGGTCGATTAATTGTATCGGCGTGATGGTGGAGCGGTAGTCTTCGAAGCAGTGCCAGGCGCTCACCAAAAGGCTGTTGGGGCCGGGCGTGACAGCGACCGCAGTGCAGTGCTCGGTGAAGTGACGCATTCGACCGTCAATCAATCTGGTGACGGGAATGCGCAGTGGGAAAAGCGCGCGCTGCCAACCACCAGCATGCTCGGTTATGGGTGTCCGTGGATCAGCGAAGGGCGCGGTCAGTGTTGCCGAGAGGAGGGTCGCAGCCAGAGCGAAGTGAATGAGTAATTGCAGAGCGAGGTGCATGTGAACTCGGGGCTTGTCGTAGTCGAGGAACATATCACCCTCTACAGCTTACCGAACAGGCTAGAAAGTGAGTCTGCCGGCCACGTTGCTTGGTGTAACCTCGCCAAGCGAAGCGCCCCGCTACAGTTCAACGCCATACGGTATGAGATGAAGCAGTGATGACAGCGCAGTACACAGTGCAAGAGTTGAAGACCGGTTTGTCGCTGGCGGTAATCGCTAACGTCATTTGGGGCGTGGCTGCGTTGTATTGGGCGGAGACATCCCCTGTGCGACCCCAGGATGTGGTCGCGCACCGGGCAATCTGGAGTCTGCCGGTCGCGGCGGCAGTCCTGATTTGGGCGGGCCGGATGCGGGCGACCTGGCTACTCGTTAGGGTGCCAAGCTTGCTGGCTTGGAGTGCGCTGGGAACGGTGCTGTTGAGTCTCAATTGGGGTGTGTTCGTTTACGCTGTGTCCAACGGGCGTGCGACGGAAGCCAGTCTCGGCTATTTCATGCTGCCACTGCTAACGATTATAGTGGGCAAAGTCGCGTTTAAGGAGGTGATGGGGACAGCCCAGTGGATAGCGGTTTTGCTGGCTGTTGTCGCCGTAACACTGCAGCTCTGGGCCTATGGCAGTTTGCCATGGATTAGCCTGGTAGTCGCAAGCAGCTTTGCGCTCTATGGCGCCATTCGAAAGAAAATAGTCGCAGACACCATGCAGGGCTTGTTTATTGAAACCCTCTGTATGGCCCCGTTCGCGCTGGGCTGGTTATGGCTGACCTGTGGGGCAGGGATGGGTCAGCACGGACTCAAGGTGGACAGCTTTTTGCTGCTGGGTGGGGTCTATACCACGGCGCCGTTATTAACCTATATCGCGGCGTCTCGACTGCTACCACTGCATGTGGTGGGCTTCACGGCCTATCTGGGGCCCTCGCTACAGCTACTGGTCGCTCAGACCGCGCTGGGTGAATCCATCGATACTGCTACTGCGACGTCGTTTGCGCTGGTGTGGTTGGGGGTGTTGTTGGTTTCGGGCCAAGGGCTCGCTCGTTTTCGGAAGCGTTTATGAGTAGTGAGATTCGATTACGCTCAGAGTGGCTCTCGCTACTAAAAGGCGAATTCGAACAGCCTTACATGTCACGGTTGTCAGCGTTTTTGCGCGCTGAAAAAGCCGCCGGCAAGACCATTTATCCTCCTGCTGGGCAGTTTTTTGCGGCGCTCGAGGCGACGCCGCCGGAGGCGGTGAAAGTGGTGGTGTTGGGGCAGGATCCTTACCATGGTCCGGGCCAGGCTCACGGCCTGAGTTTTTCAGTGCAAGGACGTCAGCGGATCCCACCCTCTTTGCGGAACATATTCCGTGAACTTCACGATGACATCGGCATGCCCGTGCCACCCCACGGTGACCTCTCCCAGTGGGCCGAGCGGGGGGTGTTGCTGCTGAACAGCGCGCTGTCAGTTGAGCACGGCGCTGCCGGATCGCATCAGGGTCACGGTTGGGAGCGTTTTACGGATGCCGTGATCGCGACGGTCAATGAGGGAGCGTCATCCGTCGTTTTCATGCTGTGGGGGGCTCAGGCCCAGAAAAAGGGTGCCGCTGTTGATCGCGCCAGACATTGTGTCCTCTCTGCGCCGCATCCTTCTCCGTTGTCAGCACACCGGGGGTTCCTGGGCTGCCGCCACTTTAGTCAGGCCAATGCTTTTCTGGAGGCAAACCAGCGTCAGCCTGTCGATTGGTCCTTGTCATCGTGACGACTCCTCATGACAGCGAGTTACCCGCGAGAGCTCGCCGTGACCCCCTGTGAGCGTGATCGGCTCCACAGCCGCCTCCGGAATCAATTCGATTAGTAGTTCATGCGTCTGGTCTTTACGACAGTGATTCACGATGCTGCCAACGGTTTTGCCCTCGGCATTAACCAAAGTGTCTCCGGCGACGACAGCGGTAGCAGTCTCGGCCCGGTGCAGGCGCCGCTTGGGCGTGCCTCGATAGTGAAGACGGGCCACAATCTCTTGGCCCGTGTAGCAGCCCTTGGTGAAGCTCACTGTGCCATTGCAGTCGTAGTCGAGGTCTTGCGGCAGGTAGCTGCCGATCGTTTGGCTCTCGATACGCGCGCGTTGGTTTTTGATCTCCAGCCAGAGTGGGTCTGCAAGATCTTTGCTCTGACTTTCATGCGGCGCGCTCCAACACTCGATATGCTCCGGACCCATAGGCACCGTGACTGCCACAAGAGATGATTCCACGAAGCGCAGTCCCGCATGATGCTCGTCTGCTGAGCCGTCGGAGCAGCTAATGCGCCAGTCAGTGGGTGTGAGCGAGCAGCGCGCAAAGCCGAGATAAGGTTTGAGGTGCTCAGCAAGCGCTGCCATCACAGTTACTCTGCCTCTCAGCAGGATTTCCTGCTCATCGATGACCACAGCCAAGACGTCTGCGAGTACACGGCCCTTCGGGTTACAAAACGCGGCATAGCGGAGATCGCCTGGGCCGCAGTCGTTGAAGTCTGCTGTTGTTTGCCCCTGCAGGAATTCCTTACCGCCGCTGCCAGACAACCGCATGACAAAATCGATGTGTGCGGGAGGGCTCTGTGGCTGCTGAGTGTTCAATATGGATGCGCCGGGTAATAAACAGGTTGTGGGGCTCTATACTACAACGTTGACGTTGCGAGCTGGTGGCAGTCTATGGATCAGAGAGAAGAGTGGAACCGCGCCAAGTGGGCCAGCCGACGGGGGCTGCTTGAGTTAGATCTATTGCTGGCGCCTTTCGTGACGGAGGCTTTTCTCGACCTGAATGCGGCATTGAGACAGGATTACCGCGAGCTGCTGTTTCGGGACGATCAGGACCTGATGGAGTGGATCATGGGGCGTAGCGCGATTACGGAGGATCGCTTTGCACCGGTGATTGAAGAGATTAGGCGTTTTCACGGCATCGGTGCGTGATTACATCTGGAAGTGCCGATCACTGATGCCGGCTACTGATGATATTGAGGCAGTCGATCAGTCGGGCCGTTCAGGGCCGTGTCAGCATCGAAGTGAGTCGGTATCAGTATCGAGTCGCGGGCAACCGATGCGGTATCAGGAAAATCGGAGTTGTAGTGCAAGCCGCGACTCTCCTGGCGATTGGCAGCGCACTGGACCATTAACGATGACACGCGCGCCAGATTGCGCATCTCCAAGAGCGGACGCGTAATCTGAAACCGTCCGTAATAACCCGACACCTCCTTTTCCAGCAATGCAATCCTGTCCGCGGCATGCTGCAGCCGGCGCGATGTGCGCACAATGCCCACATAATCCCACATGAGACGCCGCAACTCTTGCCAGTTATGCTGAATCACCACTTCCTCGTCGGAATCGCTGACACGACTGTCGTCCCAGGTCTCCGGCGGCGTGAGTTCCCCACTGACCGACTCTGCGATGTGTTGTGCTGCGGACTGTGCGTAAACGAAGCACTCGAGCAGAGAGTTGCTGGCCATGCGATTCGCTCCGTGCAACCCCGTACACGCTGACTCCCCGACGACATAAAGCCCCGGCACATCGCTCGCGCCATATTGATCGACCACTACGCCGCCACAGGTGTAATGAGCCGCGGGGACAACGGGAATGCGGTCGCGGGTGATGTCAATGCCAAGGGCCAGACAGCGTTCATAAGCCTGAGGAAAGTGGCGCGTAATCAGGTCAGCGGGTTGATGACTGATATCGAGAAAGACGCAGTCTGCGCCGAGTCTTTTCATCTCAAAATCGATGGCTCTGGCCACAATATCACGTGGTGCCAGCTCTTCACGGTCATCGAAGCGGGAAATGAATCGCTGTCCATCCGGCAGATGCAGGGTCGCCCCCTCACCGCGGAGTGCCTCGGTCATCAGAAATGATCGACTTTCCGGATGGTAAAGGCAGGTGGGGTGGAACTGGTTGAACTCCAGATTGGCCACCCGACACCCCGCGCGCCAGGCGACTGCGATACCGTCGCCACTCGCGCCGTCTGGGTTCGTCGTGTAGCGATAGGCTTTGCTGGCCCCCCCGGTCGCTAGTACGACGGCACCGGCACTTACTGTCTCCACGATGTTGTCACCAGTCCTCAGCAGATAGGTGCCACAGACCCGCGAGCCTGTCTTGATCACATCGACGAGACAGCGATCGGTGAGTATGGTGATGTTAGGGGCCTCGGCCGCCCGGGTAGCCAGTACTTCTGACAGCGCGCGTCCGGTTTGATCGGCGGCGTGGATCACGCGACGATGACTGTGCCCGCCTTCCATCGTGAGGTGGAATTCACGAAATTCCGCGTCCTGCTGATCCTCCCGGAGATCGAAGTTCATGCCCTGCGAAACCAGCCAGTCGACGATCTGCCGGCTGCGCCCGACGGTGAATTGCACTGCCGGTTCGTGACAAAGGCCTGCGCCGGCACTTAGGGTATCGTCTACGTGGGCCTGTACCGTATCGCGGTCGTGGAGCACTGCCGCCATCCCGCCCTGGGCCCAAAACGTCGATCCCGAACCCAGTTGGGTTTTGGACAGCACCGCCACCTTGAGCGATGTTGGTAACTGCAACGCGAGACTCATTCCAGCGGCACCGCTGCCGATGATGAGCACGTCAAATCGGGCAATAGTCGACATATTTCTTAAGCCGGCGGTGCGCTGTGTGTGCGGTATAGTAGCCAGAAGACAAAGTGTAATGTATCGGGAACTTTTTGCCTGCAGCGTGTTCTGAAGCGCATTGGGTGTCCGGTGAGGCGGGCATCCCCGTATGTCGGGTAGAGCGAAGGCGCGGTTTTGACAGCCTCTGATACAGATCAGCAACTGGTTCAGAGGTCTCAGCGTGGTGACCTGCGAGCGTTTGATCTGCTGGTATTGAAGTACCAGGGTCGGATTGCCGCACTGGTGAGTCGATACGTGTCAGACGCCGGTGAGGTGGAGGACGTCACACAGGAGGCGTTCATCAAGGCCTACCGGGCGCTGGGGAAATTTCGCGGTGATAGTGCGTTTTACACGTGGCTTTACCGCATCGCGGCGAACGCGGCCAAAAACCATTTGGTCGCCAAGGGACGCAGGCCTGGGGCCGATGCGACCATTGAAGACGCTGAGGGCTTTGATGAGGGCGGAATGCTCTCGGAGAGTGCCTCTCCGGAGGCGCTGGCGATGGGCGGCGAGCTGGCGGAGGTGGTTGAATCTGCGTTGAACGCATTGCCCGGTGAACTGAAGGCAGCGTTGATGCTCAGGGAGTTTGACGGGCTGAGTTACGACGACATTGCGGATGTTTTGGGTTGCCCTGTGGGCACGGTCAGATCGAGAATATTTCGGGCGCGCGAGGCGGTTGACCAGCGCGTGAAAGAGCAGATCAGTGGGGGCTCGGGCTTTAGATGACAGCTGAAGAGAGAGACAAAGAGGCACTTTCCGCCGTGATGGACGGTGAGTCGCAGGAACTCGAGTTGCGACGGACGCTGGACGCTGTGGCCGGCGACGCGTCACTGCGCGATCGGTGGCAGCGTCACCATCGTGTGAGAGACGCGCTGCACGGACAGTGCGCCAGCGATACCCAAATCGATGTATCGAGGGGAGTCCTTGAAGCGTTGGAGACAGAGAAGCCGATGAGTCGCAATCCGCTCTGGAGTATGGCCATTGCGGCGTCAGTGACGCTGGCAGTGGTCACAGGCGGCCAGCAACTACTCTTGCCTTCGAGCGCGGGGTCGCCCATACCGGTGGTGAGTGAGCTGGGCGGTGCAGTGGTGCCGGTGTTGGGTGCACAACCGATTCAGGCGAGTCTGGGTAACAAACCGCTTGCCGGCCCGGTACAGCAGTCAGTGACTGCCCAGGAATCTAGTCAGAACATTGCTGCAGTATACGATCGTCTTGCGCGCGACCGATATCGCGCACTCAACCGTCGCCATGCAACGGCTGCGGCCTACAGTCATCCCGCGCCCTACATCTCCTATGTTCGCGTTCCGGAATCACAGCTCGACACCAGCGCTGCAGAATGAAGGGCGATGCCTGTCCCTTGCGGCGACGCTCGTCGCCCTGTGCCTGCTTGTGCCGACACAGGTTTTGGCTCAGTCCGATGCCGCCTCAACCAGTGGATCCCCCTGTAATCTCGATACCCCGGCTCAACAGTTGTTAGCAAAGATGCTCCGGGCGTCTTCTAGTCAGCGGTATGAGGGCACGGTACTCTTCGAGCGGGCAGGTAACCGGCAATTCGTCACCGTCAGTTCGCCCATTGATGATGCCGGGCAGGGCATGTTGCGACGGATGAATGCGCAGGCTGACCCGCTACCTGAGAGCTGGCCCGTGCCATTCGACTCCCCGCAAAGAGCCTGTGATGTTGCCGAAATGTATTTGCCTACCCTTGAATCGGGACGGACCGTTGCCGGTAGAGCCACCCAGAGACTGACATTAAGGCCGCGCGATACCCTGCGACTGACCCATCTGATCGACATGGACAGCGAAACCGGACTGGCTCTGTCGATGGCGACGGTGGGTTCGGAAGGTAAGATGCTGGAGCGCTATGAGTTCGCTTCGATTGATTATCAACCGGTTTCGGGGCGGGAACCGCGCGCACAACAACAGCTGGGATACGAGCCTGGGCGGAGCGTCGTACCGGGTTACTTCGTAATGTCTGAGGATGCTGACCGTGGCGTGTTTGTGGTTAGCGACGGTCTAGCGACCGCGTCTATTTTTGTGGAGCCATTACCGCCGGGTGCGCCGGTTGGAGAGGGGGCAGTCATTGAGGGTGCCACGCTCACTTACACCCGCGGCATCAGATCGGCGGCGGGTGGGTTATTGATCAGCGTGCTGGGAGAGGTCCCTGTGGTGACCGCGCGCTTGCTCGCAGACGCTGTCCGACCGCCCAGGGAACAATCCTGATGGGTTGGTTAAGTGAAACCGGTAGGGTGGTCGCCGTCGAGCCAGATGCGGTGTGGATCGAAGCGGATCGCAGCGCTGCCTGTGGCAAATGTGCCGCTCGCGCGGGATGCGGGCAGGGCGCTTTGTCAGCCTTACTGCAGAGCGGCAAGGGCCGTGTCAGAGCGACCTCCGGTGAGACGCTGACCGCCGCACAGTGCGCCGTAGGAGACGAGGTCGTGATCAAGGTGCCCGAGGCCACACTTTTGGGCGGTACCCTACTGATATACGGTTTTCCGCTTGTGGCCGGCGCTATCCTGTCAATATTGGCGTCGAACCTTGGCGATCTGTGGTCTGCCGCTGCCTTTGCGACAGGACTGTTATCTGGCTTTGCTATCCTTCGTTTCGTCACTGTGCGTTCGGGCGGCTTGCTACCGGGGCTCTCCGAGCCCAGGCTGAGCAGCAAGCAGTTCAACCAGTTTGAGGATTTGCTCGTAAAGAGCTGAGTCCTGTTTCTTACAACTTACATGGAGTAAGGCGATGATATTTCGCGCTCTTGTGTGCGTGCTCGCACTGTCTCTCACCGCCCAGAAAAGCGCTGCAGAGCTGCCCGATTTCACCGAAATTGTGGACGCAGCGGCGCCGGCCGTGGTGAAGATATTGGTCGAGTACGAAGCGGAGAACTCGCGATATCAGGAACAGTTGGAAGAACTGCCGGAGTCGCTTCGGCGCTTCTTCGATTTTCGCGGCAGGCCGCCTGTTCCACGAGATCGCGCTGGCATGGGCTCCGGCTTCATTCTGACGAGTGACGGCTACATCGTCACGAATAATCATGTTGTCGAGAGCGCTCGCCGAGTAGTCGTCAGGCTGCCTGACCGACAAGAGTTTGATGCCGAGGTGGTGGGAACAGATCCTCGCTCTGATTTGGCGGTGCTAAAGATCGATGCGAAACGACTTCCCAAACTCGAATTGGCCAGTGGGGACAACATCAGAGTGGGGCAGTGGGTGCTGGCGATTGGTTCGCCCTTCAGTCTCGACTTTTCTGTGACCGCCGGGATTGTCAGCGCGCTGGGTCGGAGTCTGCCGACCGAGACGGGTGACAACTATGTGCCCTTCATTCAGACCGATGTCGCCATTAATCCCGGCAATTCGGGAGGTCCGCTTTTCAACTTGGCCGGTAAGGTGATCGGCGTCAACTCGCAGATCTTCACACGTTCAGGGGGCTCCATCGGCCTGTCTTTTGCGATCCCGGTTTCCGTCGTCCGCAATGTGGTGTCTCAGATCAAGGAAAACGGTGTGGTCGAGCGGGGCTGGCTGGGTGTCAGTATTCAGGATGTCGATCGTAATCTGGCTGAATCCTTTGGATTGGATCGACCTCGGGGGGCTTTGATCGCACAGGTGGGTCGAGACTCTCCGGCGGAGCGCGCTGGACTGCAGTCTGGCGATATCATTGCCACCTTCGATGGTGAGTCCATCGAAACCTCGGCGGATTTGCCCCACGTTGTGGGCCTGATAGCGCCGGGCAGTCGGGTTCAGGCTTTGATCGTGCGCGATGGCGAAGAGCAGAGCGTGTCAGTCGAGGTGGGTGCGTTAGCGGCTGATCAGGTCGCCCGGGTTGACGCTGGCGTATCTGCTGATGGCAGCCTGGAGCTACTGGGCATGCGCGTCGCCGAGGCAGAGGCGGGCGCGCTGGCCGATCTCAGTCTGTCGGGCGGTGTCTTGATTGACGCGGTTGAGCCGGACTCTCCTGCCAATGAAGCCGGTGTCCGAGCCGGTGACATTCTAACCCGCCTGGGAAGTCGCCCAATCAGTCGCGTTTCGGATGTGACTGCGGCTGCGAATGATTTAACTCCCGGCAGTTCTGTTCCAGCCCGCTTGATTCGCGGTGGCAGCCCCTTGTTTATCGGCATTCGCGTCCCGGACGGCGACTAAAGATCCCGTTGCCAGCGTGCTAAAATAGCGCACTCCCAACTCTGCAACGCTCGCCCGTTCGGTGGGCGTTATTTTATTGAGGCACTGTGTCGGTGGCTGAACTCAGTCATATTCGAAACTTTTCGATCATTGCGCATATTGATCACGGCAAGTCGACTCTAGCGGATCGCTTTATCCAGCATTGTGGCGGTCTGTCTGAGAGAGAAATGGCAGATCAGGTGCTCGATTCGATGGATCTTGAGCGAGAGCGCGGTATTACCATCAAAGCGCAGAGCGTGACGCTCAAATATCAGGCGCAAGATGGCGAGACGTACCAGCTGAACTTTATTGATACCCCCGGCCACGTCGACTTTTCCTATGAAGTCTCCCGTTCTCTCGCCGCCTGTGAGGGTGCGCTGTTGGTAGTGGATGCGGGTCAGGGGGTGGAAGCGCAATCGGTCGCCAATTGCTACACGGCAATCGAGCAAGGCCTCGAGGTATTGCCGGTACTGAACAAGATGGATTTGCCGCAGGCCGACCCCGAGCGGGTGCAGCAAGAAATCGAGGAGATTATCGGTATTGATGCCACAGAGGCAGTACCCGCCAGCGCCAAGACCGGCATGGGTATCGAGGGCGTGCTGGAGTATCTCATTAAGAAAGTGCCGGCCCCTGACGGAGATCGAGAGGCGCCACTGCAGGCACTGATCATCGACTCCTGGTTCGATAATTATCTGGGCGTTGTCTCTCTGGTGAGGGTCAAGCAAGGCCAGCTCAGCAAGCGGGACAAATTTATGGTGCGCTCGACAGGCAAGCAGCATCAGGCGGACATGATCGGTGTGTTCACGCCACGAAGAACGGAAACCAAATGCCTGATGGCCGGTGAGGTGGGTTTCGTGGTCGCGGGCATCAAGGACATCAAAGGGGCGCCAGTGGGCGATACGTTAATTTCCGCCTCGCAGCATGATACGCCCGCGTTACCCGGCTTCCAGAGCGTGAAGCCCCAAGTGTATGCCGGCATCTTTACCGTGAACGCTGATGATTACGAAGATTTTCGCGATGCCCTGGGCAAGCTGACACTGAACGACGCGTCGCTGTTTTACGAGCCGGAGACCTCCGATGCGCTGGGCTTTGGGTTCCGATGTGGTTTTCTCGGCATGCTGCATATGGAGATCATTCAGGAGCGGCTGGAGAGAGAGTACAACCTCGATCTCATCACGACGGCACCGACTGTTATCTATGAGATCGTGAAAAAGAGTCAGGAGACCATTTACGTCGACAATCCCTCCAAATTGCCGGATGTGGCGGATATTGAGATTATGCGGGAGCCCATCGCCCGCTGCACAATCTTGACGCCTCAGGTGTATCTAGGGGCGGCCATCACCCTCTGTGTGGAAAAGCGAGGCGTGCAGGTAGACCTGCAGTTCCTGGGCCAGCAGGTGCAGGTGATTTATGACATCCCCATGGCGGAGGTGGTGCTCGATTTCTTTGATCGTTTGAAGTCGGTCAGTCGCGGCTACGCGTCCCTCGATTATGGGTTTGAGCGATTTGAAGCGGCGCCGCTGTCCCGCTTGGACGTGTTGATCAATGGTGACCGCGTCGATGCCTTGGCCATCATTGTGCATCGCGACTATGTACAGTCGCGCGGGCGAGTATTGACGGAAAAAATGAAAGAGCTCATTCCACGGCAAATGTTTGATGTGGCAATTCAGGCGGCTGTTGGCGGCAAGATTGTGGCGAGACAAACGGTCAAGGCACTGCGGAAAAACGTGACAGCCAAATGTTACGGCGGTGACGTGACGCGGAAGAAGAAGCTCTTGGAAAAACAAAAAGCCGGCAAGAAACGCATGAAGCAGGTTGGTAACGTCGAAATACCCCAGTCGGCATTTTTGGCGGTATTGCAGGTTGATGGCTGAAGGCGCGAAGCGATAGGCGGTGTATCATGGGGTGAAAGACGGGTTGCAAGGAATGGGCGCTGTGGATCACTCGGAGTGGAAATGCTCCGGCGCATAGAGATTAGTTCCGGTTATGAATATTGATTTTCCGCTGATTCTGGTGATCGTCGTACTGGCCAGTGGCGCCATCTGGCTACTCGACTGCCTGCTGCTCGCCCCGGGCAGGGCGACCCGCCGGCTTC
>CABYND010000018.1 GCA_902520195.1 Halieaceae bacterium
GTGGGCGGGAACTGCGCCTCGACCTCAGCGCCCGGGTCGCGCACCAGAATTTGCTCGCGCTTAAGCAGCAGCATCTCGTCCCGTGCGCGGTCTGCCTTCAGCCATTTGATGAGCGAGGTCATGCCCACGCAGTCCTTACCCAGACGCTCATCATAAAACTGCACCAGCGCCTCTTCTTCAATCAGCAAATCCCGGCGACGGGTCCGTGACTCGAGCTCCTCGACCGAGCGCATCAGCGCCAGGTTCTCTTTGAGGAAACGCGGCGGCTTCATCACGTTGCCGGTCACCAGCGCGTCACGAATAAAGATCTCGCGAGACGTTTTGGCATCGATGTCACCAAAATTCACTCGACGACCATCGCTGATGGTGAGTCCGTAGAGCGTGATGCGCTCTTTGGCCATCACCCGGCCGCTGCGGCGCTGCCAAGCGGGCTCGTAATGGCTCCGCTTCAATACCCGCGGGTTCACGCGCAACAACCAGTCCGGCTCAATGGCCCCGCACTGGCGGGCATACACCTGGTTGGTCTCGACAATCTCGCCCGCCACCAGCCACGGCGGCGGCTTTTTGTATTGACCCGAGCCGGGGAACACGACAATCTTGCGGTTGCGCGTGGCATTGAACTGCTTGCCCTCGTCGCGCTGGGCGACGTTGCCCAAAAGCCCGGTCAGGAGCGCCTGATGAATCGCTTCATAGGCCTCCTCTTCGGGAAGTTGCGGCGGCACCCTAAAGCCCAGCTGCCGACAGGCGATGACCAGCTGACCATGAATCTCGCGCCACTCGCGCATGCGCATGTAGGCCAGGTACTCGCACTGACAGAGCTTGCGTAGCTGGTTCTGACTGAGCGCCTGGCGCTGCGCTTCGTAGTACCGCCAAAGCGCGATCCACGCCAGAAAGTCCGAACGCGGATGCTGGAACCGGGCATGGGCCTGGTCGGCCTGCGCCTGCTTGTCGGTTGGCCGCTCCCGGGGGTCCTGAATCGACATGGCGCTGACAATCACCAGCACCTCGGCAAGGCACCTAAGCTCATTTGCGGCGAGCAACATGCGCCCCAAACGGGGGTCGACTGGCAAGCGTGCAAGGCGTTGCCCCAAAGCCGTCAGCTTGCCTCGCGCCGACACCGCACCTAATTCTTCTAACAGCCGGTACCCGTCCCGCACCACCTTGGGGTCGGGCGGGTCAATAAACGGAAAGCGATCAACTTCACCAAGGCCGAGCTCAAGCATGCGCAGCACCACTGCCGCAAGATTGGTGCGGCGAATCTCCGGGTCGGTGAACTCGGGGCGGCCAAGAAAATCGGGCTCGCTATAAAGACGAATGCAGACGCCGTCTGACAGGCGTCCACAGCGACCCTTGCGCTGATTCGCACTGGCCTGGGAGATTGGCTCAATTGGCAAGCGCTGCAGACGGCTGCGCGCACTGTAGCGGCTGATCCGCGCCTCGCCCGGATCAATCACATAACGAATGCCCGGCACGGTCAGCGAGGTTTCGGCCACGTTAGTGGCGAGCACCACGCGCATGCCCGAGCCACCGCTCTGAAACACGCGATTCTGCTCGGCCTGACTCAGCCGCGCATAAAGCGGCAGTACCCGCAATCGATCGTTGTATCTGAGTGCCTTGGCAAGCTCACGGATGTCGCGCTCGCCGGGCAAAAACACCAAGGCATCGCCCCGTGGGCCAAACCGGCCTTGCTCAATTTCGCCGAGCAAGTCAGCGATCTGCTGACGCACGCCCTCGTCCCGGTCTTCGGTGTCGCCGACGTACTGGACGTCCACCGGATAGGTGCGACCGCTGACTTCGATCACCGGCGCGTCGTTAAAGTGCTCTGAGAAGCGTGCCACGTCGATGGTGGCCGAGGTGACGATAATTTTGAGGTCGGGCCGGCGCGGCAACAGTTGCTTGAGATAACCCAATAGAAAATCAATATTGAGGCTGCGCTCGTGGGCCTCATCGATGATCAGCGTGTCGTAGGCGCTGAGGTCACGGTCGTGGGTCAGCTCGGCGAGCAGGATGCCGTCGGTCATCAGCTTAATGGCAGAGGCATCCGAGACGGTGTCATTGAAGCGGATTTGATAGCCCACCAGGCCGCCGAGCGACGTGTTGAGCTCATCGGCAATGCGCTGGGCCACGGTGCGCGCAGCAATTCGCCGGGGCTGGGTGTGACCAATGCGCAACTGGCGGCCGCGGCCAAGATTCAGACAGATCTTGGGGAGCTGGGTGGTTTTACCCGAGCCCGTTTCGCCTGCGAGGATGACCACCTGATGATCGCGAATCGCCGCCTCGATATCGGCGCGGCGCTCGCATACCGGCAGCTGTTCGGGGAAATCGATCTGTGCCGGCACCTCGCGTTCGGAGACCCGCTGGGTAGTGCTCATCAATTCAAGCCGGAGTCAATCGAGGTCGCGCAGCTCGCGTCGCAGAATCTTACCCACCGCGGTCTTCGGTAACTTATCCTTGAACACGACCGACTTCGGCACCTTGTAGCCCGTAAGCCCCTCGCGCATGAAATTGCGCACATCGTCTTCAGAGAGATCAGGATTGCTGCGAACCACATACATGCGAATCGCCTCCCCTGTGCTCTCACCGGGCACACCAACCGCTGCGCACTCGACTACTTCAGGATGCGCCACCAGTACATCCTCGAGTTCGTTGGGATACACGTTAAAGCCCGACACCACGATCATGTCCTTCTTGCGGTCGACAATGCGCATGTAGCCGTCGGACTGCACCAACGCGATATCACCGGTGGCGAACCAGCCGTCGCTATCAATCACCTCCGCCGTGGCCTCGGGGCGCTGCCAGTAGCCGGCCATGACCTGCGGGCCGCGCACGCAAAGCTCCCCCGCCTCGTCGAGCCCGAGCGGGTTGCCCTCATCGTCGCGAATCTGGACCTCGGTGCCTGGAACTGGCACGCCGATGGTGCCAATTTGCACGCCATTGCCAGGGTTGGCTGAGACGGTCGGCGAGGTTTCGGTCAAACCATAGCCCTCTGATACTCGGCAACCGGTCACTTCTGCCCAACGGTTGGCCGCGTCGTGGGTCAGCGCCATACCGCCCGATAGCGTCACCTGCAGGTTGGAGAAATCGAGGGCGCGGAACGCCTCGTTATTACAGAGCGCCACGAACAATGTGTTCAAACCGCAGAACAGCGCAGGGTTGTGGTCATCAAAAGCCTTGACCACCGAGGGCAGGTCACGCGGGTTCGGGACAAACGCGGTGTGGGCACCAATGCGCAGGGCATACATTGAGGCCGTAAACGCATAGATATGGTAGACGGGCAGTGGCTGCAGCATCGTGCTGCCCCGCCCCTCAATGTTATGGGTCTCAAAGAACGCATCGCTTTGTAGCACATTGGCAATCAGATTGCCGTGGGTCAGCATCGCGCCCTTGGCCACGCCCGTGGTGCCACCAGTGTATTGCAGCATGGCCAGATCGTCGCGATTGAGAATCGCCGCGCGATACGGCGTTTTGGCACCAGCTTTTAACACGGCATTGAGCTTGAGTGCCCCGGGAATGAAGAACGCGGGCACCATGCGCTTCACATGTTTAACGAGGAAATTAACGAGCGAGCGCTTGGGCTGGGGGTGGAGATCAGCAATCTCGGTAACGACGACGGTCTCCACGTCTGTTCTGGGCAGCACCGCCGCCGCGGTTTGCGCCACGTTGGCCTGCACCACCATCACTCTGACATTGGCGTCATTGAGCTGATGCTCCAGCTCCCGCTCGGTGTAAAGCGGGTTGGTATTGACCACCACCATGCCGGCGCGCAGCGCGCCGAGGCAGACCACCAGATACTGAATGAGGTTGGGCATTTGCACCGCGACCCGGTTGCCCCGCTCGAGCCCCGCGCCCTGCTGCAGCCAACCGGCAAACTGCGCCGAAAGTCGGTCGAGGTCGGCATAGGTCAGGGTGTGCCCCACACTGCTGCACGCGGCTTCGCTCTGGTAGATCGCGAACGCTTCCTCGAAGAGCGCGACAATCGAGGGATAGGTGTCGGTATCGATGTGGCTGGGAATCTGCAGCGCATCAAGCTGGGCCGCGATCGCACTTTGGACCGTTTCCGTCATGGGGTTATCTCGGGTAACACAGATGGTTTGGGTATGATGTGGATCGAGTGGTGCGGGGTCAACCTCCCGCCCCGCTTTGGTAATGGCGTCGTTGCCGGCCCATGACCCTGATGACTGCGCGAAGCAAAAAAGGACGCTTAGGAGTCGGGCACTACAGGAATTTCTGATCGGTTAGGCGGTTGCTTAGTCGAATCCCTCTGAGAACGTCAGGTTTGCGTCTGCGTGCCCCTGCTCGTCAGCCCTCACTCTAAGGATCATGTCCGACAGCTTTGCATCAGCGGGCAGGTCGTAATAGTCGATGGCAAGACCAGGAGCTGGGCAGTTCTCTATCTCTCCCACCTCTATCTGCGCCAGGCATGCGGTGTAACTGTTGACTGCTTCCTCTTCAAAATAGTGAATCATCCTGTGCGCCGTCTTTGGCGATACGACGTAGAGAACGAAGTAATAGGCCATGAAAACCAACTGAGCGAATAATATCAGCGCTCTCTCTAACCAGCTAGGCTGTGCGATGTCGATGAAGAACATCAGATGCATGCGCTCGTTCTCAGCCTCGGCTAGCAGCTCTCGTGTCAGTGGGCCGTAACCTGTCTTAGCTTGCCGTCAGCTTTTCAGGTGAACCCACATGCCAGCAACCATTCCCGGCACGCCAGCGACTGTCTCCAGCACGACAGCGCGATGGCCGTAGCGGCTAGCGAAAAATGCATCTGCGAAGAAGCGAAAGAACGCTGTCATGCTCCGTGCGAACCAATCACTCATGATCAACCCCTACCCCTGAAGCGCCTAACAGTAGTGGATTCACCGTTGAAAACCCGTTGTTCATCGGGGCCTGCAGACCGAGACCACGCTGCAGCATGCAGGGCATCCATCACACACGCGCGGAGTCCAACCTGACGAATAGTCAACGACGTGTCAGCGCGTACTTTTGACCTTTAGGAACGTTACCGGTAGTAGAAAACTTCAGTGAGCCTAGGTCCTGACCTGTTAAACTTCTGAGATGGTCGACTGCCCAGCCTCATTACTTGCTTCGGGCTTAAACGGCTTGCGCCTTGGGGACGCTGGCAGAAATCATCATTGAAATAACAGCTTGCAGTTGGCGGCCCCGGCATCAGCGCGGGAGTCTCCAGCACCACTAAAACAGAAGCTGCTGACAACGCCGGCGAGACACCAAGACCTGCATGAAGAAACCTTTTCCGTTGACAGGCCGGTTTTAAGCGGGCCCCCGTTCGCCCTCTAGTATCCGGTCAGCTCCAAATAGCCCACACCCTGGTGGCTGCCGTTCACTGCGACAGGCCCTTCCCAGTAAGGAAACGCTGTTGCAAGCCAGCTGTGGGGTCGATCCGTCGTCACTGAGATATCAATGCCGAGCTTGGGTACCCGGACGCGCCAATCGAGTGGTATGTCCTTAATACTGCTCTCGGGCCTGTCGCCTGCAAGGCTTGGAATCGGCAGGCGAGTTTCGCTCTGCGGAATCATTGTTACATCCCCAACCTCCAACACCGTAACCTCACCAGACCCACTCACCCAACTGCCGCTTATGTAGTGCTCCCCCGAATCATGGCGCAGCTGGTACACCATCAGAGCACTGCCGTCACTTAAGTGCAGCGACACCCAATCCCAGCCGGCTTGATTGTCTGCCAATGGTTGTGAGCTCCACTCGCGGTCTAACCAGCCTTGGCCAGTCACTTCGACGGGCTCATCATGAGTCCAGATGGTGCCGGCGATTTCGATAAAAGGTTGACTGTAGTAATAACTCGCTTGGCCGAGGTCACTCTTTTGACTGAAGCCGCCCTTGCCTTGCAATACCCATTTGTCGGACGCCTCCAGCGTCAACTGAAAGCGATGAGTATTGGTGCTGGCTGTCAGCACTCCTGGAAAAGGGGCCGGTGAATTAGATCGCCAAAGCCAATCATCCATCCAAGCCTCAAACGTGTTTTTCTGCGTCACGGAAACTCCCGCTTGCGCTACGCCGCCCCGCGCAAATCGCTGTGCAAACTCAAAGCCAAACGGCGCAGAGATCGCTGTATGTGCCATCCAAGTTTGATTCGACTGCCAGCCACCTAGGTTTGGCGCCGGGCTCATCGCCTGCCGAAATAACGTCCAGTGAATGCCGTAATCCTGACCGTCGTTACCTGTCAGATTCGCAGTGAGGTACCACCACTCAATTTTAAAACGTTCATGCGGGTAATGATCCTGCGGAAAAAGAAATGCCCGACCCGGTGCAACCTGAGCGAAGCCCTCTCCCGATTGACGCAACAGCTGATAGGGGTCTTGTGCTGGAGCAAGTTCGCTTGTGGCCCCGAAGATCAATACAAGCGAAAGGAACAGCGATCTGCGCAATTTAGTGTGGTTCAGCATCATTCACCCGCGAGGTTCTTGAGCGCTTTATTGACCTCTACTTGCTGCCTCAGTGAGGCCAGGATAAATGCGGTCAATACCACTGCAGCAACTACAACAAACAAAAAGGCGATTGGTTCTGGAGCGACGATCACAGGCATGGTCCACCCGAAGGAAATGACATTGATCTTATGAATGAGCAGCCAGGACAGCACGATACCTAAAGGCAATGCTAGGGCCATCGCCGCGACGGTCATAAGCACAATAGGGAATCCCGACACCATGAAAAAGCCGAACCAACTCATCCCCAAAGATCGCCACAAGGCATACTCAGGTCGCCTCAACTGATATACAGCAAGCAGTGAAGAAAAGATGGCGACGGCAGCTACCAGCAATGTCAAAGCATTCAGCGCGCGAGTGATAGCAAATGTACGATCAAAAATAGTGAGAGATAGCGCAAGCACATCACGCTGTGACACCCACTGTGTGGGCTCTAATCCGAGTTGCGACAACCCCAATTCAGCAGCTGCTCGCTGACTTTGCTCCACCCAAATGCCCCACCCCTGTGGTTTGGCGTTTGCATAAAGTTGTTCGAGGCGCCCGCTGGGCAGGTGAAGCGAGAAGTTGACGTTTCCGTAGTCGTGAAAAAAGCCGACCACCTCAAACGGTCTAATACCCAGGTCGGTCTCTAATTCAAGTGTATCGCCAACCTCGAGCCCGCCGAGGTATCTCAACTGCTCGTTGGCGAATACACGATCAACACCAACGCCGCCAAGTAACCAGCGCGCAAAAGCCTCGGGGTCACCATCAACAATATCATCGGGGCCAAAGTCAGGCGCGTCGGCATCAATACCAACAACCGTGAGGGTCCTGCCCGCGAAAGACCGTTCCGCAACCAGGCGCCGATGGGCGGCTTGAATCCAAACTTGGCCCGCGAGAACTTCAGCGTCGATGACACCCGCGGTCACATAAAAATCCGCCGATAACCGTGTTTCAAGCCAGTCGGTGAGCGCTAGCCGGAAACTGCCCACCAAAGCAGTGACACCGATGCTCGCAATCAAGGTGAGCAACAAGGCCATCATCGCCAACCGCAAATGTGGAAACTGGAGGCTCACGTCAGCAAATGCCCAACGCGCCAACCAGTGTTGTCGTGTCAACGACCTCCCCAATGCCGACACCAACACAACGACCATGGGTAGCAACGCAACCCCAGCAAACAATACTAGTGACAGTAGAGCAAATCCCTGCACCACCGAGGAGGCTATTGGATAACAGGCGTAGGCAAGCGCCAGCAACGCTACGCCGACTCCCGCCAGCACAACATTGTGGCGCGAAAATAATGCCTCGTTGCGCGAATCGGGTTCATCAGAATGCGTTGCGCTTGCCCGCACCAATGGTAAGACCAGCGCCAAGAGCAACCCCGCAAGCGCGAGCAGCAGCGCTTCCCAAAATAGTCCCGTGTTAAATACGGGAAGACTCGATACGGATGCTCCGTAGATATTTTGCATGGTAGCCGCCACGGCAGGCATTAACGCAGCGCTTAAAGGTTGCGCTAGGAGTGTTCCGAGTAACGCTCCAGCAACAGCCCAAAATAGTGATTCGATTGCAATAGCCGTGAAAATCGCTGCTCTTACTGCACCCAGATCCTGTAAAACGCGCAAATTTTGTTGCCTTGCGTGCAGAGAAAAATTGACGGCGTTAAACACAATAAAAGTGCCCACAACAAAAGACAAAAGCCCCAACGCAGTTAAGTTAGTGTGCAAACTTCCGGTCAATTGAGAGAGATCCAGCGTTTGCGACTGGTTAGATAGCGCTAAGCGATCACCAAACTGTTCAACAAATTTCTGCTGCTCGGTTTCTGTCAAAGGCGAGGTCGCTAGATAAGACACCCTGTCTGTCTCGAATAGGGATAGCGCCGCACCCATGTCGATAAAGATTTGATCGCGTTGTTGCGGCTGAGACCGGATAATCGCTGGTGGGAGCAGTTTGCCCTCGCGAAGCCGAATCTGTTGCCCTTCAGTAACCGCCAAACGTTCTGCCGTCTGAGGCGGCACCCATGCTTCGTAGGGTGGCTGCGTTAGGCGACTCCAGCCATCGCCGCCAAATGAGCCGGTGTCAACGCCACTATCGCGACCACTGTCGACGCCTGACCCAAAAGAAGTCAGTGCTAACAGGTCTGTCGCTATGATCGAGATGAGAGCTCCTTCTGCGCTCGCAAGCCGCTTCTCGATAACCGGATAGACCCGGGTGAAACCTGCTCGTCGGAGCCGAATGTAGTCAGTGATGGCGACGTTGGTGTTCACGCGGTCAGTAATCCGCCATGGTGCTGACACACCCAAAATTTGATCAGCTTCCGCGTAGCTCGCCTTCGCGCTTGCGTTAATTTGGGCAACCGAGGTGTAAAGTCCACAGCCCAGCACCAGTCCAACTACCACAAAGAGTGCTTGCAGAGGGTTTTGACGATAAAAGGCTAGTGTTGTCGCCAGTGTAACCAGCGTAGCGCGCATCATGCGGCAGGCGTTAAGGTGCCCGAGCCCAATCGGTAAGAGTGGCTCAGATAACCGGCTATCGATGCGCTATGAGTCACCACTAACAACGTAGCACCAGCATCAGAGGCAGCGCTCACGAGCAACTCAATGACCGCAGCACTGGTTGCCTCGTCGAGATTTCCAGTGGGCTCATCAGCCAACACCAATTGGGGCTGATGCATGAGCGCCCTCGCTATCGCAACTCGCTGTTGCTGTCCTCCTGAAAGCTGGCTGGGGCGCCGATGAGCAAGATGATCGATACCCAGCACGTCGAATAAATGGTTAGCAAAGTCGCTGTCGAAGACGCCTGCCAAACGAGCTTGTAAGGCGCCGTTGTCCCAGGCCGACAGCGAGGGTATTAAGTGGAACTTCTGAAAGATCAGTCCGATGTGATTGCGACGAAAAGCAGTGAGTTCCGCCTGACCGAGCCGATCGATGTGTACACCATCGACCAGCACCTCGCCGCTATCGGCCTTATCAAGACCCGCGATCATATTCATCAGCGTGGTTTTACCCGCGCCACTCTCTCCCATCAGCGCGGCACTCTCGCCAGAACCTAGGTGCCAGCACAGATCTTGCGCTACTTGGATCACATCGCCTCTGTCACGGAATGATTTGTTGACGTGCTTAAGTTCGAACATGGCAACCTTGCATGTGTCAGCGTGAAGCGAGTGTCTGTTGTCGGCAGACCGTAAAGAAAGCCTAGTGATGTATACGCAGATTTGCGCCGATTAGAGTGCGTTTCGTTGTGACATTTGTCTCGTTCTCTACACCGAGGCATCCTGTATGGGATCGCTTGCATTGTGATTCAAAGCCACATTTTTGTTCGCCTAAAAGTTGTTCAGTGAGTGCCCTCCAGATTGACCGACTCAGTAAAGAACACAGTCTTGTCTCTCGCCAGCTAAGATGGTGAGTCTTGCTCGAGCGCGGATCAGCTTGCCGGGCGAGCTGAACGGTCTGCAAGCCCCTCTCTGCGTGTGAGTTGCCACGTAGCGCAGGGATAAAAAAACAGCAAGTTGAGAAGCAAGCAGACACAGCCAAGTCACAAGAACTCAACTGCCGCCCACCAGACCCGCACCACGGGTGATTGCGAGAATGAGTCGATGAAAAACAGACGGGAACAAAACGAGGAAGACGCTACATGCAGATTAACAACGTGACCTTCGATGAGATCGCCATCGGTGATACCGCGACCTACACGCGGCTCATCACCAATCAGGAAGTCGAAGCTTTTGCCGCGATCTCGGGGGATCACAACCCACTGCACCTCGACCCCGAATACGCCGCCACCACCGACTTTGGCGAGTGTATTGCACACGGGATGCTCACGGGGGCACTGATCAGCGCTGCGATCGCCATGCAATTACCGGGCCCGGGCTCAGTCTACTTGAGTCAGAACATCCAGTTCCGCGCGCCCGTGTTTTTAGGCGATACGTTGACCGTCACCCTTGAGGTGACTGACAAGCATGGCAAGCGGCCCTGGGTCACTTTAGGCTGCACGGTGGAAAATCAGGAAGGAAAGGCCGTCGCAAAGGGCGAGGCTCAGGTCGCGGCACCAACCGAAAAAGAAACGGTGACGGTGGTGCCGCCGCCGGCAATTCAACTGTTAGAAGAGGCCGCGCTGGCGTCTGACTGAGCGAACTGCTCGGGGTCGATATACATTAACTCAATGAGCACTACCGGTTCGCTCGCTGACGGCGTGGCACCCATCATCAATACGTTGGGCACTCCCTCGGCCACTACTAAACCGGGCACGCCAAATAAGCGTCGTTCGGAGGTCGCCTGACCGCTCTCATCCATCATTCGCAGTGCGGGTAGCGGCGTGTCTTCGTCTTTGAGCATCTCAGTCATCTTGGCCAACAGCGCCAATACCGAGTCCCGGAATAGGGAGAAGTTCAGCGCGCCACGAAACTCCGTGTGATCAAGGGTCAGATCCAAGCGCACTTGACCGCCATCTTCCATGCGGAGCTGCGTCAGAGCGACCCGCGTCCCGGCTTCGAGCTCGCGAAAAATGCGCTTGCCCACCGTGCGTGACACCTCAATCAAGGTTTGATGCAAAACATTGACGCTGATGGTCGCAAACTGCTCATCAGTCAGTGTTTTTTCGCCTGCTGCCATGTGTCCTCCTGCTCGAGCCGCGAGTGTACCCTGCCCCTCGGTCGACTCCTACTGTGATTTGTCCAGAACGCGGTGCTGACACGGGTTTGTTAGACTCAGTGGCGGCGGGCTCAGCAAGGCTCTCGCCCCACCCTGCTGTTGAGAGCGACCAACCTTTGATCAACCCCACCCAAACTCTCTGGACACCGCTCGCGCCGCTCACTCTTGACTGGCGTGGCGACGCGCCGGTAGCGCGCGACTCCGGCGATATTTTCTTTTCCACGGAAGACGGGCTGGCCGAGAGCCGGTATGTGTTTCTAGGGGGCAATCGGCTGTCGGAGCGCTGGCCGGCGCAGACTACTGGTCAGCCCTTTGTGATCGGTGAGATCGGTTTGGGAACCGGGCTGAATCTGTGCCTGACGGTCGCCGAGTGGCTCAGGCAGCGCCGCCCCGGCGCAACGCTGCACTATGTCGGATTGGAGAGAGCGCCCTTCAGGCCCAAGGAGATGTGCCGCGCGCTGGGTCACTGGCCGGAACTCACGCCTGTGCTCAGTGCGCTCTTGGCACGTTGGCCGGACCCTCTGCCCGGCTGCCACCGACGATACTTTACCGAATGGGGTCTCACGCTGGATCTCTGGTGGGCAGATGCCGCCGACACCCTGCAGGACTTAGCCAGCCACGGTCGGCCCTGGGTGGATGCCTGGTACCTCGATGGCTTTGCGCCGTCGCGGGAACCGGGCCCCTGGCAACAGCGGCTCTATGACGCGATGGCGGGCTTGAGCCGGGCCGAAGCCACCTTTGCCACCTTCACAGTGGCGGGCGATGTCAGGCGAGGCCTCGCGGCATCCGGATTCGAAGTGCACAAACGACCCGGCTTCGGTAGCAAACGGGAGGCGCTGTGCGGAACGATAGACACCCCACATACCACTGCACCCACGATAACCCCCTGGGACCTGCATCCCGCATCGCATACACCAGAACGCGCGTTGATACTTGGAGCAGGACTGGCTGGCGCGCACGCCGCATTTGCCCTCGCGCGTCGAGGGGTCGCCGTGACGGTGCTGGAGGCCGCAAGCGTCGCTGGCGGCGGCTCGAGCAACCTGCAGGGCGTCACGTATACGCGACTATCCCATCAACACAATCCACTGACCGATTTCTCCCTCGCCGGGTTTTGCTTTGCCACCGACCACTATGAGACGCTCTTGGGTGGCGGTGCGCTCACAAGAGATGGGGACATCGGCCTCGGCGGATATGTGCAACTGCACGAGCCCGACGAGATGCTGACACACTTGAGTGAGGTGCTGCCGCTGGCGCCCGAATTTGCGCGGGTGCTCACCGCCACGGAAATCGCAGCGCTCACTGGGCTGACGCCAAGGTGCGGTGGCATTCACTACCTGCGGGGCGGCTGGCTGACGCCGGCGGCGGTCTGCCGCGCGCTACTCGCTCATCCGTTGATCTCGCTCCAGAGCGACTGTGGGCCCCTGTCGCTCAGCCGCGGGCCAGACGGCGGCTGGCAGGCGGTCGATGCACAGGGCGCTGTATTGGCGGAGGCCAATACAGCCATTTTGGCCACGGCCCACGCCGCACTGCAGCAACCCGAGCTCAAGTGGCTACCGCTCACTGCCATTCGCGGGCAGACGACACACCTACCGACGCCGCCTGCGCTCGCGCAACTGTCCGTGACTCTCTGCGATCAGGGCTATCTGCCGCCGGCGCGGGCGGGCCTGCACTGGCTGGGCGCGAGTTTTGGTCCGGGGGATGCGGGCAAGGATGAACGGGAGGCGGAGCATGCGCATAATATCGACATGGTGAAGACTGCCCTGCCCGATTTAGATCTCGGTGCCCCCGACGAGGGCTGGCAAGGTCATGTGGCGCATCGTTGTAACAGTAGCGACTACCTCCCCGTGGCGGGTCCGGTGCCTATGCTCGATGAGTTCAACCGCCGCTACGAGCGACTGCGCCACGATCGCAAGCGGGTCATCGATGCACCGAGCCCCATGCTGCCGGGACTCGCAGTACTGACCAGCCTGGGATCACGGGGCTTGTCTGCCGCGCCTTTGGCCGCGGAGATGGTGGCAGATCAGCTCATGGGCACGCTGCCCGCGGTGCCGCGGTACCTGCAGCGAGCGCTCTCACCCGCGCGCTTTGCGGAGCGCGGGCTGAAACGCGGCGAGCCCTTGTGAAAAGCCGCGGCGCACTGCTCTGCTCTCTACTTGCCGGGCTGATGCTTGTCGGGAGCGGGACCTGCCCAGCCGCAGAGAGTGAGTCGCAGCAAGCCACTGTTCCCACCTACGGCTACGAGGTGGTGTCCCGTTTGCGCTTTGATCGGGCGAATTTCACTCAAGGACTCGAAATTTTTGATGGGCGCCTCTATGTCAGCTCGGGCCTCTACGGCGAGTCCATGATCAGAGTGTATGACTTCCCCGCGATGGAAGAGGTTCAGGCCGTACCCGTAGATCCCAGAATTTTTGCCGAGGGGCTTACGGTCATCGACAATAGGCTGGTGGTGCTCACCTGGCGCGAACGCGTCATGCTGGTGTATTCGCTGCCCGATATGTCATTACTGGGCCAAAGCGCCCTGCCCGGGCAGGGTTGGGGAGCCACTCGCTCAGGTTCGACGCTATGGTTCAGCGATGGCTCCCACTACCTATACTCCGCCGACATGAGCGGCGACGGGCAACTGGCCCGGCTACCGGTCACGCTGGAGGGCCGGCCGCTGCGCAATTTGAATGAACTCGAGTGGGTCGACGGGGAGATCTGGGCTAATGTGTGGCAATCAGATGAGATCGCGCGGATTGATCCCGGTACGGGCGACGTGGTCGGCCTGATTGATCTCTCCGGCTTACTACCCGATGAGGACCAACTCAGGGATACGGATGTGCTCAATGGCATCGCCATCGACCCCATCACCCAGGCCATTTGGGTTACCGGCAAACGCTGGCCCTGGCTTTTTGAGATTACACTGGAAAACGACGCGGACTGACCCCATATCTGACCGCTAACAAGACGAACACCGCTCAACTGGAACCGAACATGACAGACGCCTCAACTCGCCCCGCCGACGCACACATCCCGAGTACTTTTGTGCTGAAGCGGGCAGTGCCGATCCCCAGCTTGAATCTCACCGTCGAGGAATACGCGCATCCCGGCACCGGTGCCCAGCACCTGCACTTGAGCAGTGATTCCTCCGAGAATGTGTTTATGGTCGCCCTGCGTACGGTGCCCGAGGATTCCACGGGCGTGGCACACATCCTCGAGCACACGGCGCTGTGTGGCAGTGAGCGTTACCCGGTTCGGGACCCTTTTTTCATGATGCTGCGGCGATCTCTGAATACGTTTATGAACGCGTTCACCAGCTCGGACTGGACCGCCTATCCATTCGCCACGCAAAACCGAAAGGATTTCGGCAACCTGCTCGATGTCTACCTCGATGCCGTGTTTTTCTCGAGACTGGACCCGCTCGACTTTGCGCAGGAAGGACACCGGGTCGAGTTTGAGAACGACGACAGCACGCAACCGCTGGTGTTCAAAGGCGTCGTGTTCAACGAAATGAAGGGGGCCATGTCCTCTACCCCGTCGATCCTGTGGGACCGGCTGTGCCACGAGCTGTTTCCATCCAACACCTACCACTTCAACAGCGGCGGTGACCCGGAGCACATTCCCGACTTGAGCTACCAGGAATTGAGGGACTTCTACGCCGAGCACTACCACCCCAGCAACGCGATATTCCTCACCTTCGGCGATATTAGCGCCGAGGCACACCAGCAGATTTTTGAGGCACAGGTGCTAGAGCGTTTTGAGGCGCTGGAGCGGAAAATCGAGGTCGCGCTCGAAACACCCTTCACCACTCCGGTGCAGGCGACGCACCCCTATGCAGTAGATGCGGAAGAAGGCACAGAAAAGAAAACGCATCTGGTTATGGGTTGGAAGCTCGGCGAGAGTGCTGACCTGACCGCCATGTTGGAAGCGCAGCTGGTGTCCTCAGTGTTGATGGAAAACAGTGCTTCGCCAATGATGCACTACTTAGAGACCACTGACCGCGGCGCTGCGCCCTCTCCGCTCTGCGGACTGGAAGAATCAATGCGGGAGATGGTGTTCTGCTGCGGCATCGAAGGCAGCGAGGCCGAGCACGCCGAGGCGTTTGAGGCGGAGGTGCTGGCCTGTATCGAACAGGTCGCCGCAAACGGTATCGATGAAGAGAAGATCGACGCGATCCTGCGGCAGATCGAGCTGCATCAAAGAGAGGTGAGTGGCGACGGCATGCCCTACGGACTCAATCTGATGCTAAGAGCCCTCGGCGCGGCCACGCATTATGGCGACGCGGTGGCGGCACTCGATCTTGAGCCGGTGATTGCCACCCTGCGTGAGCGAGTCAAAGACCGTGATTACCTGCCCGGACTCATTCGCCGTCTGTTACTCGACAACCCCCACCGGGTGCGACTGGTCGTGGTGCCGGACACCGGTCTCTCGACCAGTCGCGAGTCGGCTGAGACCGCCCGTCTGGCAGAGATGAAAGAGGGTCTTAGCAGCGAACACACTGCAGAGATTCTCGACCTCGCCGAGCGCCTCAGGGCCCGACAGGGACAGAAGGATGACCCGGACGTGCTGCCGAGAGTGGCGCTCTCGGACATTCCGGCAGAAACCGCCTCCCCCGAGCCAGTTATTGAATCAGGTGCATCGACCCATTACCGCTACACCGCGGGTACCAATGGACTCGTGTATCAGCAGTGGGTGAGCCCGCTACCCGCGCTGACCGCAACCGAGCAGCAGCGTCTGCCGCTGGTGACGGCATTGATGCCCGAGGTCGGCGTCGGCGATCTCAACTATCTGGACACCCAGGAGCGACTCTCAGCAACTGTCGGCTCACTCAGTGCGTCGGTCAGTAGCCGCGCGCACCGCGACAACGAGCAAAACAGTGACAGCCTCTTCGTGCTGTCTTCCAAGGCCCTCGCTGATCGACTACAGCCACAGTTAGAACTGATGTCGGACACACTGCAGGCCGCGCGTTTCGATGAGGTCTCGCGCATCCGGGATCTGGTCAGTCAAATGCGCGCGCGGCGCGACCAGGGCATCACTGGCAGCGGACATGCACTGGCCATGACCGCGGCCTGTGCCGGTATGAGTCCCCTCGCGAAACGCGGCCACGAGCAAGGAGGGCTTGAGGGCATACGCACGCTGCGTGCGCTAGATGACGTACTCAAAAATGACGGCGAGCTGGAGGCGCTCGCTCACTCGCTGGGCGCCATCCATCAGAAGCTGGCAGGTGCGGGCGCACCGCTTTTGTGCACCGTCGCCGATGACCCCAACATCCAGTCTGCGAGCGAGGCTGCCGCACAGCGAGCAGGGGCTCTGCCAACCTCGTCCCATGACGGAATTGTGCTGGATCCGGTCCGTACCAGGATTCAGGAAATGTGGGTCACCAACACCCAGGTTAACTTCTGCGCCAAGGCCTACCCGACGGTCCCCTCGGGACACCCCGATGCGCCGGCGCTATCGGTACTCGCCGCTTTTCTGCGTAATGGCTTTCTGCATCGTACGATTCGTGAACAGGGCGGTGCTTATGGCGGTGGGGCCAGCCACGACGCGAATATCGCCGCTTTTCGCTTCTTCTCTTACCGTGACCCCCGCTTGGTCGAAACGCTTGACGACTTCGATGCCTCCATCGCCTGGCTACTGGAGACACAGCATGAGCAGTTGGCGCTGGAAGAGGCGATCCTGAGTGTGATGGCGAGCCTTGATAAGCCAGGGTCTCCAGCCGGCGAGGCAAAGCGAGACTTCCACGAGCGTCTATTCGGTCGCACTGCAGAACACCGCCGCATCTTGCGCGCAGGCATTGTGGGCACCACCCTCGATGATCTCCGCCTTGTGGCAGAAACCTACCTGAAGCCCGAGCTTGCCAGTACAGCGGTGGTCACCCACACCGCAGGTGCGGACATCGTGGCAGAGCGTCAGTTACCACTCACCCGACAAGATCTTCTCTGAGCGAGGGCAAATAGCCCTCACCGCGGGGTGCCCAGGCGCGCAGGAAATCCTCACGGGTCTAGATCAACCGGCCCTGTGAAGGATCAGCCAGCGCAACGTGGTGGCCGGCCAGCCCGGTCAGCAGGCTGAAATGGGGCCCGTGTCTAACTGTAAGTACACCAGCACCGGCAGCCTGATAGTCGACAGCGACGCGGCACCACACAGGCCTAGTACGAAAATCCATATTCTCATGTTGCTGGCTCCTAGCTATTCAAGATCATACCGAATTGAGACTCGGTCACCGCCGATCGTGGCAGAAAGTCTGTCATGACCGGCTCAACACCTACTTTGCCAACTGGACTATTGCCCCACCACGTCATGGGCAAGCACAATCCCTCCACGCGTCGATGAGATCGCTGAAGGACAGGAGAGATTGCAATGATGGTGAAGCGTGTGGCGGGCGCACTGGGTGCCGAGTTGCAGGCCGTCAACTTGGGCGACGGATTTGACGCCGAGCTAGCCGGTACCCTGCGCGCACTGCTTAATAAGCACGAGGTGCTGTTTCTCCGCGATCAAAATATTGAACCCGCCGCGCAAAAAGCGCTGGCCGCGATTTTCGGACCGCTGCAGACCCACCCGGCTTACAACACGGTAGAAGGCCTGCCTGAGGTGATGATTCTGGAGAGCACCCCGGAGAATCCCTCAAAGATTGAAGTGTGGCACTCGGATATGACTTTTCGCCAGCACCCGCCCTCGGTCACCGTACTGCGGGGGATCACCATCCCGGAAGTCGGCGGTGACACGCTTTTTGCCAGCATGACCGCCGCCTACGACGCCCTGTCCTCGGCGATGCAGCGCTATCTGGATGGACTGGTCGCGGTCCACGATTTTAGTCACGGCTTTAAAGAGAGCCTGGCAGAACCCGGGGGCCGGGAGCGTTTGGCTGATGCCTTGACCGCCAACCCGCCGGTACGCCACCCGGTGGTGCAAACTCACCCTGAAACCGGGAAAAAGGTGCTGTTCGTGAATGCCTTGTTTACGACTCACATTGAGGGTCTACCGCCGCTGGAGTCGGCTGAGGTCCTGCAGTTTCTGTGGCGCCACGCCAGCCTGCCCGAGTTCACCTGTCGCTTTAACTGGGCACCAAACAGCATGGTCCTCTGGGATAACCGCAGCACCCAGCACAAGCCCGTGAACGATTTCTTTCCTGCGACGCGACGCCTGCATCGCGTGGTGAGCGAAGGCGATCGGCCCTACTAACTGGCCTTGATGTCGGCCAAGTAGCGATTGACCTCGCGCCTTACCAAAGGCGCGAACAGGTACAGCATGAACACGTTAGGCAGCGCAATGAGGAAGGTCATCGCGTCCGAGAAGTCCAGCACCGCGCGCAGCTCCAGCATGCACCCCAGGGCAATAAAGGTGCAAAAGATCATCTGGAAGACAATACTCTTCACTTTCCCCTCACCCAGCAGATAGGTCCAGCCCTTGAGGCCGTAGTAGGACCAAGCCAGTGCACTCGAGAAGGCAAATAAAAGTGCTGCCACCGCAATCACGTAAGGCGCCCAGGAAAAGTGCCAGGCAAAGGCCGCCGAGGTGAGCTCAATCCCCGCGAGGCCCGACCCCATCAGTCCCTGGGGGATAGCTGTCGTAAGCACCACCAGTGAACTGAGTGAACACACGACCACGGTATCGATGAAGGGCTCCAATAACGCCGTGATGCCCTCGGAGGCAGGTCTTTCGGTTTTAACCGCGGAGTGCGCGATAGAGGCTGAACCAATACCCGCCTCGTTGGAAAATAGCGCTCGTTGGAAGCCGATCACCATGGCACCCAAAATGCCACCGGATGCCGCCTGCCCGGTAAAGGCCTCCGAGACCACCAGAGCCAGCGCCGCAGGCAGGTGCTCTGCGCTGAGGCTAATCACCACCACCGCGGCGATCACGTAGATGAGCCCCATCACCGGCACCAGCACCGCCGCGACCCTTGCGATCGAGCGAATACCGCCAATGATCACAGCGGCAATTACCGCAGCGAGCGCCAGCCCGAACAGCCAACCCCTCTCAGCAAAAAAAGAGGTCTCGCCGCCGGTAATCACTACGAACTGGGCGAAGGCCTGATTGGACTGAAACATATTGCCGATGCCCAGACAGCCAATGACCAGCGCCAGCGCGTAGAAACTGCCAACGCCCTTGCCGATACCCTGCCAGCCCCGCTCTCGAAAGTAGGCCTCCATGTAGAACATGGGGCCACCGGATACCGAACCGTCGGCGTTGTAGCGCCGATACTTAACGCCCAGCGTGCACTCCACCAGCTTGGTCGACATAGATAACAGCCCGGCGATAAAAAGCCAAAAGGCCGCACCCGGGCCGCCGAGGGAAATCGCCACCGCCACGCCGCCAATGTTGCCGACGCCGACCGTGCCGGACACCGCCGTGGCAACGGCCTTGAAATGACTGATCTCACCGCGGGCATCAGGATCAGCAAAATCGCCGCGGACATGTCGGATCGCAAGCCCCAGCGCCCGCACATTGATTAGCCGCAGGTAAAACGTAAAAAACAGGCCGGCCACCGCCGTCCACATCACGATGAGCGGCACGTCGGTACCGGCAATGGGCACCGTGTAGAAAACGATAGAAGACAGCGCTTCTGCGATGGGGCCGAGGTGCGCCTCCACCCACTGGTCAGGAGACTGGCTCACCCCCACTGCACCGTGTGGCGCAATACCTGTTGGTAACCGTTGAAGCTGGGCACCTCGTCGAGCAGACCTTTTTCCTCTAGCAAGGCGCGGAAGGCGGGCAAGCGGTAGCAGGGCACACCGGGGAGCAAGTGATGCTCTAGGTGGTAGTTGACGAAGTGCGGGGCCATGAGAAAGCGCTGCCACACCGGTGCTTCAACCGTGCGGGTGTTAAAGCGGGGATCGGGGTTATCGGCATCGGGCACTGCCGCATGCTCCGCGATCTGTCGCAGTCGCGCTACCAGCATGTAGGACGTCATCAAGCTCGCAAACCAGAGCCACCAGGTCCAGCCAATGCCCAGCAGCATCAAGATGGCGGCGAGCGCCGCCTGCACTGATAGTTGCTTGAGCAATAAAGAGTTGCCATCGGAACTGCGACCACCAAAGTGGACCAAGCCGCCGCGCAGGATGCCGGCAATTAATTTAAAGCCAGTCTGTCCAGTCAGATCCCGCACCACCTTGCGCCGAAAGCTTGTGCCGTCGACCGGATAGGCCCGGTAATTGGGCAGATCAGGATCATTAGGCGTTCCGGCCAGCCGATGGTGATCGAGATGCCCTGTGGCATAGGCAGTCAGATCATTGAGCGTTGGCAGGGCACACAGCCACTGCCCTACTCGCTGATTCAGCACGCGATTGGCGAACAGGGTGTGGTGACCCGCCTCATGCATGAGCACGGACAAACCCAGTTGGCGCCCTGCCAGCAGAGCCCAAACCAACACAATTGTGACCGGTTGCGGAAACGCGCCTGCCAGCCACAATAGTGACAGCGTCAGCGCCCAGGTCGAGAGCACCAGCCACCAGGCCCAGAGATCGCTGCGGCTCAGCACCTGCATGCGCTCAGCAGGGGTCAGGTAATCGTTGATCTTCAGCATGCCCACCTCTTCATGCGCCAATTATCAGTGATTTAAGCGACACCGCAAACGGGTCAGTTCCCTGGCTACTTAGGGCTTGCCCGGGCATCAGTTCAGGGCTTTTCCGGGCGCCAATGGTGACAGAAAGGTGGAGAGGTCCCGACGGTTCTGGCAAGCCAGCGCATCAGAAGGGAAATACCCGAGGCAACAGCGCCAACACTACAAGCGAGTAGGACAATGACACCAGCCAACCAAAGCGCAAGTAGTCTGCGCGGGTGTAGCCGCCGAGGTTCTGCACCATCAGGTTGGTGGTGTAACCATATGGCGTAAGAAATGACGCGCTGCCACCGAGTGCCACCGCCATCACAAAGGCCATGGGATCGAGCCCGGCCGTGACTGCCAGCGTATAGCCCAGAGGGAACATCAGCGCCGCAGCGGCGTTATTGGTAATCAGCTCAGTCATCGCGAGCGTCAGGACATAGACTAATATCAACATGGCCAAAGGTGGCATGCTGCCGATCAAGGGCCCGAGCCAGGTCATCGCATGCCCCATCAGCCCGGAATCCATCACCGCCTGACTGATGGCCAGCGCAGACGACACAATCAGCCACATCTCAAAGGGGAACCGACGTCGCAACTCAGCGGTACTGAACAGCTTCATCGCCAGCATCAGTAGCAGCAAAAACATGAGGCCGGTCGCGAGCGGTACCCAGCCCATGACCGAGGCAGTCACGGCGGTAAACATGCCCGCGGCGACCGTCAGACTCTTGCCGCTAGAGAGGCTGTGACTGGCGACACTGCTGTCGATCACCAGAAAATTGCGGCTCAGGTTGCTGCGCTTCTGAAAGTCGGGCCCCACGGCAAGCATTAGGGAATCACCGCCGCGGAGCACAATGTTACCCAACGGCCCCGACAGGCGCTCACCATCCCGATGCACGCCCACCACCGCCGCATCGAAGCGGGAGCGAAACTCGCTTTCTTTAATCGAGCGCCCGATCACCGCCGAGCCCGCCAACAGTACGGCCTCGGTTAGGTTGGTGCCGAGCAGTCCCTCATCGATGGCAAAAGAGCGCAGCCCATGAAAGCGCTCCAGAATACCCACCTTGGACACATCGCCCGAGAAAATCAGCCGGTCACCCGCCTCGAGCACCTCATCGGGTGACACCGGGGTGAGCAGCCGCCCATGACGCGCAATCTCTACCAAAAACAATTCGCCCAGGTCACGAAGCCCGTTGTCTTTGACCGATTTACCGATCATGCGGGAATCATCCGCAACTACCATTTCCACCAGAAACTCGTTGACCGGTGCACCATCCCTGTCTGCCTTAGGCAACACTCTGGCCATCACCAGCATCGCAACCAATCCCGCCAGCGCCGCCGGCAGGGCAACCGGTAAAAACGCGAAGAAAGGAATGCCCTCCCCCGTCACGTCCTCGAGAAAACTGCTCACGATTAAGTTGGTGGATGTGCCAATCAGCGTCAGCGTGCCACCCATGATGGCGGCGTAGGAAATCGGCAGCAGAATTTGGCTGGCGGCGTGATGGGGGTTCTTGCGCAGCGTGCCGGCGAGCGTCGCGACCACCGCCGTGTTGTTCATAAAAGCCGAGAACAGCATGGTCATACCGGAGAGGCTGAGCAGGGTGCGAGGGAGTGAGCCTTTTACCACGCGGTTGGAAATAGCCAGCAGCCACGGCAGGCGCTCCAGCCCAACCGACACCATCAGCAAGAGCAATAGCGTCACCAGCCCTTCGTTGGTGGCTTTGCGCATCACCGCCTGCATATCGATCGTCCCCACCAACACACAGGCAGCCATCGCCGCCGTGAACAAAAGCGCGGGAGATAGACGGCTGAAGATCAAAGCCATGATCAGGGCCGCCACAATCAGAGCAATCAGCGATGACTCCATGGATTTCGTCGCCTGCGGATCCGGGAAACAGAATACGCGCTCTTTAGGTGACACAAAAAGCCCGAAATCTGGTCATCCTGCCGCTTCATCGCTACCCTCTGACGCTATGATTGACCGGCTATTCAAAGCTCGCTTAGGGTGACGAAAGCCTCATTCAATATAACCAGCAGGAGCAGACGATGATCGCCTACACCACACTCGGCGTGAGTGACTTTGACGCCGCAAAGACTTTTTACAGCAACCTTCTGGGCGTTATTGGCGCAGAGTACGTTCTCGGGAACGAACGCATTGCACTTTACGGCTATAACGTTAGTCAGCCGATGTTGAGCATCTGCATCCCTTACGACGAGGGTGAGCCCAGCGCGGGTAACGGCACTATGGTGGCGATTCGCGCCGGCGGACCCGAGGACTGCGACGCGCTTTATGCAAAAGCGATCGAACTGGGCGCCACCTGTGACGGCCCGCCCGGCGAGCGCATGCCGGGCCTCTTCTATGGCGCCTATGTCCGCGATCCAGATGGCAACAAGCTGTGTTTCTGTCAGATAGGCCCTAGCTGAGACTCAAAGACTGGCTTACACTTTTTAGAGAAAAAACAGACTGCATTGAAGCACTACCTCATGCGTCGTTATCGATTGATCCATCAGATTGGCCTACTATGCGCGCTTCCGCTGTGCGCCGCCCAGAGCTGGGGGCACGCCAAAACCGACCTGATCACCTTGGCAAATGGCGACCAGATCACCGGGGCTCTGATAAGCTCACGCTGCTTTTCTCCGCTGCTGTACCGCCTTGGCGAGGGCATGCAAGGTGGAAACCGTCTGCGCCCAGTCCATGCACGGGTCGGTAATACTTTGACCGTAGACCAGATTGTTCTTGTCAACCACGTCTTGCCGACCTGCCTCGATGAAGCTCTCTAACATCAAACCGATAATCCGGCGATCACCGCGGGCTACCTGAGTGGCGATATCCTCGGCTACCGAAACCTGCCGCGCCGGCTGCTTACGGCTGTTAGCGTGGCTGGCGTCGATCATCACGCTCTCGGCTAGCTTGGCCTTGGCGAGCATCGCACAAGCATCGTCCACCGAAAACATGTCGTAGTTGGGTTGGGGTCCACCGCGCAGAATGAGATGGCAATAAGGGTTACCGGCCGTCTCGAAAATGGCGGACTGACCGCCTTTGGTGACCGACAAAAAATGATGTGAGTGCTGCGCCGCACCGATTGCATCAACCGCAATCTGCACATTCCCGCCCGTGCCGTTTTTAAAACCCACCGGGCAAGAGAGGCCGCTCGCCAGCTCGCGATGGCTCTGGCTCTCGGTCGTGCGGGCGCCGATGGCGCCCCAGCTGACCAGATCGGCGATGTACTGGGGTGAGATGAGATCCAGATACTCGGTGGCGGTGGGGAGGCCCGCGCCATTGATGTCCAGCAGCAACTGGCGCGCGCGAAGCAGGCCCTCGTTGACATCAAAGGAGTTGTCGAGGTGAGGGTCATTGATGAGCCCTTTCCAGCCGACCGTAGTACGGGGTTTTTCAAAATACACCCGCATCACCACAAAGATGTCTTCTGCAACTTCATCTGCCAGCGTTTTCAGTCGCGCGGCATAGTCCATCGCAGCGTCCGGGTCATGGATCGAACACGGTCCCACCACGACCACCAGTCGGTCGTCGGTTTGCTCCAGAATCGACTGAATGACCATGCGAGACGCATTCACATGCTCAGCCAAGGGCCCTTCCGCCGGCAGCTCTGCAATGAGCGCCTCAGGCACTACCAGCTCGCGCAGATTCTGGATGCGAAGATCATCAGTGTTGGTGGACATCATCTTCTACCGCTTTTACCCATGAAATTGAGCGCCGAAGGATACCACCGCCCGCGCATCAATCCGTGGCCAAGTATTCACCTTCTGCAATGAGCTCATCGACCAACTGTCCAATGGTGTTGGGCGTGACCAAATGGGCGGCATACCAGGTATGCAGGCACCGAATGCGAGTCGGCTCACTGATGCCACCAATCCCCCGCTCATCGAGCGCCGCTTGCATCCCTTTCTCACTCAGCAGCTGTCGCTCAGCATCGGACAAGAAACGTAACCGCTCCTCACGGTGACGAGCATGATCATTGTGCATGGCCTTCTGCAGTGTTGTTGAGGCATCCACACGATCCTGCAATCGCGCGATACAACCGGCCGCTTCGAGTCGATCGATCCGCAGGCACAACTCCGCGCCTACCAACCAATACAACGTGGGAAAAGGTTTTTCGTCGACGACCGAGGCCACACGAATGACCAGCGGCTCCCCGTGCGTATCCGCCACTGGGATCGCGCGCAAACCCCGGGGCTCTCGCCCGAGCAACACGGCAACGCGGGCGCGCTGATCAGCGGTGAGAGGCGTGTCGTGGTAATCGGACTGCATGGCCAAATGGTAACACCGGCGTCGATTGACCCCGATGTCGAGTGGGAGTAAGGTTCCGCGCATCAGGTGCCTGCCGGTCTCACGATCTGGGCAGGTTAAAAGGGAAGTCCGGTGAGCTTTGGCAAGTCCGGCGCTGCCCCCGCAACGGTCATCACTGAGGTGAGAGCCCGATACCTGCCTGATCAACACCCATCATGTGGAGCGGAGGGCTTCCACAGGATGCGCTCGATGCCCGTGGCGGAACCTGCCATGCCGTGTCATGCATCCCCTGCCCTCGCCCCGAACGCCGCATAGTCGGCAGCAGAACTACGAGGGAAGGGATGACAATGTTCAACACTCACCGCACTCACCACGGGGTTCGTCACAGCGCCACTCACGCTCACGCCCGCAACAACCCTGGCGAGATCACCACACCGGCAGCTTCAGCATGGGAACGGCTGGTACCCTCGTCGACCGGTGTCAGTCTTAAAGCGCATTCGCGATTCAGTGGCACCACTGCATTGCGTCTGTCGCGCTCTCGTACCGGTCTTCTTCGGTCCACTGCGCTGTTGGTGTCGGCCCTGAGCGGCTCGTGCATCGCCATAGCGCAGGACTCGTCTTCCAGCGCGGCCGCGGATGTTGGCGAAGTCGAGGAAGTTGTGGTGTCATCACGAACACCCGACCTGATCGATCAAATTGGGGTCTCGGTCAGCGTGATCGATGAGGACACGATGCGATCTCTGGCTTATCCCGACCTCGCGTCACTGCTCGACACCCAACCGGGCGTTACGGTGACCATGGATGGCGGTTACGGCAAAGCGGCGGCGGTTCGAATCCGGGGTGAGGAAGGCTACCGCACACGCATCGTGCTGGACGGCATCAATATTGCTGACCCCTCCTCCCCCCAGGTCAGTCCCCGTATCGAGCATTTGGTGAGCAGCGGCTTGACCCGGGCGGAAATCCTGCGCGGCCCCCAGGGCTTGCTCTGGGGTGCGGATGCCGGTGGCGTGATTCTCATGTCGACTACCGACGCCGCGGCGGAGTCGGGATTGGGTGGTTTTTTGGAGGCCGGCAGCGACGATTTCTATCAGGGCGCCATTAACGGCGTCTTGAGCACTGATCAGCTGACCGCGTCGGCTTCGCTCTCGCAGCTGGAGACCGACGGCTTCAACGCGCGGGAGATCGACAGTGTCGACCCCGACCGGGACGGCTACGAGAACACGACTGCCCACGGAGCGCTCTCCTGGGCGATCAGTGACGTGATGTCACTTAATTTTGCGGCAACCGATATCTCTGGCGACAACGAATATGACGGTTGCTACGACACTGCGACATTTGCGTTGATTCACGACTGTGACGATGAGTACGAGCAACAAGCCTGGCGGGGGGCGCTGCGCTACGCCTCTGCACGACACACCGTCGAGCTCAGCTATGCCTCGAGCGACACGGAGCGCGCCTTTTTCTCCGCCGGCGTGCTGTCCTATGAGACCGAGGGTGAAACGAATACCACGTCTCTGACCGGCGCATGGCGGCTCACTGACAACACCCGGCTCACTTACGGCCTCGATCAAGAGGAGCAGTCGCTCTCCGATGCCAGCACCGATTGGTCCCGAGACAACACGGGTGTTTATCTGGAAGCCCAACAGCGATTTGGACGCGGCGTGATGACCGTTGGCTGGCGTCATGACGACAACGACGACTTCGGCGAGTTCGACAGTTGGCGCGTCAGTGGGCGCTACGATCTGGACGGCATGGGCGAGGGCTGGGCACTCCGCGCCGCGATCGGCACCGGTTTTCGCGCGCCGAGTCTTTACGAGATCGCTTACAATAACGGCCCCTTTGCCTATCCACCTGCGAGCAGCGCGCCGCTCCTGGAGGAAGAATCCGAGGGCTGGGAAGTCGCAGTCTTAGGTACGCTGGGTAAGCTTGAGATCGAACTGATCTGGTTTGATCAGGAAATTGACAATGAGATCATCTTCGACCTTGCGGGTTACAGTGGCTATCTACAAACCACAGGGACCAGTTCGTCCGAAGGCCTAGAAATCATTGCCACCCTGCCTCTGTCAGAGCGCTGGCACATCGAGGGCAATTTCACCTCGCTCGACGCCAAGCAGCAAAACGGAAATGATCGGGCCTATCGACCCGATCAGACTGGGCAGGTGAGTGTGGTGTGGACCCGCAGTACTTTGCGCGCCAGAGTCACCGGCCGCTACACCGGGGACGCTACCGACCCCTTCATGACTTCAATTGACGACACTTTCACGCTCGACCTGAGCGCTCAATTGGATCTTTCAGAGCGTTGGGCGCTGGAAGCCAGAGTTCTTAACGTCACAGATCACGATGACCAGCAGCTCCCGGGCTATTATGTGCCCGGCATGACCGCCTACGCCGGCGTGCGCATGAAGCTCTAGGAGCCTGCCATGGACCGCAACACCAAACACAACAAGGCCATGGCCAAGCAGAAGGCGGCTGTAGATAAGGGCATCGCCAAGGCTGATATCGAGCGCGGCGTATCCATTTTGCTCACCGGTGATGGCAAGGGCAAAACCAGCTCGGCCTTCGGCATGGTGATGCGGGCGCTGGGCTACGGCCAAAAGGTGGGCGTGGTGCAATTTATCAAAGGCGCGCAGGCCTCCGGCGAGGAAAACTATGTCAGAGATCACCTGCCAGGCGTCGCACTTCACCAAATGGGCACCGGGTTTACCTGGGACACACAGGACCGGGAGAGCGATATCGCCGCTGCCAAGCGGACCTGGGAACATGCCGTGGAAATGTTAAGCGACGTCAGCTACCACCTGGTCGTGCTCGACGAGCTCACCTACATGCTGGCCTTTGACTATCTTCCGGAGAGTGAGGTGATCAATGCGCTCACGGGTCGACCCGAATCCCAAAGCGTGGTGGTCACTGGTCGCGGCGGGGGTCAAGCCTTACGCGAAGCCATGGACACCGTGTCTGAGGTGAAGGAAATCAAGCACGCCTATCGCGCCGGTATTCGCGCCCGACAGGGCGTGGACTACTGACAATGGGTGCGCACCTGGCGATCCGCCCCGCCGCCTTCATCCGCTACAAGTTTCTCAACTCGCTTTTTCTCGGACTCTCCGTTGGCGCGGTGTTTGTGCTTTACACACCCCTATCACCCGCGGTGTTCTCGGCAGGCGGCATCGGACTCGCCTTGGGCACACTGATCGTCGCCACCCAGTACCGACGCATTCTGGCGCCTGACTGGTTCTTTCGACTGTCGCTCGGGGTAGAGCTGGTCACGCTGAGTGGCGTGGTAGCGGTGCTCCTCTTCCCCCTGGAGCTCGCCCTCGCGCTGTTTATCTACATTGGCTATCAGATGACCTTCTCGCTGGGGAATTACCTAGTGCGCTGCGAAACCCTGCTAATGGTCTCGGTGGAACAGCTGCGCAAACTCGATGTGGCCAAACAGGCAGGCTATCTACTTGGCATGGGGGGGGCGTGGGCGGTGTATGCGGGTCTCGAGCACTTTGCGGCGATCGACGAGCGCGTCGAGCAGGTGGTGTCCCTGCACTGGGTGCTGGTGGTTATCGAAGTCGCGGTGGTGGTCGCCCTTTGGCGGGCCTTCAATCGGGATCAGCTAGTACTCAGCGCCCCGTTAATACGCGATGAGCAAGACGCCGCCCTCGACTAATCCAGCAAATCTGGCTGCTCGCTCAAAATGACATCGAACAGTGGCTGGGCGCTGAACCAACCCGCCAACGTGCTGCCTACCTGTCCCGCCGTATGGAGCGCCATATCGTGAGGAATCGGCTGGGTGGTGCCCGCCGCTTCGGCCATCAGCTGCGCCTGACAGCTGCGCTCACAGGTCACGTACCACCACAGTGCCTCGTCGACTGATTCACCCACCGTCAGGTGGCCATGATTCTTCAACACAATCGCTTTTTTATCGCCGAGTGCCTTAGCGAGGCGCGCTCCTTCGCTCATCGATACCACCACACCGGTGTAATCATCCAACAAAGCGAGGTCGTCATAAAACGCGCAGGCGTCCTGTGTGATCGGGTCGAGCAAGCGGCCCAGTGAGGACCAGGTCTTGCCGTAAATCGAGTGGGCGTGGGCTGCGGCGGTAACTTCCGGCCGGGCTTGATGAATGTGGCTGTGAATCGTGAACGCCGCACCATTCAGCAACCCCTCGCCTTCAACGATATCGCCCTCATGGCTGACCCTGATCAAGTCCGAGACCCGCATGAGCTTGAACGAGCGACCCATGGGGTTGACCCAGAAGGTGTCGGTATCGATAGGGTCACGGACCGTGATGTGACCAGCGACGCCCTCGTCAAAACCAAACTTGCCGAAGATTCTCAGTGCCGCGGCAAGGCGCTGCTTACGCTGTAACTGCTCAGCGGCTGGGTCCAGACCCGCCTCGGGCAAGGTCGCCAAATCCGCATTCATCACCAGTTGGTTCACTTGCTCGTTCATGCCTGTTCGCTCCTGTTCTCGCGCCAATACTGCGCCGCCTCGCGCGCCAACTCACCCTCTGACGGAAGCGGCTCGCCTTGAGCATTCAAGTGCGCCACATACGCACTCAGTACCTCACCCGCCTGCGCCGAGACTTCCTCGGGGCGCAGCGGCTCACCACATTCACTACAGGACAGCACCGCCCGTGTTTGCTTGCCACACAAACTGTGGCGATAGCGCTGGGGTGGGCCGTTACCGTCGTCCATCCAGTCATCACCCCACTGGCTCAGCGTCATGAGCACGGGGTAAAGCGCCAGACCTTTGCGGGTCAATCGATACTCGTAGCGCATGGGTCGCTCCATATAGGCCACCCTGGTCAACACACCTTCGTCGACCAATTTGCCAAGGCGTTCAGAGAGCCGATGCCGCGTGACGCCCAGACTGCGCTGAAATTCGTCAAATCGCCGATTGCCGCGAAAGGCGTCGCGAATGATCAGCAGCGTCCAGCGCTCGCCCAGCACCGAGAGTGCGCGGGCCACCGAACAGACCTGTTGATCAATATCGTCCCATTTCATGCCTGAAAGAGTGCGCGTGACGGACGCCAAACGCAAGCGCGGGCAACGAAGTGCCCGCGCCGATTCACCATTTCCCCAGGTGTGATTCAGCCAAACTGATTCATGGTGTTGTCTTCACCGGCGGCCTTCAGCGCCGCATCGCCGGAGAAGTACTCCTTGTGGTCATCGCCCATGTCGGAGCCTGCCATGTTCTGGTGCTTCACGCAGGCGATGCCCTGCCGGATTTCCTTGCGCTGCACACCCGCGACGTAACCCAGCATGCCCGCCTCACCGAAGTACTCCTTGGCCAGGTTGTCGGTGGACAGCGCCGCCGTGTGGTAGGTCGGCAGCGTGATCAGGTGATGGAAAATACCCGCCTCTCGTGACGCGTCGCGCTGGAAAGACTGGATACGGGCATCGGCCTCGAGCGCCAGCTCAGTCTCGTCGTAGCTGGCATCCATAAGCGCGTCGCGGTCATACTCCGAGACGTCCTGCCCCGCCTCGGACCAGGCGTCGAACACCTGCTGGCGGAAGCTGAGGGTCCAGTTGAATGATGGACTGTTGTTGTAAACCAGCTTGGCATCGGGCACGACTTCGCGAATACGGTTCACCATCGCCGCGATCTGGCCGACGTGGGGCTTCTCGGTCTCGATCCACAGGAGATCCGCACCGTTCTGCAACGAGGTAATGCAGTCGAGCACCACACGATCCTCGCCCGAGCCCTTGCGGAACTGGAACAACCCTGAAGCCAGTCGCGCCGGCTTCAAGAGTTTGCCGTTTGCCTTGACCACGACATCGCCATTGGCAATGTCATCGGCGCTGTCGATGTACTCGCCATCGAGAAAACCGTTGTAGAGGTCGCCGAGGTCACCGGGTTCCTGCGTGACCGCAATCTGCTTGGTCAGACCTGCACCGAGTGAATCGGTGCGCGCAACGATGATGCCGTCTTCCACGCCCAGCTCAAGAAAGGCGTAACGAATCGAACGGATTTTGGCGATAAAATCGGCGTGGGGCACCGTGACCTTGCCGTCCTGGTGTCCGCACTGCTTCTCGTCGGAGACCTGATTCTCGATCTGGATGGCGCAGGCGCCCGCCTCGATCATGCGTCGAGCGAGCAGATAGGTGGCCTCTTCGTTGCCGAATCCGGCATCGATGTCAGCGATGATTGGCACCACGTGGGTCTGGAACTCATCGATCTGCTTGGTGATGCTTTGCAGTTCGACTTCGTTACCGCTCTCGCGCGCCTTGTCGAGGGCGCGGAACAAGCCGCCAAGCTCACGGGCATCGGCCTGCCGTAGGAAGGTATAGAGTTCTTCGATCAACCCCGGCACCGAGGTTTTCTCGTGCAAGGACTGGTCGGGCAGCGGGCCAAAATCGGAGCGCAGTGCGGCGATCATCCAGCCTGAGAGGTACAGGTAACGCTTGTCGGTATTACCGAAGTGCTTTTTGATCGAGATCAACTTCTGCTGCCCAATGAAGCCGTGCCAGCATCCCAGAGATTGGGTGTAGTGGCCCGGGTCACTGTCGTAATCCGCCATGTCTTTGCGCATGACCGCCGCGGTATACCGAGCAATATCGAGTCCGGTCTTAAAGCGATTCTGTAACCGCATTCGGGCAGCGTATTCCGGGCTGATATCGGACCAGTTGCTGGATTGTCCGCAACTGGCTTCCATCTCCTTGATGGTCTCAGCATATTTCGACATGGTATCTCTCCTGTTCACGTGCACTGCCAAGGCAGCATCTTTAACTGGCCGGCAGTCTAGGTCTCAGCTCACTATTTTCAAACCAAATAGACCTCATATTTACCATTCACAACCTAAATACGATGTCTTACTTTGAATTGTCCGGCCGGGACAGGCTTCCCTTTAAAGTCGTCGCATTTGCCCCTAGACTCCGCCCCTTGCCCGCGCCACTGCGCTACCGGTTCCGCCGGTCAGGAGAGAACAGCATGAGCGAACCGCTGGTCAGCATCATCATGGGGTCCCAATCTGATTGGGAAACCATGCAGGCTGCCACCACCGTGCTCACCGAGCTGGGTGTGCCCTTTGAGACACGGGTTGTGTCAGCACACCGCACACCCGCGCGGCTGGTCGAATTTGCTGAAGGTGCGGCGTCCCGCGGCCTGAAGGTCGTCATCGCGGGCGCGGGTGGTGCCGCGCATTTGGCCGGCATGGCGGCGTCGATGACCCACCTGCCTGTTATTGCTGTGCCGGTTGCCAGCAACCAGCTGAAGGGCATGGACAGCCTGCTTTCGATGGTGCAAATGCCAAAAGGCGTAGCCGTCGCCTGCCAGGCAATTGGTGAGGCCGGCGCGTTTAATGCCGGCCTGATGGCCGCACAGATTCTGGCCACCTCGGATCCTGCGCTGTCAGAAGCGATCCAGAACTGGAGAGCGCAGCAAACCGACAACGTTCCTCACGCCGTCGACTGATGCAAATTGCCATCGCCGGATGCGGCCAATTGGCAAGAATGCTGGCTCTGGCGGGCTGGGAAATGGGCCACCACTTCTCCTTTATTGCCGACCCGGGCGAAGGCACGGACTGCGTCGCCGGTCTGGGCCCCGTGGTTGCCCGTGATGACTATCCCGAGGCGGCAGCGCTCTTTGAGGCGCTGGGACGCCCCGACGTCGTCACTGTCGAGAAAGAACATGTGAGCGTGACCCTGCTCCAGGGACTGGCCGAACACTGTCTGGTCGCGCCCTCCCCCGAGGCGATTCGCATCTGCCAACATCGCGGAAGAGAAAAAACGGCGTTGCAAAACCTCGGCATCAGCACAGCGCCTTTCCGGTTAGTCGAAGATGGTCCGTCATTAATCGCCGCGGTAGAGACACTGGGCTATCCCGCGTTCGTGAAATCCTGTGAGCAGGGCTATGACGGCCAGAACCAGTGGTTACTGCACGACCCCGAGTCGTTGGAACCACTAGCGGCACAAATGGACTCGCTGCCACCGCTGGTCGTTGAGGGCGCCGTTCACTTTGACCGCGAACTGTCGATGATTGCTGCGCGCTCGGTGAGCGGCGAGACCGCGCTCTACCCGCTGGCAGAGAACCGTCACCGCGAAGGGATTCTGCTCACCTCGGAAGTGCCGGCAGACAATATCAGCGAGGAAACACAGGCGCAGGCCAACCACATTGCGCGGACACTCCTCGAGCAGTGGTCCTACATAGGCGTGCTCTCTATTGAGCTCTTTGATGAAGGCGGCGCGCTGCGCGCGAACGAACTGGCACCCCGGGTTCACAACAGTGGCCACTGGTCGCAAGACGCGGGCGTCACCTCCCAGTTCAGCAACCACATTCGTGCGATTACTGATACGCGACCGGGCAATACCCGACCCGCACTCTACGCCGGCATGGTGAATTTATTGGGGCGAGAGCCTGATGCGGCACTCACACAGGCGGAAGATGTGAATCTCCATTGGTATACCAAATCAGTCCGCAGCAGGCGTAAAGTCGGGCACATCAATGTGCAGGCAAAGGATCGTGCTCGGCTGCAACAGCGCCTCGCTGAATTGGAAGCGGCCTTGTACCCCGAAGGGGAGCCGCTATAGCGCACCGTCAGCCGTCGCGTTTTTTCTGACGCGCTTTCTTCTCTGATTTTTTGATGTGGCTCATCATCCGCCGACGGCGTTGCACCTGGCGCTGGGTCAACTTGTTGCGCTTTCCTGCGTAGGGGTTCTCACCGGATCGGAGTTCGATGCGAATCGGCGTGCCGTGTAACGCTAGCTCACGACGAAAGATCTTTTCCAGATAGCGCTGGTAACTCGCGGGCAAGGCGTCCGTTTGGGTGCCATGCACCACCACGACAGGCGGATTCTGGCCGCCGGCATGAGCATAGCGCAATTTGACCCGTCGCCCATTCACCATGGGAGGCGGATGACTCGCCACCGCATCCTCGAGGATACGGGTGAGGCGCGGCGTACTCAGGGATCGGGTTGCCGCGTCGTGGGCCGCATGAATCGAACCATATAGCTTGCCGACGCCAGAGCCATGCAGGGCGGAGATAAAATGAATGTCCGCGTAGTCAATGAACTGCAATCGCCGACGTAGCTCCGAGCGAATCCAATCCCGCTCATCGGACTCAATGCCATCCCATTTGTTCAGGGCAATCACCAGCGCCCTGCCCGCATCGATACATTGGCCCAGTAAATGAAGATCCTGCTCCACCAGGCCTTCATGGGCGTCCATAGTGAGGATCACCACCTGGGCATCGGCAATCGCCTTCAGGGTTTTGACGATGGAAAACTTTTCCACGGCCTCGCGGACGTTTTTCCGTTTGCGCACCCCGGCGGTGTCAATCAGCGTGTAGTGCCGACCCCGGCGCTCATAGTCGATGTAAACGCTGTCCCGGGTGGTACCCGGCTGGTCGTAGACCACAACCCGCTCCTCACCCAGTAATCGATTTACGAGCGTCGACTTGCCCACGTTGGGGCGGCCGACAATCGCGACGCGAATGGCGCCATCGATTGTTGGCGGCGCTTCTTCATCGGCATATTCCAACCAGGGTGTCAGGACCGAGGCAATGAGCTTGCGGACACCACGATTGTGGGAGGCCGCGATCATGTGTAGGTGCTCCACTCCCAGCTGATAAAAATCGCTGGCGGCGATGTCCTCACCCACGCCATCGATTTTATTCACCACCAAATGGAAGGGCTTGCCCTCGGTCCGCAGGTGCGTGACGAGCGCTTCGTCGCCCGGGTGCACCCCCGCGCGACCGTCCACCAACAGCAAGACCACATCTGCCTCGGAGATAGCGGCCATCGATTGGCTCGCCATTGCCGCATCGATGCCCTCTTCCTCACCCGAGATGCCACCGGTGTCGATAACAATAAAGGCCGTCTCGTCCAGCCACCCCTGACCGTACTGCCGATCCCGGGTCAGGCCCGACAAATCGGCGACCAGGGCGTCCCGACTGCGGGTCAGCTGATTAAAGAGTGTGGATTTGCCGACGTTGGGACGGCCCACCAAGGCGAGCACGGGCAGCATGGCGTCAGTTTCGCGCTTCGACGTCGTAGGCTTTCAAGGCACCGTCGTTGGTGTAGACAAACAGTCGGTTGCCCCGCGCGATCATGTCAGCTCGCGCACCCTTTGAATCGACTTTGGTGCGGCCAACGATTTCGCCATCGACCTGCGACAGCAGGTGCAGGTATCCCTCGAAATCAACCGTTGCCACATAGCTGTTGACGGGCGTCGGACGGGACAACTCGCGGAAACCCAGATCGATATTCTGCCAGCGCACGCCCTGCCCATTGCGGAGGAACGCACTGACGGTGCCATCGTCGTCGGCAACGTAGACGTTGCCGAAGCCCACACCGACACCCGATACCGACGACACGTTACGCTGCCAGAGCCGCCGGCCGGAACGGGTGTCGATAGCCACCAAGCGGCCTTGATAGCTCGCGACATAGAGCTC
>CABYND010000019.1 GCA_902520195.1 Halieaceae bacterium
GAAGCGGTAGCATGGTGCTGTAACAGTTCCGGCACCACCTCCTCACCGGCCAACAAATTGGGCAAACCGACATGCGGAGTCTTCACCAGGCGCGACAGGATAGCCCAGGATAGCGATGCCAGGCGATAACTGATGACCATGGGTTTGCGCAGCAGCATGGCTTCGAGCGTGGCGGTCCCCGATGCGATCATGATCGCATCGCTGCATCGCATTACTTCACGCCCCTGTCCCCGCATCAGGCTCACCGGTAGCGCTATTGACTGCAGCACCGATTCAATCTGTTGGTAACGCTCGGCATTGGCCGCCGGGATCACAAAATGCAGATCGGTATATCGCGCCTGCAGCAACTGCATGGCTTCAGCAAACACGGGCATCAAATGCCGCACCTCTCCCTCTCGACTGCCGGGTAGCACTGCGAGCAGCGTTTTGTTGGACGGTAGCCCCAAGGTGGCGCGGAGTGCGTCTGCTGCGGGTAACTGCTGGAGTTCGTCCACCAACGGATGGCCCACACACACTGCGTCAATGCCGGCCTCTCGGTAGATATCCACCTCGAAGGGTAACAAGCACAGCATGCGATCGACCGAATCCCGGATACCCCGGAGCCGTCCCCGTCGCCAGGCCCACACCGAAGGGCTAACGAGATGGGCGGCGGGGATCCCGGCTGCGCGCAGGCGGCGCTCGACCGGCAAATTGAAGTCGGGGCTGTCGACGCCGACAAATAGATCCGGCGCTACCTGCTGTTGTTGCGAGATGAGCTGGCGTCGGATGCGCAGCAGTTCGGGCAACCGTTTCAATGGCTCTACGATACCCATCACGGCCAAGCGGTCTATGGCACACAGTGACTCAAGGCCCGCGGCCTGCATCTGATCGCCGCCAATGCCAGTGATATCGAGTGAGGTGCCGCGTTGCTGCCAGGCCCGCAACATCGCGCCTGCGAGCAGATCGCCAGACGCCTCACCCGCGCACAGACCTAGGCGCAGAGACCCCTGCGACACTAACGAACAATGCCCCGCTGGGATTGTCTCAGTGAGTCGATCAGTATCTGGATACTCGGCGTCTCAGCGACCATGCTTTCCAGTCGTTCCAGGGCAACATCTAGTGTCAGGCCTTGCCGGTAGAGGATTTTGAACGCCCGTCTGAGTTCTGATATTTCAGCGCTTTCGAAACCGCGTCGGCGCAGTCCCTCGGCATTGATCGTTTTCGCCTCAGCCGGACTCCCCGCTACCGTCACGAATGCGGGAACATCCTTACCGATTGAAGTCCCCATCCCGCTGAAGCTGTGCACCCCGATTTTGCAGAACTGATGCACCAATGTATAACCCGAGAGAATCGCCCAGTCGCCAATCTCGACGTGACCGGCCAGGGCCGTGTTGTTTACCAAAATGGTGTCGTTGCCCACCAGACTGTCGTGGCCAATATGGACATAAGCCATGATGAGATTGCGATGCCCCACTGAGGTAAGGGAGCGATCCTGTACGGTCCCCCGGTGAATCGTCACATTTTCCCTGATCACGTTGTCATCGCCGATGTGAAGTTCGGTGGGTTCGTCTCGATACTTCAAGTCGGGGGTCGCCTCCCCCACCGTCGAGAACTGGTAAATGTGATTTCTGGCGCCAATTCGGGTGGGTCCTTTGATGACCACATGGGACTCTACCCTGGTGCCCTCGCCGATCTCGACATTAGGTCCGATCAATGACCAGGGGCCCACCTCCACGGATTCATGGAGACGTGCGCCCGGGTCAACAATGGCGGTCTCGTGAATCACGGGTCACCGATTGGCGCAGAGAATGGTGCCGGATGCCGCCAACTCGTCGTCAACCCGAGCCTCGACCTCAAACTTCCAGATACCGCGCCTCTCGCTCACGATGCTGGCATACAGCATGACCTGATCCCCCGGGATGCAGGGGCGCTTGAATCGCAGATTATCGGCACCGACAAAGTAATAGATCGAGCCGTCCGCAGGGGTTTTATCCATAGTGACAAAGCCCAGAATTCCGGCGGCTTGGGCCATGGCTTCAAGCAGCAGTACTCCCGGAAATACGGGCTTGCCGGGAAAATGGCCGTCAAAAAACGGCTCATTGATACTCAGGTTCTTATAGGCCTCGATGCGCACACCCGACTCTACCGATACCACCCGGTCGACCAGCAAAAAGGGATACCGGTGAGGAAGTCGATTGCGAATTTCTTCAATGTCGAGTGTCACGCGTTGCCGTCCTTTTGCTGATCGAGACCGGTTGCTTTCTCCAGTCCCGCAATACGTTTCGCCATCTGGTCTAACTGGGTAAATCGTGAGGCGCTTCTTAACCAGGACCTCAGCGGTTGGATGGGCGTACCCGATGAATAGTGTCCCGCTTCGGTGACCGAACTCGCCACCCTGCCCTGTCCACCGATATGCACGTCGTCGGCAATCTCCAGATGCCCCGCCAACCCGGCTTGCCCCGCAATCACACACCGGGCGCCAATTTTCGTGCTTCCGGAGACGCCCACTTGGGAGACGATCACCGTCTGACGGCCGACGCGCACCCCATGCCCGAGCTGCACGAGGTTATCGATGATCGCGCCGTCTTCCACCACCGTGTCCTCGAGTGCGCCGCGATCGACCGTAGAGTTGGATCCGATTTCAACATCGTCCCCAATCACCACCGTCGCGAGCTGCTCGATTTTCACCCAGCCCTCTGCGCTGGGTGCGTAGCCAAAACCATCAGCACCGATCGTTGCGTTGGGGTGGATCGTGCAGCGCTCACCAATTTTCACTGCGTGACAGATGACCGCACCGGGCTTGATCACGGTATCCGCACCGATGCTCGCGCCATGGCCAATGAAGGCACCTGCGCCAATCCAGACCCGATCTCCAATCACCGCATCCGCCTCCACACAGGCGCCCGCATCAATGGTGACATCCGCACCCAGACCAGCGCTGTCTGCAACAGCGGCCTGCTCGTGGATCTGTCCACTAGGGGGCGGATGGTTATCGAAAATCCAGGTTGCTTTGGCAAACGCCACATAAGGCGTGTCGCTCAGAAGCGCGCAACCAGACCAACTCTCGACCCAGTCTGGGTGCAAGATCAGCGCGCCCGCATTGGTATCGGATACCTTGGAGAGATGCTTTTTTTCTGAGACGAAGCTCAGATCATCCGCGGTGGCAGACTCCAGTGCCGCCAGATTGGCGATGGAGCGCGTTGGATCCCCCCGGAGCTCGAGCTCCAAAGCTTTGGCGAGCTCCCCGAGAGTGTTCATGGGGCTTACTCAGCGCCCAGTTGATTCATCTTGTCCGAGACTTTCGCCGTGATGTTGTAGCCCAGGTCGGCGTGAATAACGGCCTGCTGCTGGAGCAAGAGGCCAATCTGATCGGTCTCGATGATCTCGCGCAGTACCTCTTGGGCCTGCGGCGCCAGTTCCTGCATCACGCGCTGCGCATTCTGGGTCTGCAGCGTTTGCAATTTCTTGGCAACGTACTCGAGATCAGACTGCTTGCTGGCCATCTTCTGTCGCGCCGCGACCTGATCTTCCTCACTCATTGCTGCCTGGTCACGTTGGAAATCTTTGACCAGTTGATCCAGCTCGGCACGCAAGGCATCAAACTGTGACTTATCGGATGCGAAGTCCTCATTGGCCTCAAACCCCTGCAGTCGCTGTTGCGCCACATCGGTTTGTAGAATCGCCTGTTCCAGATTGACGACAGCAATTCGGCCCTGCGCTAAAGCGATTGATGGCAAAACGGCCATCAGCAGGCCTGCCGCCCACACACGTGCGTTCATTGAACTTTCTCCATTTTTTCTCATATCAGAAGCCTCGCCCCAGCGAAAACTGGAAGACTTCCCTTTCATCTATTGGGCTGGCATTTAGCGGCTTGGCCAAACTAAAAGTGAGCGGACCAAAACCGGACAGCCACGTTACGCCAATGCCGACAGAGTAACGTAATTCACCAGCGTCGATACCAAAACAATTAGCCTGATTTTCACGGCAATTTGTATTGAAAACGTTGCCAAAATCAAAGAACAGCGCCGATCTCAGCGAACTCCGATCTTTGATAAACGGCATCGGAAACAACACTTCTGCGCTACCTTCTATAAGCGCGTTGCCTCCGAAAGGGTTCGGTCTGTTTCTGGTGTTAAACTGCTGGACCGGTATCTTCCCTGTCTGTGGGTCAACCGTATAACCATAGCCGCGACCGTCAGCCCCGCCAAATTGTGTGGGGCGGCCATTCTCATCAATGGCAGTCGCAGCGGTATTGGCAGTATAAACAATAGGTTCCGTTGCACGAGGACCCAAGGTGTTGACTTCATAGCCCCTGACCGAACCAAAACCGCCAGCGAAAAAGTGCTCATAAAAAGGCAGCTCGGTGGTATCGCCATAGCCGTCGCCGTAGCCCAACTCTCCACGGAGGTGTAACGTGAACTCACCAAACAGCGGGAAATAAATTTCACCGCGGTAATTCAACTTGTAAAACTCTAGATCTGAGAGCGGAACCGCTATCTCAACCGATACAGACTGCGAAGCGCCGCGAGTCGCCAACTGCCCGCGATTAAGTGTCGACTGGAGCCAACTACCTGTGACGCTCCAGTTCAGGTAGTGATCACCATTCAGATCCAGAAAACCTTCGTTCTCTGGTGGGGATAGTGCCGAGAAAGGCAGTGTGTCGATCGGTTCCAGCACTTCGGCAGCGGCATAGGTGCCATCGTCCTGCAGCGTTGAGTAGTACCAATACTCGATTTCGGGTGCGAGCCTTGGACTAGCGGAGATCTCCTGCACCGCATATTGACCCGATGTAATCTTGGTGTCAGTGACTCCTAATGAAAAACCAAGTCGCTGCGTCTCGCTAATGGGGTAGCCAAGATTCATGCTGCCCCCCCAGCTATCCGTGGTATAGCTTGCCACGTTGATCTTCGAAAGATCGGTTTTGCGATAGAAGATGCCGAATCCGCGACTAACACCGTCCTCCGTGAAATAGGGGTTGGTATAGTTAAAGCTGACGACATCCTGAAAACGGGAGGAATTCAACGAAACTCCGACCCGGCGACCGGTTCCCAGAAAGTTGTTCTGCTGAAGATTCAGCCCGAGAATCAGGCCCGCGTCCTGCGCGTAACCCAAGCTGCCGCCAATCGAGCCGAAGGACTGCTCCTCAACCGTAAAATCGACGTCAATCATGTCGTCAGAGCCCGGAACTTCATTGGTCTCTACCTCGGCCGTTTTGAAAAAGCCCAGCCGCTCTAGTCGGATACGGGACTGCTCGACGGCCGCAGAAGAGGCGGGGGCGGACTCCATCTGACGCATTTCTCTGCGCAGTACGTCATCCATGGTGGTCATGTTGCCCGCAAAATTTATTCGTCGGACGTAAGTACGCTTGCCGGGATCGATGAAGAATTTCATGACCACCGTGCCATTCTCTTCATCGATCTCGGGCATGCCCGTGACCTTGGCAAAATTGTAGCCTTCGTTACCAAGCCGGCGAGTCAGGTAATCCTCGGTGGCGGTCACCAGTTGCTGGGAGTAGATCTGCTCAGGTTGCACGATCAGGAAACGATTAAGATCTTCCTCAGGCAAGACCAGATCACCGCTTAACCCCACGTCACTGACAGTGAATTTGGCACCCTCGGTGACGTTCGCCGTGATGTAGACCTCTTCCTTGTTAGGAGAGACCGCGACTTGGGTAGAGTCGATATTGAACTGCAGATAACCTCGGTCCAGATAATAGGAAGACAACGTCTCCAAATCCGATGTCAGCTTTTCTCTGGAATATTTGTTGTCGCTGGTAAAAAACGAAAACCAGCCGCCGGTCTTGAGCTCGAACAGATCGATCAGGTCCTCGTCCGAGAAAATCGTGTTGCCCACCACATTGATATGCTGAATCGTGGCCACGGTGCCCTCGTTCACGTCAATCGCAATCGATACGCGATTACGGGGCTCAGCGATAACTTCGGAGTCAATCGTCGCGTCGTATCGGCCCTGCAACACATATTGACGTTGGAGCTCGAGCTGCATCCCCTCTAGCGTAGAGCGCTGGAAGACCTGGCCTACGGACAGGCCTGCTCCCTTGAGTCCATCCAACAGCGCCTCAGTCTCAATGGCCTTGTTGCCATCGATCGTGATCTCACTGATGCTGGGACGCTCCGCCACAACCACCACGAGCACGCCGCCGTCCCGGGCAATCGAGATGTCATCAAAATTGCCTGAGGAAAACAGACTCTTGGCCGCTGCACGCACGGCGAAGGTATCCACCGTATCGCCAACACCCACTGGCAACGCCGCAAACACACTCCCCGGCGAGATCCGCTGAAGACCTTCTACGCGGATATCCTGAATAACGAAGGGCTCGGTCTGAGCCAGCGCCGACTGCCCACCACCAAATGAAGCTAGCAGCGTGAGAAGTGCCCCGAGGCGAGTGCCTCGCTGCAAAAGGTGGTGTGTTAGCCGCATACGGTGTTTTCTGTTAGACCTATTGCCACAGCGCCGCGCACGCCGCAAGAATGCGCGCTTGGCGCGGGCGAGCGTGCGTCGGTGGTTGTGAAACAGCTTGTCATCCTGCGCTTTCAGAACTTTGAAAGATCATTATACAAGGCAAACACCATTAAGCTCAGCACCAATAACAATCCGACCTGATAGCCCGCCATCTGCACCCGATCTGGCAGCGGCTTGCCCAAAATCGCCTCAAACCCATAAAACATCAGGTGTCCACCATCCAAAACCGGTATCGGCAGTAGGTTCAAGGCACCCAGCGACACGCTGAGTAGCGCCACAAACCCGAACCAGGCCACCCAGCCCGCCTCAGCCGTAGAGGCTGCGACTTTGGCAATTGTGATTGGCCCCGCGAGATTATTGGGCGAAATCAGCCCCTGAAGCATCCGAATAAAAGACTTGAAGGTAAAGACCACAAGGTCACCAGTTCGCTTTACCGAGGCAACCAGCGCCTCCACCGGCCCCCTATCAAAGAAGCGTTGCTGCACATCAGGAATCACCGGTACGGCCACAAACATGCCGACCGCGCCAATAAGCTTTCCATCAGACACAGAGGCGGCGGGCGTGACCGATAGATTCTGACGAGTTCCTTCACGCTCCAGCTCCACAGTGATGGCCTGAGCAGGTCTGGCGCGAACATAGGTCACCCAATCCACCCACTGCGGGATCGCCACCCCGTCTGCACTGATTATGAGATCGCCCTCCAGAAACCCGGCTTGCGCGGCGGCCCCGTCCTCGGTCAGCCCACCCACTATGGGAAGCACCGGCGGCACACGAATCGTGACGCCGAGCGCTCCGAGAAGATCGGGTTCCTCCTCGCCTTTGAGCCATTGGCTGATGCGCATTTCCGACTCGGTGACCGCATCTGACCCCGGATAACGGGCAGTCAATGTCAGCGCGCCCGAATCCCCCAGCCGCTCGAGCAAGGCGAAATTGACCGCCGCTACCGTCGGCGTCTCCCGACCATCAATCGCAATAATTTCCTGACCGGCCTGCAGCCCCGCTGCTTCGGCAAGGGAATTCGTTGCCACCGTGTCAATTTCGGGCACGATGCCAACTTCACCTCTTAGGAAAAGCCCCCACAACACCAAAATAGCCAACAGGAAATTGGCGATGGGGCCCGCGGCGGCAATGGCAATGCGCTTGGACACGGATTGGCGGTTATGCGCGCGAGGCAGATCCTCCTCGGCGATCTCGCCGTCGCGCTCGTCTGCCATGCGCACATAGCCACCCAGAGGAATAGCAGCGATCACATATTCAGTGTCATCCTTGCCCTGCCAGCGAAACAGCGGCCGACCGAAGCCGATCGAGAACCGCAGGACCTTCACACCCGCACGGCGCGCCATCCAGAAATGACCGTATTCATGAAACGCCACCACGATGGCAAAGGTTGCTAGTGCGACAAAAATAGTTAGCAGGGTATCGAGCACCGCCTCGTCCTAGGATTCAGAGCGAGTGAGCCCACTCGCTATAAACTGCTGCGCGGCCTCCCGCGCCTTGTGGTCCAGAGCTTGGACCGCGCCGAGGCTATCAGGTTCCGCCAAATCAGTCGCTTTCATCGCAGCGTCAATAACTCTGTCAATCTCTGTAAAACGGATCTCACCGGACAGGAACGCTGCCACAGCAATTTCATTGGCGGCGCTGAAGACGCACATACCGCCCGGCTGGGTAATGGCCCATTGCGCCAGCGCAAGGCAGGGAAATGCTTCCAGATCGGGCGCCTCGAAGTCTAGGTGGCCTGCGCTGACGATATCCAGTGCCTCTACGCCCGCATCGATACGTTCGGGCCAGGCAAGACAATAGGCGATAGGCGTGCGCATATCCGGTTGGCCCAATTGCGCCAGTACCGAGCCATCTCGATAACGAATCATCGAGTGCACGATGCTCTGGGGATGCACCACAATTTCGATCTCGTCGGGGCGTCGGTCAAACAACCAGCATGCCTCAGCCAACTCCAGACCCTTGTTCGCCAGCGTGGCGGAATCAATTGAAATCTTTTGGCCCATCGACCAATTGGGGTGCGCGCAGGCCTCTTCTGGCGTGACAGCCTCTAGAGACGATCTGGATCGACCGCGGAACGGTCCTCCTGACGCCGTCAGTAGGATTTTCTCGACATCGGACATGTCGGGGCCCCCGTCAGACGTGACCGGTAAACACTGGTGCATAGCATTGTGCTCGCTGTCTACCGGCAGCAGGGTGGCCCCGCTGTGGCGGACCGCCTCCATGAACAGGCCGCCAGCACTCACCAGCGCCTCCTTGTTAGCGAGCAGAATCGTCTTGCCCGCCTTGGCGGCACTCAATGTTGGGCGCAGCCCCGCAAACCCCACGATCCCGGCGACAACGGAATCTACGTTGGGTTCAGCCACCAAATCATCCAGTACCGCGGCGCCTGACTCGACCCTCACCGAGGACAGGTCGGTAAGCCTATCGGCGAGCGCCGCCGCGGCGTCCGGGTCCCCCATCACTGCATGGATTGGCTGATGGGTTCGGCACAGCGCCTCCATATCGTCCACGGAGCGATGAGCAGACAGCAGAGTGACCTCATAGCGATCGGGGTGGCGCTGAATCACATCGAGAGTAGACCGCCCGATAGACCCCGTCGCACCCAACACCGCTACCCGACGCATTGATCAGTAACCGATCAACAGCAGGCCGAGGGCAAAAACAGGCGCCGCGCCACAAATACTGTCGAGGCGATCCATGAGACCGCCATGGCCTGGCAGCAAAGATCCGGAGTCTTTAAGGCCCACTTCCCGCTTGAGCAGACTGACCGTCAAATCTCCGACCACCGAGGCTCCTGCCGTGGCCAGTCCCAGCACCATGAGCGAGCCCCAACCCAGATGGAGTTGTGACAGGGGCAGGTTTTGCCAGATCAAGGTGGCCAGCAGCGCCACGCATAACATGCCTCCCCAGAAACCCTCCCAGGTTTTAGCTGGACTGATCTCGGCGGCCAGCGCATGCTGCCCGAAGTGTCGGCCGGCGAAGTAGGCGCCGATGTCAGCCGACGCAACAGTGAGTATCAACAGGAAGACGACAAAAGGTCCATTGATCAGTGTTAAGCAAACTGTCACCGCAAGCCAGGTTGCTGTGAGCATCAGCCAACCCATCAGCGCTCGCACCCAAGCATGACCCCAGATACCGCGGCCAGCGGAGTAATACTTGAGCCCTACCAGCATGGCAGACCACAAGAGCGCGGCTATGGCCAGCCAGGGCCGGGCATGAAGTGCCGCGTCGGCACCATTAAGCGACAGGCTCACCCACAGCGCGCCGCAGAGTAGCAGGATGATGGCAGCATAAAACACTCGGGAAAGCACTCCCTTGGAACCAACCAGAGCCGCCCATTCCCAGGCACCGGCGGCAGCCACCAAGGAAAACAGCATTGCCTGCGCGGGATAGGGCGCGAATACCAGGGTCGCAATGAGAGCCCCCGCGAGAATCAGTGCTGTGATCACCCTCTGGCGGAGCATGCGTTCTTCTCCGGGGCGCCGCTAGTAGCGATGTAACAGCGGGCGCACGCCAAAGCGCCGCTCCCGCACAGCGTAGTCAGCGAGGGCAAGATCCAATACGGTCTCGTCAAAATCGGGCCACAGGACCTCGGTAAACCAAAATTCAGTGTAGGCAAACTGCCACAGCAGGAAATTGGAGACACGTGTCTCACCCGCCGTGCGGATACAGAGATCCGGGTCAGGTAGCTCCGCGGTGGCAAGTCGCTGTGAGATCGTATCTTCATCAATGTCATCAGGCGACATCTTACCTGAGGCCACATCACGGGCCATGGATTGGGTCACCTGCGTAACATCCCAGCGGCCGCCATAGTCCAGAGCCAGAGTGAGCGTCGCGCGGTCCCCGGATGCCGTCGATGCCTCGGCCTTGGCCATTAATCGCTGCAGTCTAGGACTGAACCGATCTCGTCTACCGATTACACGCAATCGCACTCCGTCCGAGGCCAATTTGGCGACTTCATTGCGCAGGTAACGCGATAGGAGCGCTAGCAGCGCCCGTACTTCTGTCCTGGAACGACCCCAGTTTTCACTGGAGAACGCAAATAAGGTGAGGTAACGGATCCCCCGGGAATCGCAGGCCGACACGATCTCTCGCACCACCTCGGCGCCCGCGCGATGCCCCGCCACGCCCGGGTACCCCTCCCGGCGCGCCCAGCGATTGTTCCCGTCCATAATGATGGCCAGGTGCCGGGGGACGGTACGGGGCTGAATATCAGATGCTTGCACGGGTACGGTGTCTCAAGACTCAGATGGCCATCAGGTCGGTTTCTTTCTCGCCCAAGGCAGTCTCGACCTTGGCGATATAGTCATCGGTCAGCTTTTGAATGACGTCCTGGCCTCGGCGCTCCTCATCTTCGGAGATCTCTTTCTCCTTAAGCAATTCCTTGAGCATGCCGAGACCGTCTCGACGGGCGTTGCGCAAGGATACGCGAGCGGACTCCGCTTCAGCGCGGGCCTGCTTGATGTAGCCCTTGCGAGTCTCCTCAGTCAGCACCGGCATCGGAATGCGGATCACATCGCCCGCCGTTGCGGGGTTCAATCCCAGATCCGACTTGAGAATAGCGCGCTCGATATCCGGCGTAATCGCCTTGTCGAATGCCACCACACTCAACGTTCGGGCGTCTTCAATGTTGATGTTGGCCAACTGGTTAAGCGGCGTTTCGGCGCCGTAATACTCGATCCGGATGCTGTCCAACAAACTCGGGTGTGCCCGGCCTGTGCGAATTTTGTTGAAGTTGTGGGAAAGCGCCTCAAGGGCCTTACCCATCCGTTCTTCGGTGTCCTGCTTGATGTCGTCGATCATGATGAATCCTGAATGTTGTTCTTTTTGACTGAAGCGCGTCGCTTTGCGCTATCAAGCCTGAATCAGTGTGCCCTCATCCCCGCCCCGGACAATGCTGAGAAGCGCACCCCGCTGCGCCATATTGAATACCCGCACCGGCATATCGTGATCTCTCACCAGACAAATCGCGGTCAGATCCATGACACCCAGCTTTTTATCTAGAACCTCGTCGTAGGTCAGCACGTCATATTTCACCGCATCGGGGTCGGTGACCGGGTCCGCGCTGTACACACCATCGACCTTGGTCGCCTTCAACACGACATCGGCTTTGACCTCGATGCCCCGTAAACAGGCTGAGGAATCGGTGGTAAAGAAGGGGTTACCGGTGCCCGCCGCAAAAATAACGACATCGCCGTTGGACAGCGCTCTAATCGCTTTGCGCCGGTCGTAATGCTCCACCACGCCGCTCATTGGAATGGATGACATGGCCTGGGTAGCGATATTGGAGCGCTCGAGGGCGTCGCGCAAGGCCAGTGCATTCATGACGGTCGCCAACATGCCCATGTGGTCGCCGGTAACGCGATCCAGACCGGCTGCATTCAGCGCCGCGCCGCGGAACAGATTACCGCCGCCGACGACCAGTCCGACCTGTACGCCAATACCGACCAGCTGGCCGATCTCGAGCGCCAGTTGGTCCAGAACTTTGGGATCAATACCGAAGGCTTCCTGACCGGTTAGCGCCTCGCCGCTTAGCTTCAGCAGTATGCGCTTGTAGACCTTGTCCGCCGCCATCTGACCCTATCTCCGCCTGCTCAATCCGTGCCGCCCCATGCTACCGGACTGGGAGGTCCCTGTTGATACAGAAACCTTGGTGATTCTTGTCGTCCCGACCTGATAGCATGTCAGGATCAATACGAGAGTACAGCGCCCGGATCAGTTGCCGAGCTGGGCAGCCACCTCGGAAGCGAAATCCACTTTTTCGACTTCGATGCCCTCACCCACCTCGAAGCGCGTAAAACCGAGCACTTCTGCACCGGCCTGAGAAACCAACTTGCCTACTGTGGTGTCAGGGTCTTTGACGAAGGCCTGCTCGGTCAGGCTGTTCTCAGATAGAAACTTGCGGATCCGGCCGTCGATCATCTTCTCGACAATCTCCGGCGGCTTACCTGAATCCTGGGCTTGTGCGGAGTAGATCTCGCGCTCCTTGGCGACGAGGTCCTCCGGCATATCATCTGGAGAGACCACCTGAGGGTTAACGGCCGCCACGTGCATGGCCACATCGCGCGCCAGCTCTTCTGAGCCGCCCTTCAAGGACACCAGCACGGCGATACGATTATTGCCGTGAACGTAGCCACCAATGACGCCGCCCTCTGCTTCGTGGGTCACCACGCGCCGCACGCTGATGTTCTCACCAATCTTTTGCACCAGCGCCTGACGAGCTTCCTCGGTATCGCCCTCTGCGAGCACGCTCACATCATTAATGCGCTGCTCATAAGCCTTACCTACGACGCTGCGGACGAAATTCAGGAAGTTGTCGTCTCGCGCGACGAAGTCCGTCTCGCTGTTGATCTCGACCATCGCAGCGAAACTGCCATCGTCCGCGGTCTGAATCGCCACCACGCCATCGGCCGCGGTGCGACCGGCCTTCTTCGCCGCTTTCATTCCACTGGACTTGCGAAGAGTTTCAATGGCGGCGTCGATATCACCACCCGCCTCCGAGAGCGCTTTCTTACACTCCATCAGACCCAAACCGGTCCTCTCGCGCAGTTCCTTAACCAATGCCGCAGACATGTTATTTCCTCTTATAGCCGCCCGTTAAGGCGGCAGAATCGTTGATGGTTCCAGGGTCAAAGACCCCACGAGCAAACCCGGTCGGGCGTCAGGAGGCGGGCTTCTCCGCCTCGCTGGCCGCAACGTTCTCAGCAGGCGCCTCGGGTTTCGCTTGCGCACTGTCATCAGCAGATGCCTGAACCGGCTCGGCCGCTGCGGCAGAAACAGGCTCGGAGGCTTCAGCAACTGGCTCAGCTGTGTCAGTGGCCTCTTCCTCGGGAGTAGGTTCTGCCTCCGCGTCAGTCACCTCAACGAACTCATCAACGGATACCACTTCTCCTGCCGCCGCTTTGCCTGCCAGCACGGCGTCAGCCACAGCAGTGACGTACAGCTTGATCGCGCGGATCGCGTCGTCGTTACCTGGAATCACGTAATCGACGCCGTCGGGATCGCTGTTGGTATCGACGATGCCGATGACCGGTATGCCCAGCTTGTTGGCTTCAGTTACTGCAATGCGCTCGTGATCGACATCCACGACGAAGAGCACGTCGGGTAATCCCGACATCTCTTTAATACCGCCGATGGAGCGCTCAAGCTTTTCCTTCATACGAGAGCGCATTAACGCTTCTTTTTTGGTCAGTTTGGCGAAGGTGCCATCACGCTCTTGCTCTTCCAGCTCCCGTAGGCGCTTGATCGAAGAACGGATGGTCTTGTAGTTGGTCAGCATGCCGCCGAGCCAGCGATGGCTAACGAAAGGCATGCCACAGCGACGAGCGTGCTCCTCAACGATCTTGCCAGCGGCGCGTTTGGTGCCGACGAACATCACCTGATTTTTGTTTTCCGCCAGACGCTTGACATTAGTCAGCGCGTCATTGAAAGCGGGCACGGTGTGCTCGAGGTTGATAATGTGGATTTTGTTGCGGGCCCCAAAAATGTACTGATCCATCTTGGGGTTCCAGAAACGTGTCTGGTGTCCGAAGTGCGCACCTGCCTGCAGCAAGTCGCGCATGCTTACCTGCGTCATAGTCAAACTCTCTGTTTGGGTTAACCTTCCGCCCCTTCCTGCGACTCCAACCGGAAACCGGCACCCGGGTCCGCAACTGCGAGGGGGCGTGCTATTTGCCGATATTGGCGTGCCGGATCGCTCCAGCGGCGCGCTTTATACCACAGGCGACGAGACAGTAAAAGCGCGCCCCAAAAGGGTCTCAGAGTCGGTTACACTCTCGCTCCCCCTGGATCCATTACCGCCGGCAGTCGCTGATGAGCACCGTGATACCCAAAACCGACACTGAGATCGATGCTATGCGCGAAGCCGGCCGTCTGGCTGCAGAGGTCCTAGAGATGATCGGGCCTCAGGTCGAAGTGGGTATGACGACCGGAGAAATTGACCGCATTTGCCACGATCACATCGTTAACGTGCAAAAAGCGATCCCCGCACCGCTCAACTACAAGGGCTTCCCCAAATCGATCTGCACGTCGGTGAACGAAGTAATTTGCCACGGCATCCCCTCGGATAAGAAGAAATTGCGCAACGGCGACATCCTCAACATCGACGTCACGGTAATCAAAGACGGCTGGCATGGCGATACCAGCATTATGGTTGGCGTCGGCGACGTCGCGCCTCACGCTGATCGCCTGATACGCGTCACCCAGGAGTGCCTGTATCAGGCGCTGACGCTGGTCAAACCCGGGGCCGCATTAGGCGACCTGGGCCATGTCATTCAGCAGCACGCCGAATCCAACTATTACTCGGTGGTCAGGGAGTATTGCGGCCACGGTATCGGTCAGGTGTTTCATGAAGAGCCGCAGGTGCTTCACTACGGCAAACCCGGCACGGGCTTGAAGCTGGAGCCTGGTATGACCTTTACGGTGGAACCCATGATCAACGCGGGTAAGCGCTACACCAAGTTGAATGCAAGAGACGGCTGGACCGTTTCCACGCGGGATGGTCGGCTGTCCGCACAGTGGGAGCACACCATTGTTGTGACAGACTCGGGTTGCGAAGTGCTCACCCGGAGGCGGGATGAAAGCTTCCCCTTCTGAAGTATTGCCAGAAGCGCCCATTCCCTCTTTCGGCGCATTTCTTACTCAGGGCACCAACCCTGCTTTAGCGGCCCGGAGTTTCCTGCAAACAGGCCGCGAAGCCTTGGCCGAGAACTTTGCGCCCGGTAAGCCGATTACGCCGTTCCTCCGACAAACCAGTGACATGGTCGACACGGTGTTGACCCGACTTTGGTTGGAATACGTGGGAGAAAATTCGCCGGCTACGTTGGTTGCGGTAGGCGGTTACGGCAGAGGCGAGCTGTTTCCGCAGTCTGATATCGACGTGCTCATCCTCACTCCAGAGGCGCCAGACGCGGGCACGGCTGGCCAATTGGAACAGTTCGTCACGAGTCTCTGGGATACCGGACTACAAATCGGACACAGCGTCAGGACATTGGCTGAGTGCGCGGAACTGGCAAGAGAGGACCTGACCGTGGTGACCACCATGATGGAATCCCGCCATCTCGCAGGCGACACCGGCTTGATCAGCGCGCTGGCAGAGATCATGGACCCCTCAGCGATGTGGCCGCCCAACGATTTCATTCGCGGCAAGCTAGGCGAGCAACAGAATCGCCACGACCGCTACAGCAATACCGAATATGCACTGGAACCTAACATTAAGAGTTCACCTGGCGGTCTTAGAGACCTGCAGGTCATAGAGTGGATCACACTGCGATGCTTCGGTGAGGGACTCGGCGACCTAAACGAGCCTGACTTTTTGAGCGAGACCGAGCGCGACCAGTTGCGTAATGGCCAGGAATTTCTCAGCCAGGTGCGCTTCGCGCTGCACAATATGACAGGGCGCGCTGACGACAGACTGCTGTTTGATCACCAGAAAAAGCTTGCCGCACTGTGGGGGATGGTCGATGGCGACACGCTCGCAGTGGAGCAGTTCATGCAGGTGTATTACCGCTGGATGAAGACGCTCAGCCAGCTTAACGAGTTGCTGATTGAGGTGTTTGAGCACCGGCTGGCTGATGCTGACGACTCCGATATTCGCGTGATCGATGACGATTTCGAGGTCAGCAACAGCCGAATCAGAGCCCGGCACGACAGCGTATTTCAGGATAACCCCAGCAATTTGTTGCGGGTATTCGTGTTGATTGGCAACGACCCGTTAGTTGATCGCATCGAACCCAACACACAACGCCTGCTGCGCCGCGACTCGCCCCTTATTGACGACGCCTTCAGGGCTTCGCAGGAAAACCGTGATCTGTTTATGGACGTGCTCGGCGTGCCCCACAATATGACCAAGCAGCTAAGGCGCATGTCGCGGCACGGTGTGTTGGGCCGATACCTGCCCGCTTTTGGCAAAATCATCGGTCAGATGCAGTTCGATTTATTCCACGCCTATACCGTGGACGCGCACACGACCGAGGTCATCGCCAATACTCGCCGCTTCATGCGCGCCGACTACACCGACCGGTTCCCCGTATCGACGCGGATTGCCCGCCGGCTAAGAGACCCCAGACTGCTCTACATTGCCGCATTGTTTCACGATATCGGTAAAGGTCGGGGCGGCGATCACTCGGAGCTCGGGGCGGTGGATGCCGAGACGTTCTGTACCGATCACGATTTATCGCAGACCGACACCGAATTAATCGTCTGGCTCGTGAAGAACCATCTCTTGATGAGCCAAATCGCCCAACGTCGGGATATCTCCGACCCCGAGGAAATCCAGCGCTTCGCCGAGATTGTCGTGACGGAGGAACGCCTCAACTATCTCTACACACTGACCGTAGCCGATATCGCTGGCACTAACCCTGAGCTCTGGAACGCCTGGCGTGCCTCACTGATGCGCCAGCTGTATACCGAGACTCGTCGCGCCCTGAGCCGCGGTCTAGATAATCCCCTCGATCGAGAACAGGTCATTCAAGAAACCAAACGCAGTGCCGCTGACGCGTTGGAGTACCGGGGCTTCCTCGAAGATGAGCTGACAGGGCTCTGGTCTACCCGGGGCGAGGACTATTTTCTTAGGGAGCGCGCCGAAGATATCGCCTGGCATACCGAGGCCATCGCGGACCACAACCACGAACATGGCGCATTGGTGCTGGTGCGTCAGGCCGGCGAGTCGCCTATCGGTAATGCGACCCAGATTTTTGTGCACACGCTGGACGAGCCTAGTACCTTCGCCCGGATCTGCGCAGCGCTTGAGACGCTGGACCTCACCATCCACGACGCGCGCATCTACAGCGATACCGATGGCAGCACCCTCGATACCTTCTTTGTCCTAAAGAGCGATGGGGCCTCGCTCGATAGTCATCCGGATACTTTTCTGGAGATCGAAGCCAGAATTCGCCAACACCTCAGCGAATCTGAGCTGAAATCCGTTTCCCGACATACGCCCAGAACGGTCAAAGCCTTCACCATTCCCACTACGGTACAGTTCTCCCAGGACGAAACCAGCCATCTGACGACGCTAGAGGTCACCGCGGCAGACCGGCCCGGATTATTGGCGCGGCTGGGGTCGGTGCTGTCGCGATACGATGTGTCGGTGCAGGGCGCCAAGATCCAAACTCTCGGCGAGCGCGTCGAGGATATCTTTTTTCTCGCCGATGCAGCAGGCGGTCAATTACAGGATGATTCGCTGCTGGCCGCGCTTGAAAACGACCTTATCGAGGCTTTGGGCGCCGGTCAGCAGGAAGACAGTGGAATATCGGAGCTGAGTATTTGAATACCGGTCTAAATACGCTGCACCCCTACCCCTTTGAAAAGCTGGGGCAACTCTTTGAGGGGCTCTCCCCCTCCGATCAGCCGCTCATTCCGCTCACCATCGGTGAGCCGCAGCATGCGCCGCCCGAGAGGGTGACCGAGTTACTGAGTGAGCACGCAGTGCTGGTGGCGCAGTACCCCGCCACAGCAGGTCGACTTCAACTTCGCGCTGCGATCGGCGCTTGGCTGGAACGTCGTTTTCATCTGCCCTCACTAGATACCGACCGACATGTCCTGCCCCTTAATGGCACGCGAGAGGGTCTCTTTGCCGTGGCACAGGCACTGGTGACCCACGGTAAACCTGGCGCGGTGCTATGCCCGAATCCGTTCTATCAGATCTATGAGGGCGCGGCGCTACTGGCGGGCACCGAACCCATCTTGCTCAATTGCGATGCCAGTAAAGGCTTTCTGCCGGATTTTGACTCGGTGACTGAAGAACAGTGGCATGCCTGCCAGCTTTTGTTTATCTGCACTCCGGGGAACCCCGCCGGCGCGGTGATGTCCCGGGGGGGACTGCAAAGACTGATTACGTTGGCGCAGGAGCACGATTTCGTGATCGCCAGTGACGAGTGCTATAGCGAGATCTACCCGGATGAGCGACATCCTCCCGCGGGATTGCTTGAAGCCGCCGCCACAATGGGCAATACCGACTACCGGCACTGTCTGTGTTTTCACAGTCTCTCCAAGCGATCGAACCTCCCTGGCCTGCGCTCAGGCTTCGTGGCGGGGGATCCGCACTGGATTGAGCAATTTCGCCGGTACCGTACTTATCACGGCTGCGCGATGCCGCCCCATCACCAAATTGCCAGCGAGTGGGCATGGAGTGACGAGCTGCATGTCCGCGACAACCGGGCGCGCTACCGGGAAAAGTTTGGCGCTGTGACCCCCATTCTGGCGCCCGTGCTTGCGACTCCCTCTCCTGATGCCGGCTTTTACCTGTGGCCCGAGACGCCGACCGACGACGAAACCTTTGCTAAGCACCTACTACAGCATGCCAGCGTCAAAGTCCTGCCCGGTCGGTATCTCGCTCGGGACACCGCGGGTGGCAACCCCGGCGCGAACCGTATCCGCCTGGCACTTGTTGCTGAGCTCGGGCAATGCGTTGAAGCCGCGGAGCGCATCGTCCACGCTGTGAAATCGGGTGGGTGACATGAGCCGCCCGATTACTTTTAATAGCAATTTGAACAAAGCCGAACGCATCGCCTATATCGATGAGAAGTTGCAGTCTTTGTATCCGACCACACCTGTGCCACTCGATCATAAGGATCCTTTCACACTACTGATTGCCGTACTCCTCAGTGCGCAGTGCACTGACGAGCGGGTCAATCAGGTGACCCCGGGGTTGTTTGCCAAGGCGGATTGTCCAGAGGACATGGTCACACTGAGCGTCGACGAGATCCGGGGCATCATCCGCCCGTGCGGTCTGTCGCCACAAAAATCCAAAGCGATTCATCGTTTAAGTGAGCTACTGCTGGCAGACCATCGCGGCGAAGTGCCCGCTGATCTTGAGGCGCTGGAGAAACTGCCAGGAGTGGGTCACAAAACCGCGAGCGTGGTGATGGCCCAGGCTTTTGGACAGCCGACTTTTCCGGTGGACACCCATATTCACCGCCTCGCGCAACGGTGGGGACTGACCCGGGGACGGAGCGTGGTCGAAACCGAGCGGGACCTAAAACGCGCTTTTCCGGAAGCGCGCTGGAATGCGCTGCACCTGCAAATCATTTATTACGGCAGAGAGTACTGCACGGCACGAGGCTGCGATGGCCGGGTCTGCGAGATCTGCCGCACCTGCTACCCTGCGCGAAAACACCCCAAGCGTTGTAACAAGGCGTGACCGCCGCGACGGTCTGAGCCTAAATCTGCTACCCTGCGCCACCTAAAACGGGACAACGCGATCCGGTGCGACGCCCCAGTCCGTAAACTGTGAATCACTGCAAAGGTCACGCTGATGAGTCAGCCCACCCTCTTTGGGATTCCCAATTGCGACACGGTCCGCAAGGCACGCAAGTGGCTCGATGATCAGGGTCTGGCGCACCAGTTCGTTGACCTTAGAGCCGATACGCCGTCTGCTAGAAAAATCAGTGAGTGGCTTTTGGCGGTTGGCTCCGAGCGACTGGTCAATCGGCGCAGCACTACCTTCAAGCAGTTATCCGAAGGTGACAAAGCCGCCTTGGAGGGCGGTGATACCGTCAGCGTATTGCAGGCCCAACCTACCTTGATCAAGCGTCCGGTTCTCGAGTGGGACGATAGGGTTTCAGTGGACTTCAAGGCGGAAGAGTATGGGCGATTATTTAATATCTGAGGAAACTCTCTCATGACTTCGCTCCACGGTTTTGGTTTAGGCATTGTGTCGGAGAATGCTCAAGGCGCCGTGCTCGACACCTTTTACCCACAACCCATCGCGCACGCGAGTGACGCGCTGTCCAGCGTGCTATCTGGCGTGTCGGGTCGACTGGATGCTGCAGAGCTTTCGCAGCTGTCAAAAGCACTGGAGGCAGCGGGCGACAGCGCCAGGGCTAGTCTCGCGAGGCAACTGGTCGCCGCAGAGGGCAAAGTGGTGGCAACATCGCTGGCCGACAACGCACCACCGAGCTCAGTCGAGGAGGCCTACCTCAAACTGCATCTCATCTCTCATCGAAGGGTGAAACCCCACGAAACAGATCTGACCGGACTATTCGGCCTGCTGCCTAATGTGGCGTGGACGGACCAAGGGCCGGTTGACCTTGAAGAGCTCCCGCAACGGCAGCTGGACGCCCGACTGAGAGGTTCGGTGCTCGAAGTCTCAAGCGTCGATAAATTTCCAAAGATGACCAACTATGTGGTCCCTGCGGGCGTCCGCATTGCGCATACTGCCAGAGTCCGTCTGGGGGCCTACTTGGGTGAAGGCACCACCGTCATGCATGAAGGCTTCATCAACTTCAATGCCGGTACCGCAGGCCCCGGGATGATCGAAGGCCGCATCTCGGCAGGCGTCTGGGTGGGCGAAGGTTCAGACCTGGGCGGTGGCTCATCCACTATGGGCACCCTCTCGGGCGGCGGGGATATTGTGATCTCGGTGGGCAAAGAGTGCTTGATCGGCGCGAACGCAGGCCTGGGTATCCCGTTGGGGGATCGCTGTACGATTGAGGCGGGTTTGTTCGTGACCGCGGGCACCAAGGTCAGTGTGCTAGATGAGGGCGGCGACACCATCGAGACCGTCTCCGCGAGAACATTAGCGGGACGACCAGACCTCTTATTCAGGCGGCATTCGAGCACCGGTGCCGTGCAGTGCCTGACCAACAAGAGCGCGATCGAACTGAACGAGATGCTGCATGCCAACAACTGATGCACAAGAGCCTACGCTCGCGCTGACCCGCGACTTGATCGCCTGCGCCTCGGTCACCCCTGAGGACGCGGGTTGCCAGTCGCTGATGATGGCGCGTTTGCAGCGGGCAGGGTTTGCAGTCGAGCCCCTGCGCTTTGGTGAGGTCGATAATTTCTGGGCGATACGCGGTTCTTCGGGGCCGCTACTGGTCTTTGCCGGACACACTGACGTGGTTCCTCCCGGAGACACGGGCCAATGGGAGTCCGACCCCTTCATCGCCACCGAAGCAGTTGCTGATCTCGTTGGTCGCGGGGCCGCGGACATGAAGGCCAGCCTCGCCGCAATGGTGGTGGCCTGCGAACATTTTGTCGGCGCGCACCCCGATCATTCCGGTCGCATCGGCTTTTTGATTACTTCTGATGAGGAGGGGCCCGCCAAAGACGGGACGATCCGCGTCATGGAGACGCTGAAAGACCGCGGCGAGCAGATCGACTGGTGTGTGGTGGGCGAGCCCTCCAGCACACGCGAACTCGGTGATCTAGTCAAAAACGGGCGCCGGGGCTCGCTCAACGCACGGTTAGTGATTCGCGGCAAACAGGGCCACATCGCCTATCCGCACCTCGCCGATAACCCGATTCACCGGGCGATGCCGACACTCAACGCATTGGTCGCGGAGCCATGGGATCAGGGCAATGACTTTTTTGACCCCACGTCGCTGCAAATCTCAACAATCCGGGCTGGCCAGGGTGTGACCAATGTCATTCCGGACTGCGTCGAGGTGCTTTTCAATCTGCGGTTCAGTACTGAGGTGACGGCCGACGAGATTCGTGAGCGCTGCGAGGCGCTTCTGGACCAAGGTGGCCTCACCTATGACATCGAGTGGTCGCTGAGTGGTGAGCCCTTTTTGACCGAGCCCGGAGCACTGCTTAATGCGGTCATAGACAGTATCGAGTCGACAACCGGCCACGTGCCCGCGGTCTCCACGGGAGGCGGCACCTCAGATGGACGATTCATTGCACCCAGTGGCGCGCAGGTAGTCGAGGTAGGCCACGTCAACGCAACCATTCATCAAATTAACGAGCGGGTAAAACTCGCGGATATTCCACAGCTGACTAAGATCTACGAGGGTATTCTGGAACGACTATTGATCGACTGATTCGACCGTCAATTGCGACTCATTTGCGACTCATTTGTAACAGCGACAGCCCCAAAGTCGCCCACCGCCCCGCCTCGCTGGCAATCCATTCATCCACAAAAGCCCCGAGTGCGCGTGCCATAGGTGAACTGGCCTCCGCAGTATCCGCTCTCAGCAGGGTCAGCCCCGCAGCGGCCGATGCATCCAGTGTCGCCTCAGCACCTCGAAGCACGGCAATCAAACCCTCGAGCGCATGTCGGGTCTCTGACAGCACATCATCCAGAGGGCGCGACGCATCGTCGCTCGTCTCAATGCGAGCACAAGAGATAGCAGGTAGCGCCAGCACGATATGCTCGATCGGGCCTCGCTGCCTGAGCAGATCCAACAAATAGCCCTGACCAATCGGTGACGCCAGCGCCAGATCATGCCACTCGGCCTGCTCTAGACTTTTAGCGAGAGCGGATCTCATGTCGGCCGCGTCAGCCAAGTTACCGCATAGGATCGGACGCGGATGGGACGCGGCGTCCTGCACCACCGAGGCCGGCATGCACTCCACCCCTATCCAGAAATGGGTAGCCGTCACAATACGCTCCTGTCTCTCACCACCATCTGTTTCTCTTCACTACCCGTTTCTCTTCACGACCCGTTTTTCTTCACGGCCTGTCTCTCCTCATGGCCCGGGCCCGCTCGCGCCCAATGCAAAACAAAGTTGGCTACAGTCGCCGGATGAACACATCAAACCGCACTGACTTACCCTTGAGCGTGTGCGCAGGACGAATGTGCCCGAGTATTGGGGCGCGCAAAGGCCGTTTGACCACGATCCTCTCGACGGGCTGATCCCATGCCCACTGCCAAAGGGTCTCGCAGTCATCCACCGGATCAGCGAGATGCTGAAGCATGGCAGCCTCTTTCTTCACCGCCGCCGCTTTTTTCCGCTCGGGGAACATCGGGTCAAGGTAGATCACTGTACCGGCAGGAGTGCGCTGCGTCTTGCTATCTACCGCCAGCACGGACATTCTCGCCGCCGCGGCCCTGATCTGATCCACGCCGCTCACGGCGGCGGCTTGCACGGCTTGGTCGAGCAGCCACGCCAATACAGGCGTCCGCTCGCAGAGCGTGACCTCGCAGCCCAGATCGGCCAGCACAAAAGCGTCACGCCCCAACCCGCCCGTGGCATCCCATACCAGCGGCTTCCAATCGGCTTTTAGACCCACGGCACGACCGAGCATCTCGTTATGCCCCCCTTTCCGACGATGTTGCATGGCGGCGGAGTCGAACTGCACGGCGACCCTCACCCCATCCAGTTGCAGCCAGGCGCTGGCCTCACCCACGACCAAAAGAAGCCCCGCTGGATCTTGATAGGTGCCGTATTGCAGCCCGAGTTGCTGGGCCGCTTCCCGCGCCCGGGCAGGCGACTCCCCCTGTACCGATATAACTGTCGCCATGGGAGCTTGATGGGAGGGGTTTATTTGCATTGCATCGGGGGCCGTGATTGACTGCCGGCGTCGGGTGAACAGGCATTATATGAAGCTATTTGAGACAGAGTTAGCGCGCGCACTCCTCGTTGTCCTCCTGATGTCGGGGACCGGTTGCGCTGAGCTCGGGCAGTACGACATTAAGGTCAATAATGTCACGGTCTACAAGCCGTCAGCGCCCTACAGGGTGAGCGGTATCGAAGACCCCGCCCTAACCGCGTGTCTCTCGCAGAGCCTGCTGGATATCGATGCCCGGATAGCGACCGATCTTTTGGCACTGAACTGCAGCGATGCCGGCATTCAATCGCTGGCCGGGCTGGAGCAATTTACGCAGATCCAATCGATGAAACTCAGTAGCAACGATATCCGTAATTTATTGGTGTTGGCGAGACTCACCGCGCTCAATCAACTGTGGCTCGATAACAATGACATCGTCGATCCGATACCGGTATTGCAGATGAGTCACCTCAAAGAGCTGAATTTGGCGGGTAATGCGCGCCTGCAATGTCCGGACCCCAAAGACGTGCCGCGCCATCTTTCTCTGAATCTGCCCGATCACTGCACAAGATGATGACTTACTGGCTTTACCGCGCAATCGCCCTACTGCCCTTGCCGGTCAAATACGGCTTGTCCGTGACCGCTGCTTTTCTGTTGCGACGGGTATTTCGCTATCGGGCTCAAGTGATCGATACCAATTTACGAAACGCTTTTCCCGAGCGCGACGCCGAGTGGCGTCGCTACACTGCAGCGCGTTTTTATCGCCAGTTCACCGATGTCACCATGGAAATCGTCCACGCCTCGCGTATGAATCTCGATGATTTCAAACGCCGCGTTACAGTTGAGGGGATCGATGAACTGGATCGTCTGACAGAAAATCGCACCCGCTCAGTCATTGTCCTCACCATCCATCTGGGCAACTGGGAGTGGATGATGCACGCCGCCAATGCCCACGGCGACATTCCCATAGATCCCGTATACCGACGTTTGCACAATGAAGGCTCTGATCGCTTCGCTCATGAAGTGCGCAGCCGCTTTGGCGGCGAGCCGATTCTGATGGAGAAAGTCGCGCGTAATGTGCTGAAGCACCGCCGCCGTTTCCGAGCACTGGTGTTGGTTGCAGACCAGTCACCCGGGGAGCGGGACAACATTTACTGGACAGACTGGTTGAATCAGCCAACGGCGTTCTTCACAGGCCCCGCGACTATTGCGCAATTGATGGACTTTCCGGTGATGTTTGCTCGCTGTCGGAGAAAATCACGCGGCCGTTATCATTTGAGCCTGATTCCCATTGTTGAAACGCCGGGGCAACTGACAGAAGAAGCGATTATTGAAGCTTACGTCAGGGCCGCTGAAGAGACGATTCGCGATGAGCCGGAGAGCTTTCTATGGTCCAACCGGCGCTGGAAACATCAACCCCCTGCAGATCAGGCCTGAGCGACCTCCTCGATAAAAATGGCCGAGGTTCGAAGGTCGCACCAGTCAAAGCCGGTCTCTTGTGTTGCGTGAATCACCTGACACGAGCCCAAACCGGACCAGCTCGAAAGTACCGCATCAGCAAGCTCCGGGGCGTTGTTCTGCTGACTGATATGCGCCACGAACAGCATCTTGAGCCGGGTGGTGTCCGCAAGATCGAGGAACTGCCGGGCTTGAGCATTCGTCAGATGACCAAAATCGCCGCCCACCCTTTTCTTCACAGCATAGGGATACGGCCCATCGGCCAGCATCTGAGGGTCGTGATTAAACTCAAGCACCAGTGCATCGCAAGCGGAGAACGCCTGCACAACGTGCGGCGTAATACTGCCCAAGTCGGTGAGCACACCTACCTTGAGGTCATTGTGAGTGAAACAAAACTGCACCGGCTCCCGCGCATCGTGGGGTACGGGCTCCGCAGAGATATCGACATCCCCCACCGCGAATTGATCGCCGGGCCGAATCACCACACCGCTTTTGAGCCCTTCGAGCTTCCGGCTGGTAGCAGTGCCTGCAGTGAGGAATACGGGCAGATCATGAGCTTTGGCGAGGGGCACCACCCCGCGGCAGTGATCACCGTGCTCGTGGGTCACCAGAATGGCGTCAATGTCCTGCCCACTCACACCGCGGGATTGCAGCCGCGCCTCGACATCGCGCCGAGGCAGACCACAGTCAATAAGTAGGAGGGTCTCACCCGTATCGACCAGCGTCGCGTTCCCCTTGCTACCGCTTCCGAGGGACGCGATGCGCATCAGGTAATGTTGCCCCGCAGGATAGTCAGCAAAGCTTGCTGATCCCGGCGATCGACCGCACCGCCATCGGGGCCGCGCAGGGTAATGAGCGTCAGCTCCTCGCCAGCCCGATCAAGGTGAATTTGATATTGGTGCCCAGCCAGGGGGTGTTCGCCCTCTCCTCCCCACAGCCAATCAAACCAACCGCTATCCTCCTCGTCCTGAGGCCCCACAAAGGTGACGTACAGCAGTCCCTCACTGCGGTCGCGGTCATCAATCACGAAA
>CABYND010000020.1 GCA_902520195.1 Halieaceae bacterium
ATAGTTCGCCGAAACAATTCGGGATATCGCGCGAGCTAGTGCATCTTAGACTTGAGACGTTTTTTTAACTCAGTGACCTGATCAGAGTCACGCTCAGGGAATTCTTCCATTGGCAGGCCAAGCTCTAACCAAGTTTTTCGGCGTTTTTCGCGCATTATTTCAGTTTCGCTTAATCTTTCCTCAGCCGGCGCCGAGCGCGGCTTATAGACTTTGCGATCGCTTCTCTTGGCCTTCTGCGCAACTTTTTTTGTATCAGACTTGAGACTGCGAGTTTGAGGTTTTCGGGCAGTTGCTCTTAACTTCTTGCCCCGATTCTCCGTCCTATTCTTATTGGATTTTGGCGTCGTGTAATCGCACTCGGGAAAAGTGCTACACCCCTCAAAAGAATCTCCTGTGCGCCTGTTCGGCTTTGTTACCAACGTGCCTAATTTACACTTTGGACAGAGCGCAACGGGCGACCCGTCTAGCTCTTCCCTCCGCACAGCATTAGGCGCGAGCTTTTCGACCTCTGCAAGGAATCTAGATGGCTGTGCTCTGTTATGGAATACCCGAACGCCATGCGTTGCTCTCGTTAATGCCACATAGAAAAGACGCCTCTCCTCTGCATATGGATATGTCTCTGGCAACGGAATGACCAATTTTAATAGCTCGTCATCTTCTATGCGGCTTGGCACCCCATAGACATCCTCGGAGACATCTAGCAACACTGTGTAATCCGCCTCCAAGCCCTTAGCCCTGTGGAACGTGAGAAATTCCGCATCCAAATGAGACCGCGCCAAAGGCTTAATCTTTGCGGGGTTAACATGGTTGTATCGTCCGAGCACCAAGACAGACAGTTTGGGCTTGTTTTTCTTCTTCCACTTATCGAGGTTTTGGCCTAAGTAAGAATCGAGCCGATCAAGCCACAGATGACAAGCCTCTTGCATGCTAGGCTCTCTGTACGCCACGTCCACCGGAATGAATCGGATAGATTCACGTATCTCTGGCCGAACGGAGGACACCTCCTTACGCATTTGCTTTGGGTTAGCCTGTACAAAAACAGATGCGGCCTTTGCCAACCCATCGTGAGACCTAAAAGTCTTCTGCAACTTGCCAGTCCACGCGTTACCAAAATGACCATCGAAGTCTGTAAAAATCGTAATATCCGACCCCGCGAATCGGTAGATCGATTGCCAGTCATCTCCAACCACAAACAACTTCGCAAATGCCACCTGATTCTTCAAAGCTTTTACTAGTTGAGCTTGTGGTTCCGATATATCCTGAAACTCATCAACCAGAATCAGCTTAAATTGAGAGTCGTATCTTCCCGTCTCAATAAGTTGGATAGCGTCCGCAATCATCGACTCAAAATCGATTTTGTCATCTTTATCCAACTCAGCCTGATAAGCGATGGCCAGTCGATTTAGAACCTTTACGAATCGTCTAGCTCGCGGCTTGTCATAGAGATCGTCAACCTTCTTTTCCAGCATATCGCTGGATATATTCGCGGAACGTATGTGCTTTATGCAGGTCAAAATCACCTTGTGATAACGCGTGACCACAAATCTCAGATTTTTAAGAGCCTCTTCTACCTCTTCATCGGTTTTATCTTTGAAAGTAACGCCACGGCGTGCCAACTGATCCTCAAGCACCTGCAATAACTTTCCCTGACTCGCATCCGCGGATTTGGTCTCAAAAAAATCCAGGCCTGCTTCCTTAAATTGGCGCCTTTTATTTTTGGCGTTTTCAACATACCCCTCTATGTGCGACTTCCCCCTTCTATCAATAGCGAAATGCTCGTGATAGGTGTCTGTATCGGGGTAATAAAAGTCTGGGCTTATGTCGATTCGCTCGCCACTCTCTCCTCGAAACGAGAGGCCTTTTTCGTACCGAAAGTTTACTGACTTAGACCAAAGCCAATTAACAATCTTCTGTTCTTGCAAGGATCTGACATAAACATCTGGCGCGAGCGTGGTAATGGTACGACCCGAACTGTCTCTTCTGTCCTCAACATAACGACGAAAGTCATCCTTCGTTGAAAATGCGTCCTCTGGTATGTCGGCTTTTGGAAAGTAAATGAGAAGCTCCCGCCACAACTTCGCAAACGCTGGATCCTCGCCACTCAACTCGTTAATCAATCGATTTAACAGCTTTGTCTCGCCTGCTGGATGTTCGACCCAGCCGGCCAGCTCCGGAGCGCTCCCTGTTACTTCACTGATTATTTTTCTGCCAAGAGCATGGAAAGTTGATATCTGACAGTCGAGTTGGTCGACTTCTAGCCCGAGCTCTTTGGCTATCCTGGTGCGAAGCTCGTCAGCGGCGTCAGCGTTAAACGCGAGAACGAGAATTTGCTCTGGCTCATACAATTGCTTCTTCAACAAATAGGCTACTTTCGCCACGATCGTTGCCGTCTTGCCCGATCCAGCGGCCGCAACCAAAAGATTTGAGTCCTCCAACCGGATGCATGCTTCGCGCTGTTCGTTCGTTAATGGGCTTGCTCCAACTTGATCAAAAAACGTCTTGAAGCGACTAAGCTCAGATCTCAAAAACTCACTGTTATATTTTTCGCGTGCCTTTGGGTCAGTCAAAAACGCAAGAGACTTTGGCAAGATCTTGGCTACATCCTTTGGCAACATGTCCAGCGAGAACAAAGGATGGGACAAAGCGGGGGCGGTTAATCCGCCAACGGCCGCCGTCAACTCACCAATATCGGCCTTGGCAAGATACTGCTCACCGCTTTTAGTAAGACTTATGATGGTGGCATCGATACTCGCAAGGGTTTCAGAGTCATCGCGTATCAGATGCCCTATGTGGTCGTTCACATAGCTACGTACTGTCTTAATGACAGTGCGGGACTTCGCATCTGACAGACCCGCTAACCTGACTGCTGAAGACCGTGTCCTTATGATCACGGTATTCCACAATATCCCTCTATTAATCTCGATCGAGGAGATATCTAGGGCAGGAACTTCTCGGAGTGCACTTCCTGAGATTTTGAGCAACCCTAGCGAGGGTTCTTCAAAGCGGAGTGTCCAATTCTCCCTGATGAAGAAGCGAACCAATAGTGGTGGCTTGATTGACGAATATCTCGGCATCGGCTGGCGCGAATCTTACTTAGCCATTCATCCGAATCTGGTCTTCACGTAATCAACCAATCTTGGTCCAAAGAGCTCATCACTTGCAGGGTTAGTTCTAACAAAAAACTTTTCCCCATCTAAATAACACTCATGATCAGCCGGCGAACAGTCGATACACAAGACCCCTTTGTTTCGTCCCACATCTACGATTCTAAAGTCTATAAAAGGGTAAAAATCTTCCCCAATCCGGCGCTTGAGGTGGTTCTTGAAATCTAGAAGGAACCTATCTCTCGAGCCTTTGCTAAGCTTACTGACCTCGTTATCGATACCAACAATTTCGCCCGAATCTGCCACCCCGATTAAAAGGGCGCCACCGTCAGTGTTCAAAAAAGCAACTATGGTCTTGAGACTGGCAGTATTTAGTTCCTTATTTTTTCCACCATTCTGCACATCCAAGTGGAACGTTTGTTTAAATTCAGTAGTCTTATTCTCGCCTTCACGCGCCAATCTGCAAATTCTCTGTATCTGATTCTCACCACCGACCACCTCCAGTAGCGCAGAGAGTTTGGAGTGCAGTTCTGGATTTCCCATAGGGCTAGATGACAAATCATCACGCAGGCTGTCGATTGCATCGAGCAGGGAATCCATTACGTCATGGAGCTCCGACACCTTTCCCTGCTCTACAATGCTTGGCACCGGAATTTCCAGCTCTTTTAGAACGCTCCAATTTATTTGCTCAATAAAACCCGTAGCAGATGCTCTCAAACATTTCTTGCCAAAAGAGGAGTCAAGAAAGGACGCAACATAGGAGTTGGTGGCTTTATCGGGCCGTATATCTAACTGCATATAATTTTGTTGCTTAATCTCAAGTAGTTTCTCATCGCAAATAATTTTTCTCTGGCTCGTGATCGGCAGATAAATTGCATTTTCTTTTTTTACGAATGGGCGTCTGGCACTACCTCGCGTATAGCTTTTGACAAGATCATTTATCCTCTTGAACTCATAATCAGCAAACTGAGACCTCATAGCGTGAAGCTCACGCGAGATACGCAAGAACGCATAGGTTCGAAATGACCCCTTTGGTATTAAAGCCCCAAATTCGAGCGAATCCAGATCCTCTCTTGCAACCATGTTCTCTACAGTGCTTTGTACTGGGACGTCGTTATCCAAGCTGGCGCAAAAAATTTTCTCTTTTCTCTCTCTCGTAAAGCAAACAAGAACTAGCGGAACATGAGAATCAATGACTTTAGGTAGCTCAACTATGGCGCTTGGGTAAACATCACGCGCCTCCAAAAATTCAAGAAAACGTTTTCCTTGTTCCGAAAAAAATAAGTTGCCTGTGAGCACAAATAGACCAACTCCACTGCCAGACAATCTCTCCAGCAGTTTTGACATTGCATACCACTCTAGGCGCCTACCGCAGAATCGATCCCTAAGCTCCTCCTCAGGATCTATCTCACGATTCTCGTCCTCTTCTTCATCGACCTCACGCCTCCGCTTGACTCTCGCACCAAGTGGGAGCTCTCCAAAAATGAAATCGTAAGTATCGTTGGAAGGAATCCTTATCCGAGTCCCTTCCTCATCAGAATCAGACTGCATCTCTTCCATTTCAATGTGATCGAAGGCATATCTCGATGATAATTTCTCACCCAACCGATTATGGCCTGCGACTAATCTCGACCGGCTAGCGGTTGCTTGCACCACCCCCAATATGAAGAGAGTCAGGCGAGCATTAGGTAAATATCGGTGAACTCCCCCATCCATAGTGCTTCGATTGAGGGTCTCAGCTTCGGCAAGAAGTATTTGGTTGATCTCAACCTCAGATTCCAACTTCATTTGACCTCCTCTAGAGGCTATGTGGATGTAATTTCTCTCTGAGCCAAACTCTGCAAACCCTCCAATCGCGCACGTACCTCGCAACATGCGTCCAATATTTGGGTGAGTGGTTGTGCTCCAACATATGGCACAACTCATGAATTACGACGTAATCCACAATTCGGTGTGGGGCCTGAATGATCTTCCAGTTGAATGAGATATCCCCTGAGCTGGTGCAGGAACCCCATCGGGATTTGTAGGCTTTTACCGCTATAGATCTGGGCTCAACGCCTACGAGTGGCGCGAAGCGCTCCACCTTTTCGCGGAGTTTCTGATCAGCATGAGACTGGTACCAGTCAGCGACCAAACTCTTGACCAAAGACTCTCGGTTTTTTGCGTCCTTGGGTACAGAAGCAACTAACTGGCCTCCTTTCATTTTCAGCGAGGGCTCGGCTCCATCCACTACCTTCAAGCGATAGGTCTTACCTAAATACGAAAAACTCTCACCGCTGACGTATTCCTTGGGCTTGCTGGCTGGCCGATCGGCTTGTTCCTTGATCTTGCGCTTGATCCATACTGATCTCTTATGAATAAGGTCTTGGATCCGCTTATCCGAAAGGCTTTGGGGTACGCGAACGGATACAACGCCAGAACTCACGTGAATCGCCGCAGACCTCTTACGCGGAGTTCTGATTACCTCTACTGGAAAGTCAAAACAATCCATTACTTGAACTTCACCTCAGCCAGCTCCATGAAGCGCTCCGTAACCGGCTTCACGAGCGACTCGTCAAATTCAGCGATGACTATGCGCCTAATGGCCTTTTTGACGCTTTTCTGCTCATCCCACTTGTCGAAGAAGCCAACTATTTGAGTAGCCTCACCCAGCATCTCGACAAGAGACTGAACGACTCGTTTTACCTGCTCAGCTTTCTGAGCGTCTACCGCCTCATCCCCGCCCAGCTCAGCAATCAAGATGTTGTAGAACGACAACTCTGTTGGAGAAAGTCCAAGATCTGTCGCTTGCTGTTCGTGGTCCTCCTCGATGTTGTCGCGCAGGTCGAGTAGAAGCTGAACGAGCTCATCCCACTTATCTTCGTAATCCTGAATGATTTGCTCTAGCCGTTCGGATAGCTTCTTGTAGTAAACCGGATCCTCATCAATGTTCACCTTGATGTGATGTTTGACCGCGTTCTCTATCTCAGACGCCTGAGATCGAGCCGATTTGTGCTGGTTCAGTTGCTCTTTATAGTTGGGGTCGAGCAAATCAATCGGCGGTATCTTGGGGTTCACACCTGTTGAGTAGACGTGCTCCTCAATGAGCTCCCTCACCTTTTCACCAGCGCCCGCAATATCCAGTTGCTCATCTCGATACAGGTTGCGAGCGCCAACGGATATCTTGCCTAGGCGACGGAGATCATGAAGAAACGGCGTCGCCTGAGGATCGGGCAAGATGATGTCTAGTTGCTTGGAGAAGATGTTGAAGTCGGTCTGGAAGCTCTGCCGCTTCACCTCGTCCTTCAGCGCCAAAATACAGGCGTCAAGGTCATCTAGGTCGACACCCTCAAAGTGCTTCAGCACCCTCGTATGGGCGCTCTTAAGCTTCGGAAGCTCATCTTTAAGATCAACCAGTGCCCCTTGAATGTCATCCGTGGAGAACATCTCCAGCGCTTCGGTCAGATAATCCGATAAGCCGAAATAATCGACGATGTAACCCCTGAACTTGTTTTTGTTAGTTCGATTTACCCTAGCAATAGCCTGAAGAAGGGTGTGATCAGAAAGCCTCCGGTCTAGATACATCACCTGAGCGTTAGGGGCATCAAATCCGGTCAGAAGCATGTCTTTGACGATGAGGAAGCTCAGTTCCGACTGCCCTTCACCTGTGCCAAGAGGTTTCTTGAAAGCCTTTATCTGCTCTTTGTGTTTTGTGCCGTCTGTGTAGTCCCAGAATCGTTTCTCGTCGTTATGATCACCTGAAATGATTACTGCCGACTGGGGAGCTTCTAGCTTGTCGAGTTGTTCTTTGTACAAGATTGCGGCGTTACGGGAGGACGTCACGATCATCGCTTTAAAGCCATTAGGCTGAATGTGTTCGCGATAGTGCTTAACGATATCCATGCACACGCGACGAATGCGCTGAGGCGCCTCTAATACCGCGCGGTTGGTGCCGAATTTTGCCTTGATCGCCGCCTTCTCTTCATCGGTTCGATCCTCGAAGTACTCATCGAACAGGCTATCGAGGCTGTCCCCTGTGACGCGAACAGTAGGCTCCCTACCCTCGTACAGAATCTGAACGGTCGCACCGTCCTTAACGGCCTGCTCGATCGTGTAGGTGTCGATGTAGGAGCCGAAGGTATTGGTGGTCTTTTGGGTCTTGATAAGCGGGGTGCCGGTAAACGCGATGCGAGGTGCGTTAGGGAGCGCAACATTAATCGCCGCGCCTAGAGTCCCATACTGAGTTCGATGAGCCTCATCGGCCAGCACAATGATCTTGCTGGACTCATTGAGGACAGGGAACTCGAACTCATCCGCGCTCTCCTGAAACTTCTGCACCATCGCGGTCACGATGTCAGAAGAATCTTTGGCTAGTAACTCCTTGAGATTTGCTACCGAAGACGCGTTATGAACCGTCTCACCCTGAGCATTCTCAAAGGTACTTGTGAGCTGTCCGTCTAGCTGGGTGCGGTCAGTCAGGAACACGAGCTTGTGGTCTCTGAGCTTCGGATCTCTCCTGATCTTGATGCTCAAGAACACCATGGTCAGCGACTTACCTGAGCCTTGCGTGTGCCAAATGACTCCGCCTCGCTTTTTAGCCTTCTTGCTCGACTTAAGTCGCTCGATGGTTTTATGAACAGCACGGAATTGTTGATAACGAGGGATCTTCTTGATGATCCGGCCGTCCATCGGCTCGAAGACTGTGAAGTTCTGGAGAATGTCTAGGAAATTGCGTTGGTCGAAGAGCCCCTCAAGCATGATCTCCTGTGCCGTTGGCTCATGAAAAATGATGCCCTGACTGGGCGGGATCAGCACTCCCTCAGGGTAATCCCAGCCCTCAACTGGGCCGCGCCTGAGAAGCTGTGTTTCGCCCTCATTTAGCTCGGAGGGATAGGGATCCTTCCATTCCAAATAATGCTCAATGCTCGAGGTGATCGTGCCGACGCGCGCCTTATCGCGGTGAGTGGAGACCATCAAGGCGTTGTAATGAAACAGCTTCTCGGCGCCCTCCTCGTCAGTCGCGTTTCTGCGATTCGCGTAGCGGAGAAGCTGGTCGATACCAGCCTCCATCGGGTTCGTGATGTAAGGGGATTTGCACTCAATGACTGCCAGCGGCAGGCCATTCACGAAACAAACGATGTCCGGAATGATGTTTTGGTTAACGCCTGAGACCTTGAACTGATTGGTGCAGAGAAATTCATTGTTCTCGTTGTTCTCGAAATCAATGGTGTGAACTGTTTGGCCCTTGTTGCCCTTACCAAGATCTTGAGTAACCGACACGCACTGGTTGATCTGCGTCCAGATGGCCTGATTCGCCTCGACTAAATTCGGGTATTGGGTTTTAGTGAGATCTCTGACGACTTTTCGGAGGTTTTCGTCGTTGATCCATGGGTTTATGCGCTTGATGGCATCGGTCAGGCGTCGTTCGAGGACTACCTCTTTGTACGAACCCCGCTCGTCAGATTCATCGGGGGAGAGTTTCGCTCCTTCAAGATATACCCACCCGAGCTCTTGAAGTTGCTCAAGAGCGGGTAGCTCTACCTTTTCAAGCTCGTCGTTGGCCATCAGTCCACCGAAACTCGGACCTTGCCGGTGAGGAGATCTTGCATGAGCGACTTCTTGAGCGACTGAATTTTGCCGTGTTTCAAATATTGAACTTCTAGCATCTGTTCAACAGAGCGAAATGCTTGCTGGAGCTTCGGGTGTTCCTCCCGCGGAGGGTTTGGGACCTTTAGATGCTGGAAATCTGACCAATGGACACGTTTCTTTTCTTCCAATGTGCCCGTAGCAATAGACTCATACAGGTTCAAAAAACGCTTTGATTGAAACAAATTCTCGTAAAAAAGTATTGAGAGCTTCTTATCTCGTAGCTCCAAAATATCGTAATACTTGGACACGCACACGTTTCGAGCGCCATGGTGAGCCGCAATCGCCCCCCATCTTAAATTCATTGGGTTCATGACTAAATTATTGTTCTCGACCAGTTTGTAGTTGTCCTTGTCAGAGTTCGTGATGAGAAAATCTCTGACGTACCGGTCAGGCTTGGGAACAAGGCCATGCTCAATTGTCAGGCTGTACAGTGGAAGGTCAGGAGCGTCACTGGTTAAAACTTTTATATTTCGGAACAAATCGCCAATCGTAGTGACCCCCCAACTCCTCGGAATCCGCCCCAACTCACTGTCCTTGAACTCTGTGTGACCGATACCTTTGGTCAACAACTCATTCATGGTGGCCTTCTTGAGGTCTTGAAGTTTGTCGATTTGCTTCTGGGTGTTTTCGATCACCTCATCGACAGAGGTGAGGATGGAGGCGATTTTCTGCTGTTGAGGTAATGGAGGAAAAGCAAAATGGTACTCCTTCAAATCTCCGTCTTTTAGGTTGTTGATAGCACTGCCCGCTAACGAAAACTCTACCTGCTTTACAAACTGGTCTGACTGCAAAATCTGGGCGATAAACTTATCTGACGACTCGCCCAAAGTTCTGACAATCGAACAAAACGCGCCAACAGAGTAGGCCTGCTCATCGCATTTTTTTTGGAAAACAGCATTTTTGCCAACCAGTCGTTTACTGCCGTTTGACATGCAGACCGCGATATCTCCAAACCGAGCTTTTTGATTTTGTTTTACCTTGCCAATATCAACGAACTGAACATCGTCGAAATTTAAGGATCCTGACTGAATATTGTTCGATCGGAGCAGAGTGACTGTATCCGCAGAACCGGTTGCGCGCAGATTTTCGGGCTTATAACTTACTCCGCGAATTACCTCACAGAAATCACCGAGCTTGCCTAATACCCAACCCTCTGGGACTGAACTATTCATAGCCCAGCTCCTCCAAATATTTGCGCATTACTTCTTCAGATTGCCTCAGGTGACAATCGATCTCACGCAGTGAAACCCGATACTTATCCCACCATCGCTCAAACTGACCAACGACTACCTGCTCCGCGCCATTGAGATGGTCTTTGATCTGCCCTTTGGTTTCGATCTCCGCTTTAAAGTCGTAGTACTCGCTGTCCCTTCGGACAAAGACACATGACACATCCATACCGAGGAGCGTTTCTTGGATGTACTCGTCCTCAACTTCTGAGACAGGAACGCCCCCCCTCAACACCGCCTTCACATCGAACTGCTCAGGTGGCGGAGACGTATCGGCGTAGCGCCGGATATTTAGGTTGTAGTCGTTCTCTCGTATCTCATCCATCGATACGACTTTGGAATAACGCTTCTCGTCGTCGTAAGCGTCATAAACATCGAGGATGTGCTGAATGTCCTCTGTTCGGAGCTTGTTCTGATTCTTGCCCTCGGCGTACTCCAACTCGCCGTTGATGAAAAGCACTTTGCCTTTGCGATCAGCTGGCTTGGCTTTGTTGATGATCAAGAGAGCCGCGGGAATGCCCGTCCCGTAGAAGAGCGCTGAAGGCAGACCAATAACCACCTCGAGCAGATCATCCTCAAGAATGCCTTTACGGATTTCCTTCTCGCTGGAGCCTCTGAACAGCACCCCGTGGGGCACTACGACTCCCATCTTTCCCTCGGCATTGAGCGAGGCAATCATGTGCTGGATAAATGCGAGGTCGCCCGCATCTTTTGGAGGTGTGCCGTAGGGATATCGACCAAAAGGATCGTTGTCCGCCGCGTCCTTGCCCCACTTCTTCAGAGAGAAAGGTGGATTAGCGATGACGCGATCAAACACCATGAGCTCGCCGCCTTTGGTGTGCTGGGGGTCGCCTAAGGTGTCGCCCTTGCGGATATCTGCATTGAATACGCCGTGAAGGAACATACTCATCTTGCAGATAGCCCATGTATTTAGGTTCATCTCCTGACCATAGAGAGACAGGTTTTGAGCATTCTCACCTTGTTCAATCAGGTAATTACGGGTCTGAATGAGCATGCCGCCGGAACCGGCCGTCGGGTCATAGATCTTCTGGCCAGCAGTGGGCTTGAGAAGTGATACCAGTAGCCACACCACCTCACTAGGGGTGTAAAACTCCCCTCCTTTCTTCCCCGCAGAATCTGCAAACTGCTTGATCAGGTACTCGTAGGCGCTACCCAATAGATCTGGGCTATCAAAATCCTCGTTGCGAAGTCTGTGTTGTGAGAAGTGCGAGAGCAGATCCTGAAGCTTCTTGTCAGAGAGCTTATTCTTGATGTTGAAATCGATCGAGACCAACACGCCCTCAAGAGACGGGTTGTACTCTTCAATGGCTTCTGTCGCTTTATTCAGCTCTGAACCAATGTCGTGCTTTAAATCCTTGAGCTTGGTCCAGCGGGCTCTCTCAGGCACAAAGAAGGTCTTATCGTACTCATCCTCATCCGAGGCTAGCCGCTCCGCGTCAGCCTGTGATTTGCCCATATCGAGGTAGGTCTTCACCACCTGCTCTTGGGCCTCCTCAAAGGCGTCAGACAGCCGTTTGAGGAACAACATCCCAAAGATGTAGTCCTTGAACTCGGAGGCATCCATATTGCCCCTGAGGATGTCTGCGGTCTCCCACAGGAAGGACTCAAGTTTCTGGAGTGATAGACGTTCGCTCATTCTTCTTCTCTTTACCGTACCCGATAAGGGCTACTTAGTTCATCGACGATATTACGCTCATATCCGCCCACTCATTAATCATTTCCCGCCAAAAGCTTGGCGTAATGCGTCTCGGTCTTTATGTTGATTCGAGGCAATTGAGGAAGCAAATATGACTCCCAAGCAAGAAACCTTCGTACTCGAGTACCTGAAAGACCTCAACGCGACCAGAGCCGCTGATCGCGCCGGATACGCGCACCCCAATGTTCAGGGAACACAGCTCCTCTCCAATCAAACGGTTCGAATTGCTGTTCAGCAAGAGCTAAACGCCAGAGCCAATAGGCTGAGGATTGATGCAGATTGGGTGGTTGCTCAGCTCGAGCGGGAGGCCACCGACTACCAGAATTCGGGTTCTACGCGAGTAAGAGCGTTGGAGTTGCTGGGCAAACATCTAGGAGCGTTTGCGCCGAGTCGGCTTGAGGTTGCCTATGCGAGTAGCTTCTTTGCTGACATATAGGCGGATGCCTAGAAATGAGAAAGCTCACGAAACTGAGCGCTAGTTTTTAATATGTGTCAGTCCCGATAGTCCTCACTATCGCGCTCTTCTTCACTCGCTGTATCTAACCGATACAGGCGCTCTTCCTCTAACCGATACTGGCGCTCTTCCTCAATCTCCTCAATCGCTATAGCTAACCAATGCTCGAACTCTTCCTCAGTCGCTACAGCTAACCAATACTCGTAAGCGGGGTCTATACCAATAGGTTTTAGACCCTCCTTGTGTTCCAAAAACCACTCATCGAAGGCAGTTTCTGATGTAAACGGACGGAGGTTCCAACGCCCCCAGAGCTTCTCTAACTTACTTTTTTTATTTTTACTCAGGGAAATCGCCCACACATAGGGTCCTTTACAGGAGGTCCACTCAATTAAAGGGGTCTCGCGAGGTCTCTCCTCACCATCATCTTCATAATCCACCAACCAAGTCCAAATTTGGGTGACTGATAACCTCTCAATTCTGGGAACCAGCCCAAACACTGAAGCAATTTGTTTCGCCATTCGGAGTGCGGACACGCGATCCAAAGCCTCAGCAAATAAATAGCTTTCACCGTGCTCAAAAGAACCGAAAGACCGTAGCTTTCGATGTCTTTTGTAATCTTCGCGGAAGGGGTCTTTTGTGAAGGGATTAGTCACCTGTTTCCCGCTACGGAGGTTTCCAACAAGCCTCTCTAATCTCGAAAAGCACTGCAACCTGTGTCCGCGCCTGCAAAAGACTTAGCTATGGTTAGTATTTTTGAATTTGTATTCCCGCCTGCGGGGATTTTGCGGGGATCTGCTGGAACTTTGTGGGACTTTATGGGCTTTTTGATGGCTGTGAGCGCCCATTAAAGCCAATTAAATCAATTGGTTAGTATTTCAATCTTCGCATTCATAATGCTGGGGTCGGTGGTTCAAGTCCACCCGTAGCTACCATCTCTCCTTAAGTTACCCGTCACAATTTGCCACTGGACGTATTGTCCTGAGAGGCCTTGCGTTTATTGGGTAGCAAGATCCGCTTCAAGAGGCCATCCACTCCAGTCTCACGATAAGTGAACAGCTTAGACGCCAGCCAGCCAAGTAACTGAGCTTTGGTCTCTAGATAACGTTGCTTTAACTCTGAACGCTGGGTCACCTACGCGGCTCCGATGGCATCGGGTTTTGTGGCTTTCACGACCCTCCCCGGAAATCCTTTGAAATGGGGGATGCCCTGCTCGTGATCCAGAAGCTCGTCGTCATCCGAGCACAGCACCGCATCGCTCGACAAAAACGCGCCAGCCAGCGTTTCGGTATCTGTCGCCTCCGGGTACCACCAACCATGTGGCACCCGCAGATGCCCCGTTTTCATATTGGGCTGCACTGAAAGCTCCGCGCTCACTGCACCGTAAGCGGTTTGCAGTTCAATCCACTCACCGTCTGTGAGGGCCTCTCGTTTCGCATCATCAGGGTGCATAAAGATCCTGGGCACCGGACACCGGTCTCTGAGCTCTTTAATGTTGCGTTGCCCGGTCTGAAAAAACGGATCTTCGCGCACACCGTTGAATACCAAGTAGGGGAGCTCCTCTGAAGTCGCCGGCCCCGGGCGGAAGTAAGGCAAGGGATCGAAACCCAGATCCCCCAGCACCGAGGAGGACAGCTCGACTTTGCCTGAAGGTGTGGCAAAGCCGGTCTTGCGATACTTGCGATAGCGCACGGGTGGAATCTCCATGAAACCCTGCGCCTCGAAATCTGAGAAGCTGCGGCCGGAGCGCGACAACCGGTAGTCGAGCACCTCGTCATGGGTGGACCAGGGGAACCACTCCTCGAAGCCAAAACGCACGGCGAGATCCCGCCAGAATTGGTAGCTGTTGCTGGCCTGCTCGGGCGGTTCTGCCAACTTCTGGGAGAGTCCGAGTCGCGTGGTCCAGCTCCAGGTGTCCGCAATGTGATTACGTTCCGAGAAGGCATCGCCGGGTAGCACATAGTCCGCCATCATGGCGGTCGGCGTCATAAACAGCTCATGGGCAACGATCAATTCCTGGTTCAACATCGCCTTGTGAATCTGGTGTTGATTGGGATAGCTCATGAGTGCGTTGTTACCGAGCGCTAAAAACGCCTTGATCGGATACGGATCCTCATAGGCCATGGCACGAAACACCTCGCTCGGGTTTGCCATATGGCAGCCCATCACTATATCGGCGTAAGGATATCCCCAGACTTTTTCCGTGGGCCCCTTGAGCATCTCGGCCACCCGATACGTATAGGCGGGGTGCTTTTCATATCCCAGCTGTTTGGCCTTTTGCTCATCAGAGAGCACCTCGTGAAGCGCCAGTTCGGACTCAGGAATCATGTCTGGATTGAAGCCGCCCAGCGTCTCACCCCCCACGACATCCAAATTGCCGGTCACCGCACGCAAAATCGAGTGCAAGCGGATCGCAGACGTCGACGAAATTTGCATATCGGTGATAGGCGTCCAGGGAATGATGGCCCCGTCGGCCGTCGCATAGAGACGCGCGGCCTCTGCAATTAGCGCCTGATCGACGCCTGTGATTGCTGACACCCTCTCAAGTGGATACTCGTCGACACGTGCCTTGAGTTCATTGAATCCCGTGCACCACTTGGTCACAAATTTCCTATCGTAGAGTCCCTCGTCGAAAATCACTTTCAGCCAGCCCAGGCACATCGCTGCGTCGGTGCCCGAACGCAGTCTCAGATGCATATCGGCCACCTCTGCCTGTTCCGATACGCGGGGATCAAGCACGATGACCTTGGCACCCCGTGCCCGTGCGGCTTCAATCATGTTGTAGATCGGGGTCCAGGAATGCTTCTTGGGATTGTGGCCGAACAACACGATGCAGTTGGTGTTCTGGAAGTCGCCCATGGGGAACCAACCATAGGTGAGGCGGTTGATAGCGGCCGTGTTACCCGCGCAGAGCGAGACGCCGCTAATCCAGTTTGGGGCACCCAAAAGATTCATAAAGCGCCGATCTGCGGCTTGTGTCGTCTGGGTATTCCACCCCGACGTAGACACCGCCATCCCTTCAGGTCCGAACTCGTTGACCACTTTCTTAAGACGCTCAGCGATCTCGTCCATCGCCTGCTCATAGCTGATCTCTTGCCAGCGATTCTCGCTGCGTTCACCGACTCGCTTCAGGGGCACGCGCAATCGATCGGGCGCATTGTGTATGCTCGGCGCTGCGACTCCTTTGAAGCAGATATTTTTGGCCAACAGGGGGTTGTCGTGCGCAATGATGCGGGTCACACGGCCATCTTCTGACTCGGTTCTGACTTGGCAGCCGATGTCACAGATTGAGCAAATCGAGTAACCGGTTAGTGTGGTCATATTCAGTAGAAGGTTTTAGTTTGCGGTGGCAAATTACCTGATTAGTGTCTGTGGCTTGGATGTCGATCAAGCCTTACGAACGATACCCGCTGACACTTGCGAGAATCAACAGTGGGCTGCATCAGGCAAGGCATTACAGGGAGAAACCCATGACCGACTATGAACCCCTCGCCGCGTTGAGCGATATCCATGCAAAGCGGGGATATCTGCTGCCGCACCACGGCCTGATGGCGATTTCGGCACCGCATCTGCTGGAGCGTTACGACTCACTCTATTCCAGTCTTGCACTTGAGGAAAGACATCTCAGCCGTCACGACCACGAGTTTGTCTGGCTAGGTGTGTTGATCAGTTGCGAGGAGTCCCTGGGCAGCCATCACGTTAAGCGTTTCGTGGATGCCGGTGGCGATGCCGCGCATCTTGGCCTCGCCACCACAATCAGCGCCATGGCTAAAGGCAGCGAGGGTTATCTATTTGTTGAAGATCATTGGCTGCCCCATCTCCCCACTGTCAACCCACGCGAGCAATATCTCGCCGCTTTTGCACAGCTGATCGGCCCCGTCTCGCCCGCATTGGCACACATGACAGCCTGTGCGGTGCATACCTGTTCAGGTAACTGGCGAGCTCTTAAGTGGCAAATTGAAGGGGCCTATCAGGCTGGCGTAAACGAATTGGAATTGGCTGAAGCACTCTCGCTCGCCATGTTCCCTGGCAGCGTGCCTTACTATGTGCGCCCCGCGGAGGTTTGGCGACAGCTGATCGCTGAGGGCGCCGTTCCGGCAAGCGATCTATTCAAACAGCGGGCGGAGATCAGCGGTCAGGGCGGCTACGATGAGGCATCTGGGGTGAAAGAATGAACGACCCGCACCCTATATCTTTTATTCACTGAAACTGAAAATTTGGAGAAGTCATTATGTCTCGAGTTGTCGTAGCAGGAATTGTCGAATTCCCACCCGAGGTGCGCGACGAAGCGCTGATTAAAGGCAAGGAACTCATTGAGGGCGCCTACACCGAGAAAGGCTGCATTCATTATCTCTGGACCGCTGACCTCAACCACCCTGGTCGTGTGGTGGTGTATGAGGAGTGGGAGAGCGGGGCTGACTTGGAGTCCCACTTGAAAGGTGAGTGGTATCTGAATATGTTCGGGCATCTTGCGCACTACAACATACTTAATGCGGAGACCAACAAGTTCCGGGTCGAAATCAAAGAGCCAGTCTATGGCGAAGACGGCGTTGCGACTGGATTCTTTTCAGACGAGGCCCGGGATTAAGCCGTTCCCATTTTCAGGCGCCTATATGCGCGGGAGAGATTGAGCCAGCCTACACGGACTCTTGCTGCGACCCCCTTCTGCGGATACTTACGGCGGCTACCCAGACGAAGTCTGCGCCTCTGAGGTCCATCTCACTCTTTACTAAGCGGAAATCAACGCCTTTTGGTCAGTCTGGACATGGATCCAGTACAGCACTGCAGTCAGCAACAGCACCGCGCCGACCTGATGGGTCGCCGCCATGGGAATCGCGACCTGCGTCAGCACCGTGCCAATACCGAGCGCCACCTGAAACGTGAGCGCAACCAACATCAGCCAGGCACCCCGCCTGACGCCGGGATGATCGCTAGTTCGCAAAGATTGTAGGCTCAGCACTAGGACAAGGAGCGCCATGGCATAGGCGAACATGCGGTGGTTGAAGTGAATGGTGGCCACGCCTTCAAAAGTGGCCTGCCAGCCCTCGGCGTAATAGCCCATGGGCACAAACGTCTCGCCCATCATCGGCCAGGTAGGGTAGGCGAACCCTGCATCTGTACCGGCCATAAATCCGCCAGACAAAATCAGTGTGTAAACCCCAACAATCAGCATCCAGCCCCAGCCGCTGATGTGTTTTAGCGCCGGCGAGAGGCCTGAGCTGACACGCAAAACCAACCACATCATCAGGGCATAGATGGCCACCGCGACGCCCAAATGTGCCGTCAGCCGGTACTGCGACACAGAAGGTCGGTCAACCAGACCGCTCTTGACCATGAACCAACCGAGCAAGCCCTGCGCGGCGCCCAAAATCAGCAATAGAATCAGCGTCGGTAGCAGTTGTGGCGCAATCATCTTCCGTAGCGCAAAGATCACCAGAGGCACGAAATACATGAGGCCTATCAGGCGACCCAGTACGCGGTGCAGGTACTCAAACAAAAAGATCTGTTTGAACCCGGCGAGATCCATACCCTGATTAATTTTTTGGTACTCAGGGTACTGCTGATATTCGGCAAAGGTCGCCAACCACTGTGCCTCGGTCAGCGGCGGTATCACGCCCATGATCGGGCGCCAGTCCACCATGGATAAACCGGACTCGGTGAGTCGGGTCACCCCGCCCAACAGAATCATGCCCAAGATCGTCACGGCGCAGACCGCCAGCCAAAGTGCTATCCAGCGCGCATTCACCTGCGCGTCGAGTGTCGCTGTCGTCATTTTGTTGTCCCCCAGAGCCTACATTCTACCTAAATCCGCGCAAAAGTTGCTTTCTGTCCTACACTGGCCGCCCTCAGGAGGACATCCATGCCCTATATCCGCCTCGATCAGATCGAGTTCAGCATCGGCACCCAGGTATTGCTTGACAAGGTGAGCCTGACGCTGGACAAGGGCGAGCGGCTGGGCCTCCTTGGCCGAAATGGCGCAGGGAAATCGACGCTGATGCGCATCTTGTCGGGCGAGCTCTCCTCGGAGGACGGCGAGCGCTGGGTAGACCCCAACATCACTGTGGCCCGTCTTGAGCAGGCGCTACCCGAGCATCTTGAGACCAGCGTGTTTGATTACGTCGCTACTGGATTAGCAGAGACTGGAGCGCTCCTGTCGCGCTACCACACCCTCGCCGCAGATGGCTCTGCGGAGGCGTTGGAAGAACTGAGCCAGATTCAGGCCGAGCTGGAACATCTTGAGGGCTGGAACATGGAACAGCGGATCGAGCGGGTGCTGCAGCAGCTAGACCTGAAGGCAGATGACCTGTTGGCGACGTTGTCAGGCGGCTGGCGACGGCGTGCCGCACTGGCGCGGGCATTGGTGACAGAGCCAGACGTGCTGCTGCTGGACGAACCGACCAACCACCTCGATATCCCCTCGATCGATTGGCTGGAGCAGCAGGTCAGTAGCTTCGAGGGCGCCATTGTCCTCATCACCCACGACCGGCGGTTTCTGCAGCGCGTCTGTAATCGCATTGGCGAGCTCGATCGGGGCCACCTCTCCTTGTGGCAGGCGGACTACGCCAAGTTTTTGGTACTGAGAGAGCAGCAGGCGGAAGCCGAAGCGCGAGCGGACGCGCTCTTCGACAAAAAGCTGGCGCAGGAGGAGACCTGGATCCGGCGAGGGATTAAAGCGCGTCGCACTCGCAATGAAGGCCGGGTCAGGGCACTCAAGGCCATGCGCGAAGAACGCGCGCAACGGCGCGTGGCGGAGGGTAAAGGTAGCTTCAAGCTGGAGGAGGCAAACCGGTCAGGACGCCGAGTTGCCGAAGCACGCGGCATCGGCTTCCGCTATGGAAGGGATACGGTGGTCGACGACTTCTCCACCATTATCCAGCGCGGCGATCGGGTGGGCATTGTGGGTAGCAACGGTGTTGGCAAGACCACCGTTATCAAGCTCTTACTGGGCGAGCTCACACCCGACGAAGGCGATGTATTGCTCGGCACCCAGCTAGAGATCGCCTACTCTGATCAACTGCGCGGCGAGCTCGATCCGGAAAAAGATCTGATCGACAACATCTGCGGCGGACAGCAGTTCATTGAAATCAACGGCCAGCGCCGGCACGCCATCAGTTACCTCGGCGATTTCCTTTTTGCCCCCGATCGCATCCGAACCCCAGTCAAAGCCTTATCCGGCGGGGAGATCAATCGCGCGATTCTGGCGCGCCTCTTCACCCGGCCTGCCAATCTGCTCATCCTCGATGAACCCACCAACGATCTTGATATCGAAACCCTCGAGTTGCTGGAAGAAATTTTGCTGGAATTCAAAGGCACAATCATTCTGGTCAGCCACGACCGACACTTCCTCGACAAGGTGGTCACCAGCCTGCTGGTGATGAAAGGCGACGGAGAGATCGAAGAGCAAGCCGGTAGCTATTCAGATTGGGAAGCCCGCGGTGGGCAACTTGCGGCGCCAGTCGGCTCTGCTGGCCCCCCCGCTATGTCTTCTGATGCGCCCTTTGCCACCCGCGCTAAAGAAACGGCAGAGGACGACGCCAGGGCGCCTGAAAAACCGACAGCAGGTGCCGGGGGCGATAAGACACCCAAGAAAAAAACCAAATTGAGCTATAGGGATCAGCGAGAGCTGGATGCCCTACCCGCTGAAATCGAGTCTCTGGAAGCGCGCCACGCCCAGCTGCTGGAGATCATTGCTCAGCCCGATTTTTATGAGCAGTCCCCCGACGAGGTCGCTACCAGGCTGACAGCCGTCGCCGAGTCGGAACAGGCGCTCGATCGCGCACTGGAACGCTTGGTCGAACTGGAGGGTTGAGCGCGAGGGCGCTACTCAAAGTATCGAGTCAGAGTGCCGGGTCAGATTAAGGGGTCATAGCACCGAGGCGACCGCCTCGACCACCCGACCGAGATTATTGGCATTGAGCCCGGCAATATTGATACGCGACGAATCCAGCATGTACACCGACTGCTCTTCTCTCAGCCGTTGCGCTTGCTCGACGCTGAGCCCCAGAAACGAGAACATGCCATGCTCGGTGCCGATAAAACCGAAGTCTCGTCCAGTCGCTGTCGTCAACGCCTCCTCGAACTGACCACGCAGCCCATTAATGCGCTGGCATATTTGGCTCAGCTCGGCTTCCCACGCTGATCGCAGCGCTGGTGAGGACAGCACCCGCCCCGCCAACAGCGCCCCGTGAGCCGGCGGCATGGAATACACGCGGCGGGCCGCAGAGATGGCCTGACTCGCCATCGCCTCTGCCGCGCGGGCATCGCCCCCTACAAACACCACGACACCCGAGCGCTCTCGATAGAGGCCAATATTTTTTGAGGAGGAGACTGCAATGATCATCTCGGGAACGCGCTCAAGCACCGCACGGATACCCGCGGCGTCCTCATCAAGTCCGGCTCCCATACCCTGATAGGCAAAGTCGATCATGGGCAGTAGCTGTCGCTCCAACATCAACTCGGCCAACGCGCCCCACTGTTCGAGCGTCGGATCAACACCACTGGGGTTATGACAACAGCCGTGTAAGAGCACCACGTCGCCAGCCTGCGCCGCCTCGAGGTCCGCCAACATGGCCTCGAAATCGAGACCCTTCTTTTCGGAGGAGTAGTAGCGATAGGTTTTGAATTGCAGCCCCACCGAGCCCATCAGCGGGATATGTACCGGCCAGGTCGGGTCACTCACCCACACGGTGGCATCCGGGGCGGCGGCGTGCAGCACCTCGGCACCCAACCGCACCGCGCCACAGCCGCCGGGAGTCTGTACCGCTGACGTGCGATCACCGAGGTCAGCCATACCCGCTTCACCAAATACCAGCGAGCGGATCCCGTTCAGATAGTCGGGATCTCCCTGGGGCGGCATATACACCTTGGTCTGCTCCTCGCTGACCAGCGCCTGCTGCGCTTGCTGAACCGCTTCAAATACGGGACACAAGCCGGTTTCATCCATGTAAACGCCCAGTGTTAGATCCACCTTGTCGGGGTTGGGATCAGCGCGACAGGCGGCGGCCAAACCGAGAATAGAGTCAGGCGGGAGCACAGGAAGAGAATCGAACATAGAGAACTCTCGGGAATGTGAGATCAAACTGAGCGCGAGAGTATGCGTGACGAACCGATGGCCCCACAAGCCCTGTTATCCTACACCTTTTGCCTTTGGTCGCCCCAGCTTGTCATGACCCAAAAAGCCTCACCCGACGCCCCGCCAAGCACCGACACCAATTCGTCCACGGCAGGTGAACCCGCATCTACCTCACTGACAAGGGCGCGTGATGACCTGTTCGCCTCGCCATTGTCTGACCCGGGATTGTTCCGTTTCGACGCCTCGGTTGCCTCGGTCTTCCCGGATATGATCAATCGTTCCGTGCCGGGCTACGCCACTGTCGTGTGCATGACTGGCACCCTGGCCGCGCAGCACGCCCGGCCCGGGTCGCAGATTTATGATCTCGGGTGCTCCTGGGGCTCATCGCTCCTCTCAGTGGCGCGGGAACCCGCCTGCGATCATTGCGCGCTGATCGGTGTCGATAATTCCGAATCGATGCTAGAGCAGGCGAGCAGTCATCTTGCCCAATTCCCGGAGGCGCGCCGCATTGAGCTACAACATGCGGACGTACTCGATACCCCGCTCGATAATGCCAGCGTCGTGATCATGAACTACACGCTCCAGTTCATCCCCATTGAGGAGCGCGAGGGACTCCTGAAGCGCATTCGAGAGGCGATGATGCCGGGTGACGTGCTGATCCTGTCTGAAAAACTCACCCTGCCCGACCCGCGCCTGAACGGGTACCTGATCGACCTGCATCACGATTTCAAGCGCCAACAAGGTTACAGCGACCTCGAGATCGCCCAGAAAAGGCAGGCGCTGGAGGATGTGCTGGTGCCCGAGACGCGGGAGGCGCATGTCGCACGGCTCAAGTCCGTAGGGTTCAGCCGTTGCGATGTCTGGTTTCAGTGCCTGAACTTTGGCTCGCTCATCGCCATCGCATGACACCCCCCTTCCCAACGGAGCACGTGCTGCCCCCCGAGCTAGTCAGCGACTGGGAGGCGCTGAGCTCACGCTGGCAAGACGGGCCGCTCTCAGAGTGGCTGGCGCTGTTACCCGAGCAGTTCGCCACCGGTTTGTCGCTAGCCCGCTATGGTGATCTCCCCCGCTGGCGGGACGCCCTCGGCGCTCTGCCACCGCTCCCGAGCGCTGACATACAGCTGACAACCGCGCGCGTGGGCTTATCGGGCACCGCGCCGGCCGAGACGATAGACGCCTTGTACTGCGCCCTGATGGGACTTCATCCCTGGCGAAAAGGACCTTTTGAGCTCTGCGGGCTGCATATCGATACCGAGTGGCGGTCCGATTGGAAATGGGACCGTCTAGCGGATGCGATCGCGCAGCTTGAGGGCCGCCGGGTGCTCGACGCGGGCTGCGGCAATGGCTACCACTGCTGGCGCATGTTGGGTGCCGGGGCGGCTGAGGTCATCGGCATAGATCCCACGCCTCTTTTCATCCTGCAGTTCAAAGCCGTCCAACACTACCTGCAGCAATCGGGCATCCACGTGTTGCCGATGACACTGGAAGCGATGCCTGAGCACCTGCCAGTATTCGACACGGTATTTTCCATGGGCGTGCTCTATCACCGGCGGGACCCGATGGCGCACCTGATGAGCTTAAAACACAAGTTGGCACCCGGAGGCCAGTTGGTACTGGAGACGCTGGTGATCGAAGGCGATGATGAAGCACTGCTCAAGCCCAACGGCCGCTATGCACGCATGGGCAATGTCTGGCAATTGCCGAGTCCCGGTCTCGCCGCGCGATGGCTCAAAGAAGCGGGCTTTAGCGAGATTAAGATCGTCGATGTGGGTGCCACGTCGTTAGAGGAGCAGCGGCGTACGCCCTGGATGACGTTCCACTCACTGGAGGAGTTTCTGGAGGCCAACGATCCCACCCGCACCATAGAAGGCTTCCCCGCGCCACGGCGCGCGATCCTGACAGCCAACCTCATCTGAGCGCTTATCGCCTCTATCAGACGCGATGATGCCGGCTCAGCGGATGACACTCGCTGGTCAGTGTCCTGGTAAAAGCGGCCATGCGCGGGTTCAATGAAGCTGCTTCTGCTCTGCCGAGGCGTCGAAGACAATATCGACTACCTCGCGGAAGCTGCGCACAAAATGCACCGTGATGCCTTCGCGCAAATAATCAGGCAGCGCCTCGAAATCCCCTTTGTTGGCAAAGGGCAATATGACCTCGGTAATCCGCGCGCGTCGGGCCGCAATCACTTTTTCGCGAATACCGCCCACCGCCAATACCTGTCCCGTGAGCGTCAATTCGCCAGTCATGGCCAGAGGCCGAGGCAAGCGCTCCCCCCGCGCCAGCGACACCAGCGCAGTCGCCATGGTGATGCCGGCACTGGGGCCGTCCTTGGGGGTCGCCCCTTCTGGCACGTGCAGATGCACCATCGACATATCAAAAAAATCTGTCTCGCAACCGAATTCCCGGAGATGCGCCACGACATAGCTGTAGGCAATCTCCGCGCTCTCTTTCATCACCTCGCCGAGCTGGCCGGTCAGCTTGAAGCCCCGGTTCAGGGTGTGGATCTTGGAAGATTCGATACTGAGCGTCGCCCCGCCCATGGCTGTCCATGCGAGTCCCGTGGCGACACCTCTGCCGCGTTGGGCACGCTCAGGTTTGAATCGCGCCTGACCGAGAATGTCTTCAACTTCTCGTTTGCCAATGCGCACCCGCTTGGTGTCATCCTCCACCATTTTCAAAATAAACGCTCGCACCAGTGAACTCAGCCGCTTTTCCAGTCCCCGCACGCCCGCCTCCCGGCTATAGGCATCGATGACCAACCGAATGGCAGCGTCATTAATGCGGATCTGACTGGGTTTGGCACCATGGCGCTCAAGCAACTTTGGCCACAAGTGATTTTTGGCAATCGCCAGTTTTTCCTCGGCGATGTACCCCGACAGGCGGATTTCTTCCATGCGATCGAGAAGCGGCCCGGGAATTGTGTCGAGTTGGTTGGCGGTGCAGACAAACAACACCTTCGACAGGTCCACCCGCAGATCAAGATAATGGTCCAGAAACTCGCTGTTTTGTTCAGGGTCGAGCACCTCCAATAAGCTAGACGCCGGGTCGCCCTGAAAAGACGCCCCGATCTTGTCGATCTCATCGAGCATGATCACAGGGTTGGCGACTTCGACCTCTTTTAATGCCTGCACAAGCTTGCCGGGCATCGCTCCGACATAGGTGCGCCTGTGGCCTTTGATCTCTGCCTCGTCGCGCACACCGCCCAAGCTAAATCGATAAAACTTGCGACCCAATGCCGCGGCAATAGATTTACCAATGCTAGTCTTGCCCACGCCCGGCGGGCCCACCAACAACAGGATAGAGCCATCAATGCTGCCCTTAAAGGCGCCTACTGCCAGAAACTCGGTGATGCGGGCCTTCACGTCATCCAACCCATCGTGGTGCGCTTCGAGCGCGGCACGCGCCTGCTTCAGATCCAGATTGTCCTCTGAGTAGACGCCCCAGGGTACGAAGGTCGCCCAGTCCAGGTAGTTGCGGGTCACACCGTATTCGGGGGACCCTGACTCGAGCACCTTCAGTTTACTGAATTCTTCCTCGATGCGGTCGCGTACTTTTTGCGGCGGGTGTAAATTTTCAAGCCGCTGCTGGAATCGCTCGAGGT
>CABYND010000021.1 GCA_902520195.1 Halieaceae bacterium
GCCAAGGATGAAGTGCTCGAGAGCGAAATACAGGCAGTCTGCTCCGTTGGCGTCAATCTGTTCCGCGCGCTGGCCACATATCTGAAGCCCGTGCTGCCCGCGATGGCCGAGAAATCAGAGGCTTTTCTGCAGTGCTCCCTCGATTGGACGGACCTCGATGCGCCGCTGGTCGCACATGAACTCGCCCCATTTGAGCCGCTCCTCCAGCGGGTCGACGCCGACGTGGTGGCAGCGATGGTCGAGGCCAGCAAAAGCGGCGCCTGAGCCCGCAGATACTTCCTGCCAGACACCTGATATATTGCCTAATATTGCGGTTTTGAGTCGTTTTCAGTCCGCCGCAGGGGGATGACATGCTGGGTGATATCGCGCTGCTTTTGGTGGGCGCGGTCTTGGTCAACAACTTCGTGTTGGTGCAGTTTTTGGGGCTGTGCCCGTTTATGGGTGTGTCTAATAAACTCGAGACCGCCATGGGCATGTCGGTTGCGACCACCTTTGTCCTGACCCTCGCGTCGGTCTGCAGCTACCTGACCTACAACTACCTGTTGGTTCCCCTAGATCTCGCCTATTTGCGCACCATCAGCTTCATTCTGGTGATCGCCGTGGTTGTGCAGTTCACAGAAATGGTAGTGCGTAAAACGAGTCCCTTGCTCCATCGGGTGCTCGGAGTATTTTTGCCGCTGATCACCACCAACTGCGCGGTGCTGGGTGTGGCGCTACTGAATATCAATCAGGCACATAATTTCATTGAATCATTGTTCTATGGCCTTGGTGCGGCGCTCGGGTTCTCGCTGGTGCTGGTTTTATTCGCCGCCATGCGTGAACGCCTGGCGGTCGCCGACGTGCCCGAGCCCTTTCAGGGCGCAGCCATTGGCATGATCACCGCAGGACTCGCCTCCCTCGCCTTTATGGGCTTTGCGGGGTTGATCTGATGCTGGCCCTGCTCAGCGATCAACCGCTTCTGGCTGCACTCAGCGCGTTGCTGGGACTCGGCGCCATATTCGGTGCGCTGCTGGGCTTTGCCGCCATTCGATTCCGGGTTGAGGGCAACCCGATCAGCGATCAGATCAATGCGATATTGCCCCAGACCCAATGTGGCCAGTGTGGTTATCCGGGGTGCCGACCCTATTCTGAGGCGATCGCCGATGGCGATGCCATCAACAAGTGCCCACCCGGTGGTGAAGAGACCATTCAGGCGCTGGCCGATCTATTGGACGTCGAACCGCAGCCGCTGGACGCTGAGCACGGCATAGAGAAAGAGCCGGTGGTAGCCTGGATCCGCGAGGATGAATGCATTGGCTGTACAAAATGCATTCAAGCCTGCCCAGTAGATGCGATTCTCGGTGCCGCCAAGGTGATGCATACGGTGATTGCGGACGAATGCACCGGGTGCGACTTGTGCATCGAGCCCTGCCCCGTCGACTGCATTGACCTGATTCCGCGTAAAGAAGGCATTGGTTTCTGGCACTGGCCGCTACCCGAAGACAGGGCGCCACGTTTCGACATCATCGCGACCGATACCCTAGCGCGGGACGCCGCATGAGACAGATCCACGATATTCATGGTGGCATCCATCCACCCGAGCGCAAAGCGTTGTCGCGCCCGGGGGAACTGGAGCCAGCCCCCCTACCACCTGTGTTGGTGCTGCCACTGCGCCAGCACCTTGGTGTGCCGGCCTTACCCATCGTGAATGTGGGAGACCGTGTATTAGGAGGGCAAACAATCGCTGAGGCACAGGGTGTCATGAGCGTGCCGGTGCATGCGCCGACCTCCGGCACTGTGACGGCGATCGAAGCGCGCTCCATTGCCCACGCCTCCGGGCTTCAGGATCAATGCATTGTGATCGAGACCGATGGTCAGCATGAGTGGCTGTCTTTCACCGGTATCACGGAATGGCGTGCGCTGGACGCCGCCGCCCTAGTAGAGCACGTGCGTGCAGCCGGCGTTGCGGGCATGGGCGGAGCAGGATTTCCCACCGCCGTAAAACTGAACCCTGGGCCCACGCGACCGATCGAGACGCTGCTGGTCAACGGCACCGAGTGTGAACCCTATATCACCGCCGATGACACGCTGATGCAGTGCCAGGCAGACGAACTGATCGAGGGCGCGCAAATTCTGGCGCATATCGTCTCGGCAGAATCGATCCTGATAGGCATTGAAGACAACAAACCCGACGCCATCGCGAGTGTCGAGGCTGCCATCGCGCGATCGGGCGCAGAGATTGAGCTCGCCACCTTCCCTACCAAGTATCCCTCGGGTGGCGAAAAGCAGATCATCGAAATCCTGACCGGCCATCAGGTCCCGTCAGGCGGGATCCCGGCGGATATCGGACTGGTTTGCGTGAATCCGGGGACCGCGGTCGCCGCCAAACGCGCCATCATTGATGGGGTGCCGCTGACGCATCGCATCGTCACGCTGACCGGCGAGGCGCTGGCTTCGCCACAGAATGTGACCGCTTGCCTCGGCACACCGATTACGGCACTCCTGACCCACGCGGGCCTCAACGCGGCGCCCCAGCAGCGCATCATTCACGGGGGCCCGATGATGGGGTTTGCGGTATCGGATCTGAACGCACCGATTACCAAAATCACCAATTGCTTGCTCGCCCCCACACCCACAGAGTTGCCATTACCTGAGCCTGCAAAACCCTGCATCCGCTGCGGCCACTGTGCGGAGGCCTGCCCCGCATCGCTACTACCCCAGCAACTTTATTGGTATGCGCGGGCCAAAGATCAGGAGCAGCTAGCAGAGCACCGTCTATTTGACTGCATTGAATGTGGCGCCTGCGCCTATGTCTGCCCAAGTCAGATCCCACTGGTGCAGTACTACCGCGCCGCCAAGGGCCAGATTCGCGACAGCGAGCAAGAGAAGCGGCGCTCGGATAACTCACGGGAACGATTCGAAGCGCGGCAAGTGCGGCTGGAAACCGAGGCCGCCGAGAGAGAAGCCAAACGCGCGGCTCGCAAGGCCGCGGCACAGAGTAAAGCCGCCGAGGACGGCGCTGATCCCATTCAGGCCGCGATTGAGCGCGCCAAGGCACGTAAAGCGGAGCAGGCTTCAGAACCGGAGCAAACGCCTTGAGTCTACTCAAGGTCACCTCGCCTCACGCCTCGGGACAGAGCCGGGTATCCGCCGTCATGCGGGACGTCTTGCTGGCCACGTTGCCCGGGGTCGTGGTGCTGACCGCTTACTTTGGACCCGGCACGCTGGTGAATATCGTTTTTGGCGGCCTGATTGCCGTCGGGTGCGAGTACGCCATTGTGGCGCTGCGAGGTCGCGACCCCAAAGTCGCAGTCGGCGATCTCAGCGTGCTCGTGACGTCGACCCTACTCTGCATTGCGCTGCCGCCCTACGCCCCCTGGTGGCTGATTGCGATCGGCGTCTTGACGTCGGTGTTACTCGGCAAGCAGGTCTTTGGCGGTTTGGGCTACAACCCCTTCAACCCCGCCATGGTGGGCTACGTGGTGCTCTTGATCTCCTTCCCGGTGCAGATGAGTGCCTGGGCTTCTCCAAGAGGTCTGGCGGAGGTGCCGGGCCTTATGGACACCTTCCGTCACCTTTTTGCACCGACAACGATTGACGCGGTCACCGCCGCCACTCCGCTCGACTTACTCCGGCAGAACACTGGACTGCTGTTTGACGATCTGCTCACCAGCAGCCCCGAACTCACCGGTTGGGGAGGTATTGGCTGGTTCGAGGCCAATCTCGCCTTTCTTCTGGGTGGCACTTGGTTGCTGTACCGGCGGGTGTTCACCTGGCATGCACCGATTGCGATGCTCGCCGCAGTCGCTATCTGCGCGCTCATGGGTTATGACGGCGGCAGCTCCCAAAGCGGCGGCAGCGCCCTGTTCCACCTGTTCAGCGGCGCCACCATGTTCGCGGCATTCTTTATTGTCACTGACCCCGTCAGCTCTGCCGTCTCGAATAAGGGCCGGCTCATATTCGGCGCGCTGATAGGCGTTTTGATTTATCTCATCCGTACGTTGGGTAATTACCCCGATGCCGTCGCATTCGCTGTGTTGATCCTGAATTTCTGTGCGCCCTTTATCGATCACTACACCCAGCCCAAGGTGTACGGCACCGGGAGTCGCGAATCATGAAATGGCTCGCATCGATTGGTCTGAGCGGTACGGTACTCGCCCTGTTTGCCGCCATCACGTCGGTCGCCATCGGCTGGACCTACCTCGGCACCAAAGCACAAATCGACTTTGAGGTGCGGCGCGCAGAGGCGCGGCAACTATTAGAGATCTTTCCGCCCGACACCCATGACAACGAGATCGTCGATGACGTGTTTGAGGTCGCCGCAGAGACCGCGCTACTGGGCATCAGAGAACGCCGTCAGGGTTATCGGGTGAGGCGAGGAAATACTGTTGTTGGCGTGATCCTGCCCGCGACCGCCCGGGACGGGTACAGCGGTGATATCCGCGCGCTGGTGGGTGTGCGCCGAGATGGCTCGGTGGCGGGAGTACGCGTGGTAGCCCATCGGGAAACGCCGGGACTGGGAGACAAAGTCGACCTGCGCAAATCTGATTGGATCCTCGATTTCAACGAGCGCAGCCTCGCCAACCCGGCTCTGAGCGGCTGGAATGTGGCAAAAGAAGGGGGGGTGTTTGATCAATTTACTGGCGCAACAGTGACCCCGCGCGCCGTGATCCTCGCCACGCGCCGGGCACTCGAATACGCTACCCTGAACGCGGCATCTCTTTTTGAAACGGAAGCGGACTCGGCATGAGCAGCACTTCGTATCGCCAACTGACGCTGAACGGGCTTTGGAAGAATAACCCCGCCCTGGTGCAGTTGTTGGGTCTGTGCCCTTTACTCGCGGTCACCGCCTCTACTGTGAACGCCCTGGGATTAGCGGCGGCGACGCTGTTCGTGCTCGTGGTCTCCAATACCACCGTGTCGCTGATTCGCTCTGTGGTATCAGACACCATCCGGCTACCCGTATTTGTGATGATCATTGCCGCGGCGGTCACCGTCACCGAGCTGCTGATGCAGGCCTACAGTTACGAGCTCTATCAGATTCTCGGTATTTTCCTGCCGCTGATCACAACCAATTGCATCATTCTGGGCCGCGCCGATGCGTTTGCCCGTAAAAATGCGCTACCTGCTGCCCTCTACGATGGCTTCATCATGGGCGTCGGGTTCGGCGCCGTGTTGGTGTTGCTGGGAGCGATACGCGAACTCCTCGGCACAGGCGCACTCTTTGCCGACATGCAACTGTTGTTCGGGGCGGGAACGGAATCCTGGCGCTGGCAGGTCTTTAACGTGGACTACCCTTTTCTGGTAGCGATCCTCCCACCCGGTGCGTTTCTGGTGACGGGGTTCCTTATTGCGCTCAAGAACCAGATCGATAGCAGCATTGAACAGCGCGCCAAAGCGCAGGTCGAGGCGCCGGTTGCGGGAAGTAAGCGGGTGCGGGTCACCGGGACCGTCTCCTAGACCGACAGCTTACCCCACCTGCTCGGCGGGTTTCAGCTAACCAACTAGCAGCGCATCTCCCGGCACCAGCGTGCCGAGAATCTCCTCCACCGCCGGCATATCCAGGCCCGCGTCCTCGGCATCACAGGCATAGGTGCAATACAGTAGCGCGACGCCGTGGCTGAGGTACCACTCCTGCAGTACCGCCCCCTCATCGGTGAACTGCCCCGTGACGCCCGAGAAATCACCAAATGCGGCGGTGGCCCAGCTGCTGACCTCGGGCGACTCCATCTGAGCGATTTCTGAAAGACTGGTTTCTGGCGCATCGTCGGGCTCGCGGACCAGCGTGGTAATCGCCAGCTCACCAATGCCATCCTGATCGGTGATCAGCACACTGCCCTCTTCCTCCTCTGCTGACCACTCCGGGGGCAACATGAGGCACCAATAATCGGTCTCAACAATGTTTACAGTCACCGCTCCCTGTAAGGGCAATGATGCTCAAACCCGCCCATATCAATGTGCGACCCTAGATCAGCGGCCGCCAGCGTGTTTGATACTGCGCTCACGTCGCGCTACCACCGTGATTGATTGTAAGCGTCATCAGTATCGCATCCTCACGGCCGTCAGGGGTGGCGTAGTACTTGGGCCGCAAGCCCGTCTCACTGAAACCCAGCGACTCATAGAGTGCCCGCGCTGCCTCATTGGATGAACGCACCTCCAGCTCGACCGCACCGACATCCCCAAGCGCAGTCAACGAGGCCCAAAGCAACTGACGGCCAAGGCCCTTACGCTGCTCGGAAGCGAGCACCCTGAGATCAACCATTTCCGCCCGCTCTGCCACGCACTGATACCAGATCGCGGCGACCGGCTGGTTGTTCTTCACGAGACACCAGGCCCGACAGTGAGACTGATCCAGCAGGCCCTGCAAAAAACCGCATGAGGGCCCATCCGAGTGCTCATAAAGTGGCTGTAACGGCTCGACGTCTGCGGGATCGCTCAGTGCCCGCAGCGATATTTGCGCATCAGTCACCGGCGCGCAGTAGTTTCAATACGGACCACGCGGACTGCTTGAGCGAGCCCTCCCTCAGCATCTCGAGACTAGAGGGCACCCGGTGAATCAAGAGACTACAATCGGGGATCACGTGACAGTCACCGAGCTGCACGAGATGCCTAGTCGCATTATCGCTGGTTAGCCGCTGCAGAAAGCCCGAGAGCATGTCATCCATTCCACCGGCCGCCGCGATGGCAGAACCTGCGGCTGGGGGCCAATCAAACTGCTGATGGGCACAGCGAACCGATGCGCCCCGAATGGCGCGCGCCATGGCGGCGATCAACTGTAACTGCTCCTGTCGGAGGAGCTGATCTTCGAGCACCTCAACCCACAGGACATCATCGCTGGTGACGAACAAAAGTGAGAAGGGCGTATCTGACTCCACATCGCGCCATGATATGGCTGCCGGTTCACTGCAGTCGGCGGCTGCATCGCCAGCTTCTTCAGCGGGCGCCCGGGGTATAGCGTCTGCCTCTTCAGCCGATGCGCCCTCGTTCGCATCGCCACGCAACATCTCCCGCAGCTGTAAGGCCCGCATCTCATCATCGCTGTTCGATGTTGCGGGGTCATCCATAGACGTTACATCGTTAAAGCCAGTCGGCACGCCAAGTCGTTGAGCCGGCTTGGCGGCTACGGGATCAAATCGACTGACCAGTGGTGTGATACCGAGGTGACTGAGTAGGGTTCGGCGAGCGCACTCCGCCTTCCACAGTCCGTCCTGGGTAGCCACTGGATTCGGTTCTGACTCAGCCATTGGCGCAGTATCTCATGGCTTCAGCGCTTACCCGAGCCATCGCCAGCCCCAGTGGTTAAAAAACCGAGCCGCGCCGCCAACGAACCAGCGGATATGCTGGAAGCCCTTCCGCGACGCACCACCACCATGGTGCACAATGCGGATGTCCCTATGCTCTATCACAGCGCCCCTTCCAGCGAACCGCAGTGACAGATCGTAGTCCTCAAAATACAGGAAGTAGGACTCGTCAAACCCCCCAACTTCGTCAAAAACAGTGCGTCTCACCCACATGCAAGAACCGGAGGCTAGTTCAATCGGCCTTAGCGTCGTCTCGCTCGGTTTGTCTCGCATCTCGTAGCGCGCCAACGCGCCGCCCGATCGGATTTTTAACCAATGTGGTACCAATGACCGCAGTCCCAATACCCAAACGGAGGGATAGGCCTTTGCCAGAAACGCTGGCTCACCCGACGGACTGAATCCCTGAGGCGCCAGCAACGCAACCTCATGCTGCTCTTTTAACGTATCTAGCGCCAACTTGAACGCATCAGTCGCCAGCTCCACGTCAGGATTCAAAATAAGATGAAAGTGACTTTCCACCTTGGCCATCGCGAGGTTATGGCCCGCCCCATAACCCCGATTGGTTGCTGGCTTTAGCAGACTGATCTGCAGGTCACTGGCGTCATCGGTTGGCGCGCTGTAAGCCTCGACAAATGAATGTGAACTGGCGGCGTAATCAGCATCGCAACTGTGATCCACGCAGACCACTTCGACGTGACACAGCTCGGCCTTCAAGGCGGCGCGACTGATCGAGTCCAACAGGGCCCGGAGCTGTTCAAGTGGACTGAAATGGAGCACCACGCTCACAGCCAGATCGGGCAACGATTGAGGTGTGGCTGGAGGCTGCATGGGCGGAGAATACCAGCGTGTTAAGGCCGTGAATATCCAGTTCGGCTAGCGTCGGAAGTAGCCTTCTGTGGCGCTGTTCCGTGAGGATGCTGCAATTATCCTAGGCGGTAGGAGCAGGCAATGCACTCCAGATTTTGATGAAGATTGACAAGAAAAAACCCTGGCCACTGTGTGACCGGGGTTTTCTTTTTTAGGAGCCTGGCGATGACCTACTCTCACATGGGGAAACCCCACACTACCATCGGCGATGCACCGTTTCACTGCTGAGTTCGGAATGGATCAGGTGGTTCCAGTACTCTATTGTCGCCAGGCAAACTGGTGTGAATGGCAAATAACTTGCTAAGAACCATTCAAATAGGGCGGTAAATCGAAGCTGAATCAGTCGGGCGATTAAACCGACACACACTATGACTTGATCACAACATGCCCTCCTCGCCTCACTGGGCATCCCTACCCAGCTCGGGAATCGAACCATCACGCTCTCGCGTGATGCCGAAGTCTTCTGAGCTTTTCTCTTTATGCTGCAACTGAAATGTCGCAACTGCGTTTTACCGCAACGAGATCCGCTACAAATAACTTGGATTATATGGTCAAGCCGCACGAGCAATTAGTACTGGTTAGCTCAACGCCTTACAACGCTTCCACACCCAGCCTATCAACGTCCTAGTCTTGGACGGCTCTTTAGGACCCTCAAGGGGTCAGGGAGAACTAGTCTTGGGAGGGGCTTCCCGCTTAGATGCTTTCAGCGGTTATCCCGTCCGAACGTAGCTACCCGGCAATGCGACTGGCGTCACAACCGGAACACCAGAGGTTCGTCCACTCCGGTCCTCTCGTACTAGGAGCAGCTTCCCTCAATTCTCCAACGCCCACGGCAGATAGGGACCGAACTGTCTCACGACGTTCTAAACCCAGCTCGCGTACCACTTTAAATGGCGAACAGCCATACCCTTGGGACCGGCTTCAGCCCCAGGATGTGATGAGCCGACATCGAGGTGCCAAACACCGCCGTCGATGTGAACTCTTGGGCGGTATCAGCCTGTTATCCCCGGAGTACCTTTTATCCGTTGAGCGATGGCCCTTCCATACAGAACCACCGGATCACTAAGACCTACTTTCGTACCTGCTCGTCTTGTCAGACTCGCAGTCAAGCGCGCTTGTGCCTTTACACTAACCTCACGATTTCCGACCGTGATTAGCGCACCTTCGTGCTCCTCCGTTACTCTTTGGGAGGAGACCGCCCCAGTCAAACTACCCACCACACATTGTCCCCGACCCGGATTACGGGCCTAGGTTAGAACCTCAACATTATCAGGCTGGTATTTCAAGGTTGGCTCCACAATGGCTAGCGCCACTGCTTCAAAGCCTCCCAGCTATCCTACACAAATAAGGTCAAAGTCCAATGTGAAGCTATAGTAAAGGTTCACGGGGTCTTTCCGTCTAGCCGCGGGTACACTGCATCTTAACAGCGATTTCAATTTCACTGAGTCTCGGGTGGAGACAGTGTGGCCATCGTTACGCCATTCGTGCAGGTCGGAACTTACCCGACAAGGAATTTCGCTACCTTAGGACCGTTATAGTTACGGCCGCCGTTTACCGGGGCTTCGATCAAGAGCTTCTCCGAAGATAACCCCATCAATTAACCTTCCGGCACCGGGCAGGCGTCACACCCTATACGTCCACTTTCGTGTTTGCAGAGTGCTGTGTTTTTAATAAACAGTCGCAGCCACCTGGTCACTTCGGCCAGCCTCAGCTTAGGGAGCAAGTCCCATCACCAAAACCGGCGTACCTTCTCCCGAAGTTACGGTACCATTTTGCCTAGTTCCTTCACCCGAGTTCTCTCAAGCGCCTTGGTATTCTCTACCTGATCACCTGTGTTGGTTTACAGTACGGTTCCTTCTTACCTGAAGCTTAGAAGCTTTTCTTGGAAGCATGGCATCGACCACTTCGCACCCTTGGGTGCTCGTTATCAGCTCTCGGCCTTAAGATCCCGGATTTACCTAAGATCCCAGCCTACCACCTTGAACAGGGACAACCATCGCCCTGCTGGCCTAGCCTTCTCCGTCCCTCCATCGCAGTAAGAAGAAGTGCAGGAATGTTAACCTGCTTCCCATCGACTACGGTTTTCACCCTCGCCTTAGGGGCCGACTCACCCTGCGCCGATTAGCGTTGCGCAGGAAACCTTGATCTTCCGGCGGGGAGGTTTTTCACCCCCCTTATCGTTACTCATGTCAGCATTCGCACTTCTGATACCTCCAGCAAACCTCCCGGTTCACCTTCAACGGCTTACAGAACGCTCCTCTACCATGCATGCAAGCATGCATCCGCAGCTTCGGTTACCAATTTAGCCCCGTTACATCTTCCGCGCAGGCCGACTCGACTAGTGAGCTATTACGCTTTCTTTAAAGGGTGGCTGCTTCTAAGCCAACCTCCTAGCTGTCTGAGCCTTCCCACATCGTTTCCCACTTAACTGGTATTAGGGACCTTAGCTGGCGGTCTGGGTTGTTTCCCTCTTGACGACGGACGTTAGCACCCGCCGTCTGTCTGCCGTGATTGCACTCCTGGGTATTCGGAGTTTGCATGGGGTTGGTAAGTCGGGATGACCCCCTAGCCCAAACAGTGCTCTACCCCCCAGGGTGAGACACGACGCTCTACCTAAATAGATTTCGAGGAGAACCAGCTATCTCCGGGCTTGATTAGCCTTTCACTCCGATCCACAGCTCATCCCCTAATTTTTCAACATTAGTGGGTTCGGTCCTCCAGTGCCTGTTACGGCACCTTCAACCTGGCCATGGATAGATCGCCCGGTTTCGGGTCTATTGCCTGCAACTGAGCGCCCTATTAAGACTCGGTTTCCCTACGCCTCCCCTAAACGGTTAAGCTTGCTACAGACAATAAGTCGCTGACCCATTATACAAAAGGTACGCAGTCACCCCGAAGGGCTCCCACTGCTTGTACGCATACGGTTTCAGGTTCTATTTCACTCCCCTCTCCGGGGTTCTTTTCGCCTTTCCCTCACGGTACTGGTTCACTATCGGTCAGTCAGTAGTATTTAGCCTTGGAGGATGGTCCCCCCATGTTCAGTCAAGATAACACGTGTCCCGACCTACTTGTCGCAAGCTCAGTACCGCAGCGAGGTTTTCGTGTACGGGGCTATCACCCTCTATTGCCGGACTTTCCAGACCGTTCCACTAACCAAGCTGCTATCACTTGCAGGCTGCTCCCAGGTCGCTCGCCGCTACTGTGGGAATCTCAGTTGATTTCTTTTCCTCTGGTTACTTAGATGTTTCAGTTCACCAGGTTCGCCTCCTACACCTATGGATTCAGTGCAGGATACCCCTAAGGGTGGGTTTCCCCATTCGGACATCTCCGGATCAAAGTCTGTTTGCCGACTCCCCGAAGCTTTTCGCAGGCTACAACGTCCTTCATCGCCTCTGACTGCCAAGGCATCCACCGTATGCGCTTAGTCACTTGACCATATAACCTAAGTTATCTGGATTTCTGTCTTACCGACCAGAAACTCTCTCACGAGATACAAGAAGACATTTCCCCAACCCCCTTTGGCACGGGCTGGGTACTTACTAGATGTTCACCGATCAAAGTGAACACCCGCCGGATGTTGTGACGCTTAAGTCACAGTGTGTACAACTCGTTTCAGACACCGGAATTGAGACGGTGCCTGAGAACTTTTAATCACTGAATCATCACCAACAGCAAAGCGAACCTTACTGCGGGTTGCTGATTCAGAGACTCAGCTTGATTTACCTTGTTAAAGAACATTCTGGTTGTCGAAACCAGACGAGGGCACACCGGATGCGCCCTTGTCTGCGTTCAATGCGCGCGAGAGGTGGTGGAGCTATGCGGGATCGAACCGCAGACCTCCTGCGTGCAAAGCAGGCGCTCTCCCAGCTGAGCTATAGCCCCATAAAGCTTGGTAGGCCTGGGCAGATTTGAACTGCCGACCTCACCCTTATCAGGGGTGCGCTCTAACCAACTGAGCTACAGGCCTAACGTGACTCGCTTGCCGCGTTGCCTGTGACCGAACCGCCTCAGGCGCTCCTGGGCAGACGCAATGCCTTGCCAGTTCCGCCGCCTGCGGCGTGTAACCGTTGACTCAGAGCTTCGTGGCACACTCTCGGCAGCCTGACGGCCACCATCGCATCAACCAAACAGATAAAGACAAATGTGTGAACACTTGAAGGGTAGTTTCACAATCGTTTAAGGAGGTGATCCAGCCCCAGGTTCCCCTAGGGCTACCTTGTTACGACTTCACCCCAGTCATGAATCACTCCGTGGTGATCGTCCTCCCGAAGGTTAGACTAACCACTTCTGGAGCAACCCACTCCCATGGTGTGACGGGCGGTGTGTACAAGGCCCGGGAACGTATTCACCGCGACATTCTGATTCGCGATTACTAGCAATTCCGACTTCACGGAGTCGAGTTGCAGACTCCGATCCGGACTACGACTAGGTTTGTCGGATTGGCTCCCCCTCGCGGGTTTGCGGCCGTCTGTCCTAGCCATTGTAGCACGTGTGTAGCCCAGGCCGTAAGGGCCATGATGACTTGACGTCGTCCCCACCTTCCTCCGGTTTGTCACCGGCAGTCTCCTTAGAGTTCCCACCCGAAGTGCTGGCAACTAAGGACAAGGGTTGCGCTCGTTACGGGACTTAACCCAACATCTCACGACACGAGCTGACGACAGCCATGCAGCACCTGTCACTCGGTTCCCGAAGGCACCAATCTATCTCTAGAAAGTTCCGAGGATGTCAAGGCCTGGTAAGGTTCTTCGCGTTGCATCGAATTAAACCACATGCTCCACTGCTTGTGCGGGCCCCCGTCAATTCATTTGAGTTTTAACCTTGCGGCCGTACTCCCCAGGCGGTCTACTTATTGCGTTAGCTGCGCTACAAAGGTCTCAAGTACCCCTACAGCTAGTAGACATCGTTTACGGCGTGGACTACCAGGGTATCTAATCCTGTTTGCTCCCCACGCTTTCGCACCTCAGTGTCAGTGTCGAGCCAGGAGGCCGCCTTCGCCACTGGTATTCCTCCACATATCTACGCATTTCACCGCTACACGTGGAATTCTACCTCCCTCTCCCGCACTCTAGTCTGCCAGTATCGGATGCAGTTCCCAGGTTGAGCCCGGGGCTTTCACATCCGACTTAACAGACCACCTACGCGCGCTTTACGCCCAGTAATTCCGATTAACGCTCGCACCCTCCGTATTACCGCGGCTGCTGGCACGGAGTTAGCCGGTGCTTCTTCTAAAGGTAACGTCACAGATCACGAGTATTAGTCGTGAACCTTTCCTCCCAATTGAAAGTGCTTTACAACCCGAAGGCCTTCTTCACACACGCGGCATGGCTGCGTCAGGCTTTCGCCCATTGCGCAATATTCCCCACTGCTGCCTCCCGTAGGAGTCCGGGCCGTGTCTCAGTCCCGGTGTGGCTGATCATCCTCTCAGACCAGCTATGGATCGTCGCCTTGGTAGGCCTTTACCCCACCAACTAGCTAATCCAACGCAGGCTCATCTAATAGCACGAGGCCCGAAGGTCCCCCGCTTTCCCCCGTAGGGCGTATGCGGTATTAGCTCGAGTTTCCCCGAGTTGTCCCCCACTACTAGGTAGATTCCTACGCGTTACTCACCCGTCCGCCGCTTTACTCACACCGAAGTGTTTTCGCGCTCGACTTGCATGTGTTAGGCCTGCCGCCAGCGTTCAATCTGAGCCATGATCAAACTCTTCAGTTGAAGATCTTTAACCTCTGACCGAAGTCAAGAGGAGATGGTTACGCAAAGCTTGCTTTACCATCCAAAATCTCAGCTCAGACACAATTCGAAATCATTGAATCAATGGTCACTTGTTGTGTCTGAATAGTTAGTGAAAACTATCCCAACAAGTGCCCACACATCTGTCTTTATCTGATTTTTAAGCAACAAATCTGCCGCTCGGGCAGGTCTCTGGCCGGGGGGGTTACCCCCGCCAAGGCCGCGCATTATACGTACCGCTTGAAGCCGTGCAAGCCTTTTTCGAAAAAAAGTTTTGGGGCCGGGAGCGGGAGCAGAACCGGGGTCGAAACTGCTGCGCGGGGCGGCGATATTAACAACAGCCCAAGCCGGCCGCAAGGCAGTGAATCCGGTATTTTCGGGCAGTTTTGGGCACCAGCCCACTATCCCCTTTTTGACGTCAACGGGGTCGGGTTTGAGCGCGGCGTAATCGCCATAGCAGGAGCGCCGCAAAGACCCCGCCATAGACGAGCGCCTCACCTACATCGGAGCGCGCCAACCAAAACAGATGCAGCCACGCTAATACCGTTGCCGGGTAGATAAGGCGATGCAACTGGCGCCACCGCCGGCCAAGAGAGCGCCGGGCACGGTCTGTTGAAGTGAGCGCAAGCGGCGACAGAGCCAGCCACGCCGAAAACCCGACGAGGACATAAGGCCGCTCTTTTAGCTCCTCGACCAGTAGCGCCCCGCTCCAGCCAACGTACACCTGAGCAAAGAGCAGCAGATGCAGGCTGACATAGAGGAACAGAAAGAGCCCCAGAACACGCCGGTAACGGAACAAACCCCGCCAACCCCTCTGGGCCAATGGTGCGACGAGCAGCACAATCGCCAGCCCGCGAAGGCCCCAGTAGCCCGTGCCTTGCATCAGTCGCTTGGCCGGGTCGGGTCCGAGGTCTCCAGATGCCAGCTGAAAAGACAGCAGTGCCAGGGGCAGCAAGCAAAGCGTGATCACTGCGACCGTCGCGCACCACGGCGGCACTGTCAGTCTGGTCAACACGGATAGCCTTGATTCATCGTCGCAAGCAGATATGCTCGGCGGCTCAGTAGAACTTGCGCAGATCCATGCCCTGATACAGGCCTGCCACCTGCTCCTCGTAGCCATTGAATGGGAGCGTGGGCACCCGGTTGGGCTTGAAAATAGAGGAGGGCAGCTTGCGCTCAAAGCGCTGGGACCAGCGCGGATGGTCCACCTCCGGATTCACGTTGGCGTAGAAGCCGTACTCGCTGGGCTGCAGCATTTGCCAGCTTGTTTTCGGTTGCTTTGCGGTGACATTGATTTCCACGATCGACTTGATGCTCTTAAAACCGTACTTCCATGGAATCACCAGCCGCAACGGAGCACCATTTTGATTGGGCAGGGTCTTGCCGTATAAACCCACCGCCACAAGCGTCAACGGATGCAGGGCCTCGTCCATGCGTAGCCCTTCTCGATAGGGCCAATCAATGATGCTAGTAAACGAGCGAGTACCGCGCATCTGTCCCCGGCGGTAAAGGGTTTTAAACTCAACAAATTTGCCTTCGGCTTTCGGCTCAAATCGCTTCAGGAGCTGTGACAGAGGGAAGCCTACCCAGGGCACCACCATCGACCATGCCTCGACACAGCGAAACCGATAGATCCGTTCCTCAAGATCAAACTTGGAGAGCACATCTTCTAAATGTAGCGACCCTGGCTGATTAACCAAGCCCCCGACCTTCACAGTCCAGGGGTCGGTAGTCATGTTATGAGCGTGCCGGGCCGGATCAGACTTGTCCGTACCGAACTCATAAAAGTTGTTGTAAGTCGTCACCGCATCGTAGGGCGTCTGTTCATCGACCAGTGATCGATCGGCATCCGGGCTGAAGCTCAAGGCGCTTTGCGCGCTGGCTTGGGCTGCGGCAATAGATGGAACAACCAGCGCGCCCGCCATCGTGCCGGCCGAGGCTTTGATCAGGGCACGGCGATTGAGGAAGACCTGCTCGGGCGTGATGTCTGAAGAGGCAATACTGTGGTCAGTGTAAGTCCGTTTTTTCATGATGCGAGGCGCCCTCCTGGCTGTCCTTATCCGGTTGGCGGAGATACTGCACGGGTCCCGAAAGGGCGTAGACCACAGCCATACTCCAGATCGCAAGCGGCGGGTCGAGCGCAATCAGGCCGAGCACCGCGACAATAGACAGCATTCTGACGAAAGGCACCCGTCGATCAAAGTTGATGCTCTTAAAGCTGGAATACGGGAAGCGCGAGATCATCAGGAAACCCAGCGCTGTCAGCAGCAACGCATGCACCCAGTCCAAAGCGGGCCCCGTCCACCCGTGGGTCGGACCCATCCAAACGAGACAGGCTGCTGTCGCGGCGGCGGGCGGGCTGGCAAGACCGGTAAAGTGCGTTGTGTCGTCGTTTTCTTTATGTGCATTGAAGCGCGCCAGACGAAGCGCAACGCACGCGGTATAGATGAAGGCCGCGACCCAGCCGACTTTCCCGAGACCGGTGAGCGCCCAGTTGAACGTCAGCAGAGCGGGAGCCACACCGAAGCTCACCATGTCGGCGAGGCTGTCATACTGCGCACCAAATGCACTGTTGGTGCCGGTGAGCCGAGCGACGCGACCATCGAGGCCATCAAATACCATGGCAACGAGAATGGCTACGGCACCTGCATAAAAGTCACCCTGCATGCCAGCAATGATCGAGTAAAACCCGCAAAACAGCGCGCCAGAGGTAAACAGGTTGGGGAGCAGGAAAATGCCCTTGGCCTCTGTGGGCGAGTCAGACTGAGACTCCTCATAGTCACCCACCAGGCTAGCCAGCGGCGCCTCGATCTGCCCCGCCGCGCGCTCCAACTCATTGCTATCCGATGTCTCATCTGTTGATGACATACTCACCGCTCTCCTTGGCCTCTACGGCGCTTCTCTATTAATTAATTGTACCAGTGGCGTTTACCCCGGGCACGATGTCCGACACAATACGCCCGCTTTTTTCGGGCCCCAATCGAGGACACACCAGTGAGTAACTATTTCAACTCCCTTCCACTTCGCACCCAGCTTCAGGAACTGGGCAAGTGCCGGTTTATGGACCCGGCTGAATTCGAGGCGGGCGTGGAGCCGCTGGCAGGCAATAAACTCGTGATTATTGGCTGCGGCGCCCAAGGCTTCAACCAGGGCCTGAACCTGCGCGACAGCGGGCTGAACGTGGCCTACGCACTGAGAAAAGAGGCAATTGAAGAAAAGCGCCCCTCCTGGGTCAAAGCCACCGAGGCAGGTTTTCAGGTTGGCACTTATGAAGAGATGGTCCCAGAGGCCGACATGGTGCTGAACCTAACGCCTGACAAGCAGCACACCAACGTGGTCGAGTCGGTCATGCCGCTGATGAAGCAAGGCGCGTGTCTGTCATACTCCCACGGCTTCAACATCGTCGAAGAAGGCATGAAGATCCGCGAAGATCTCACCGTAATCATGGTGGCACCCAAGTGCCCGGGCACTGAGGTACGAGAGGAATACCTGCGTGGCTTCGGCGTGCCGACCCTGATTGCCGTGCACCTCGAGAATGATCCGCAAGGTCAGGGCCTCGAGCTCGCTAAAGCTTATGCGGCAGGCACGGGCGGGCACCGGGCCGGCGTGCTGGAGTCCTCATTTATTGCAGAGGTGAAGTCTGACCTGATGGGTGAGCAGACCATCCTGTGCGGCATGCTGCAGACCGGCTCGCAGCTGTGTTTTGACCGCATGGTGGAGCTGGGTATTGATGCCGCCTATGCCGCCAAATTGGTGCAGTACGGATGGGAGACGGTCACAGAGGGCCTGAAGCAAGGCGGCATCACCAACATGATGGATCGCCTGTCTAACCCGGCCAAGATCCGCGCTTTTGATTTAGCCGAAGAGATGAAGGGCATCCTGCGCCCGCTCTTTGAAAAGCATCAGGACGACATCATGTCGGGCCACTTCTCCAGCACCATGATGGCCGACTGGGCGGCCAATGATGCGAACCTGCTGAAATGGCGCGCTGAAACCAATGGCACGCCTTTTGAACTGCAAGACATCACTGATGACGCCATCGACGAGCAGACCTACTACGACCGCGGCATTTTGATGGTGGCAATGGTCAAGGCCGGAGTGGAGTTGGCCTACGAGACCATGGTTTCTGCGGGCATTATCGAAGAGTCAGCCTATTATGAATCGCTTCATGAGACACCGCTCATCGCCAATACCATTGCGAGGAAAAAGCTGTACGAGATGAATGTCGTTATTTCGGACACCGCTGAATACGGCTGTTACCTCTTCGATCAAGCCGCGCGCCCGCTCCTAAGGGCTTTTGTCGCGGGTCTTGATGCAGACGTGATCGGCACGGGCATGACCGGCGACAACGCGGTGGATAACCGGCGTTTGATCGACGTCAACGCAGAAATCCGCGCGCACTCGGTTGAGGTTGTGGGCGCCAGACTGCGTGGTTATATGACCGGCATGAAGGCCATCTCCTCCGCCGACTGACGCCAAGTGAACGACTTCAGCGTTGATCGCGTATGAGAACGCATAACAATGCCATTGATAGGGGCCCAGCCGGTCGTTAGACTTGCGCCCCACCGAATTTTGAACCGTACTCACCAGGAACTCCTATGAGCTTTAATCTGATGTTGCCGCCCATTCTTGGGGTGGTCGGACTCGCAATTGCGTTCGTGATTTACACCGTGATGTCTCGCGCCTCTGATGGCGAAGCAAAAGAACGCGGTATTGCCGAGCAGATCCATATCGGCGCCATGGTCTTTATGCACCGTGAATACAAGCTGCTGCTAGCATTCGCTGCAGTCTTGATTGTGGGCATCCTGGTCTCTCCGCTTGGTACCAATACCGCCATCGCCTTTGTAGCGGGCGCAGTCTCTTCGGCCACGGCGGGTTATCTGGGCATGTACGCAGCCACCAAAGCTAACGTCCGGACTGCGGTCGCAGCCAACACCGAGGGCGCGGCGTCGGCGCTCAACATTGCCTTCTACGGCGGCTCAATCATGGGCCTTTGCGTGGCGTCACTGGGTCTTCTGGGGCTCGGCGGTCTCTACTACTACTTCGGTGGTGACCCCCATACTGCTCACGCGATCCACGGCTTTGGCATGGGCGGTTCAGTAGTAGCACTCTTCTCGCGCGTAGGTGGCGGCATCTATACTAAATCAGCCGATGTCGGTGCTGACCTGGTCGGTAAAGTCGAAGCGGGCATCCCCGAAGATGATCCCCGTAACCCGGGCGTCATCGCCGATAACGTGGGCGACAACGTCGGTGATATCGCCGGTATGGGTTCCGATATTTTTGAGTCCTACTGTGGCTCCATGATCGCCTGCATTGCGATCGCATCCACTATGGCAATCACGGCAACTGAGCAAAGCGCCATGATGGCCTTCCCGCTGGCCCTCGCCAGCATTGGCTTGCTCGCCTCTGTTGCAGGCATTTTGATTGTACGTGCGCGCTCCTCCGCTGCACCGGAAGCGGCGCTGCGCAGTGGCACGCTGGGTGCCCCCGTTATCTTCATTGTTATGGCCTGGGTCCTGTCAGAGAGCATGGGCATCTCACAGAACATCTGGTGGGCGGTCGTCTCGGGTGCTGTGGGCGGCATCGCCATCGGCCTCATCACCGAGTATTACACCGGTGGTAAGCCCGTGAGGACCATCGCCAAATCAGGTGAAACCGGTTCGGCAACGGTCATGATCACTGGCCTCGCGGTCGGCATGCAGTCAGTCGTGGCGCCGGTACTGTTCCTGGCTGCCATTATCTTCGTCTCGACCAATCTCGCAGGACTGTACGGTGTGGGTATCGCCGCGGTGGGCATGCTCGCTACTGTCGGCATCACTATGGCAATCGATGCTTACGGCCCCGTTGCTGACAACGCAGGCGGTATTGCTGAGATGGCCGGCATGGGCGCTGACACACGCGAAATCACCGATGGTCTGGATGAAGTGGGTAACACCACTGCGGCGATTGGTAAGGGTTTTGCCATTGGCGCTGCGGCGCTGGCGGCACTGGCCATCATCGCGGCGTTCGTCGAGACCGTGACGATCAACAACCCGGACTTTGATTTGCAGCTGTCTGATCCGGAAGTGCTGATCGGTATCTTTATCGGCGGCACCATTCCCTTCCTGATAGCTTCCATCACCATGACAGCGGTGGGCGATGCGGCTTTTGACATGATCAACGAGATTCGTCGCCAGTTCCGTGAGATTCCGGGCCTGTTGGAAGGCAACGCCGAGCCGGACACCGCGCGCTGTGTGGATATTGCAACGACCGCTGCGCTCAAGCGGATGGTGGTCCCCGGTGCAATTGCTGTACTGGCGCCAGTTGTCGTGGGCTTTGGGCTCGGTGCGACCTCGCTGGGCGGTATGTTGGCGGGCGGCCTGTTGGGCTGCGTCCTGATGGCGCTGATGATGGCCAACGCTGGCGGCGCCTGGGATAACGCCAAGAAGTACATTGAAAAGGGCAACCTCGGTGGTAAGGGTTCCGACACCCACGCCGCGGCAGTCGTTGGCGACACCGTCGGCGACCCCTTCAAGGATACCTCCGGCCCGTCGATGAACATTCTGATCAACGTAATGGCTATCGTGAGTCTGGTGATTGCACCGCTGCTCTGATCCCTCCCGAGAAACAAAAAAGGGGCCAACTGGCCCCTTTTTTTGTGCTCGGTCTTTACGACCTATTTCTAGTGCTAAGAGTCACTCTCGGATTGAAATGCTTCGAGAGTGGGCAGTAAGCCTATGGCGCCAAGACTTTCTCCCCGCGCGCCATACCCGCCACACCAGACCGTACGACTTCGAGGACTTCGGTTTCACCGAGCGCCTGCAGGAAGGAATCGAGCTTTTCCGAGGGCCCCGTAAGCTGCACCACATAGGTCGTGGGGCCCACATCAATGATCTGCCCGCGGAAGATCTCCGCTGTGCGCTTGACTTCATCACGCTGCGCATCCACGACGCGGACTTTAACCAGCAGCGTATCGCGCTCCACGTGTGCACCCTCTGTAAGATCCACCACCTTCACCACGTCCACAATCTTGTTGAGGTGCTTGGTGATCTGCTCGATCTTGAGATCATCGCCCGAAGTGGTCACAGTCAATCGGGACAGTGAGTGATCATCCGTGGGCGCGACGTTCAAGGTTTCGATGTTGTAGCCGCGCTGCGAGAACAGCCCCACCACTCTCGACAAGGCGCCAGACTCGTTTTCCAGCAGTACTGAGAGTATCCGTCTCATATCAGGTTCTCTCCGTCTTGCTGAGCCACATATCCTTCATCGCGCCGTTGGGCGCGACCATCATTGGATATACGTGCTCATCAGGGTCGATATGTATATCCAAAAAGACCAGCTTGTCTTTCAGGGCAAAGGCTTCCTTCATCGCAGGCAACAAGTCGGATTGAGATTTGACCTCCATACCAACGTGCCCATAGGCCTCCGCAAGCTTCACAAAATCGGGCAGGGACGCCGCGTAGTGGCTCTCCGAGTAACGCCCCTCGTACTGCATATCCTGCCACTGCTTGACCATACCGAGATAGTCATTACGCAGGTTGATGATCTTCACCGGGCAGCCGTACTGACTGCAGGTAGAGAGCTCCTGGATATTCATCTGGATGCTTCCCTCTCCTGTCACACACGCTACATCGGCATCCGGCAGGGCAATTTTGATACCCATGGCCGCAGGGAGGCCAAATCCCATGGTGCCGAGGCCGCCGGAATTGACCCAGCGGCGCGGGTAGTCAAACTTGTAGTACTGGGCAGCGAACATCTGATGCTGTCCGACGTCTGATGTGACATAAGCCTCGCCGTTGGTAGCTTCATACAGCGCACAGATCGCGTCTTGAGGCATGATCGATGCCGACTCGCCATATCGGCGGCCGTGCCAGAGACCATGCGCCTCTCGCCAGCTGTCGACTTGTTGCCACCACTGCGCCAACGCCTCTGGATCAGGCAATGCCCGCTCGGCGCCCTCCATCTGCAGAGCAACCTGCTTGTCCAACTCCTCGAGGATGGTGTCCACCGGCCCGACAATCGGGATGTCAACGGGCACTATCTTGGAAATCGACGCCGGGTCGATATCCACATGAATGATCTTGGCACCCGGGCAGAACTTGGAGACCGTATTAGTTACGCGGTCATCAAAACGCGCACCCACTGCAAGGATCACATCCGAGTGATGCATTGCCATGTTGGCCTCGTAGAAGCCATGCATACCCAGCATGCCCAGAAACTGTCGGTCACTGCCCGGATACGCACCCAAACCCATGAGGGTATTGGTCACAGGGTAATTCAGCCGGCGCGCCAGTGCGGTCAGTTGTGCAGAACCCTCACCCTGAATAACCCCGCCCCCGGCATAGATCACGGGTCTCTTGGCGCTGAGCAGCATGCGCGCCGCTTTGCGAATTTGGCCCGAGTGACCTTTGGCAGACGGCTGATAGGAGCGCATGCTGACCGTCTCGGGGTACTCGTATTCGAACTTGTGCTCCGGGTGGGTCAGATCTTTTGGGATGTCGACCACAACCGGCCCTGGACGGCCCGTGGAGGCGATAAAAAAGGCCTTCTTGATAGTCGAAGGAATATCCTCCGACTTCTGCACCAGAAAGCTGTGTTTAACGATAGGGCGGGAGACACCGATCATGTCGGTCTCCTGAAACGCATCCTCACCAATGAGATGGCTCTGGACCTGACCCGAGATCACGACCAGGGGTATCGAATCCATATAGGCCGTGGCAATGCCCGTAATCGCGTTGGTCGCGCCGGGCCCCGATGTCACCAAGACGACACCGGGCTTACCGGTGGCGCGCGCATAGCCGTCTGCCGCATGGGTAGCTGCCTGCTCGTGGCGCACCAGAATATGTGGGACTTTTTCTGCCTTGAACAAGGCATCGTAGATGTGGAGCGCAGCTCCACCGGGATATCCGAAGATGTACTCTACACCTTCGTCTTCAAGGGCGCGGACGATCATCTCGCCGCCGGACAGCATTTCCATGGCCACTCTCCATCTCGTTGCATCAGAGGGTGGCGAGCCTCCATACGTGCACGCCACCATCACCTGTCGCACGAGACACTGGCCGGATCGGTCCGGCACCCTGCCAGATCACGATCACGAAACCCGTGTATCGGTGACCTGCGGGGTAACGCAGCGTCGAGCCCGAGTGGCTGAGGCTATGCCTTGCCTGACGGAACCCGCAAACAGCCTGAGAAACTATCCCGTCTCTGAGGTAGGCCAGAGGGTGAGGGTACTCACCGGTAGCCGTTGCCGCTCGCGTGACGGTGCGGATTGTCTGGGCGCTGGACGCGCAAAGTCAAGGGATGTCGACAAATGACCATAATCAGCGTTGATGACTCCTGACCTGCGCGATAGGGTTGTCGCTCCACGCGACGGCCATTCTATGGACGGAAAGCCAACGTTTTTCAGTATTGCAGCGTCTTCAATACTGCTACTGCTCCTTCAAGGACAGCTCGTAGATGCCAGCCCCATTTATCGCTGGATCGGTTTGTACGTGACGCCATGACGGGGCCGCTATGGGTAGCAGCAGGCTCGCGATGGCTAAGACGAGCATCAGCTCAATCAGGGTAAACCCGTTGCGCGGTTCAAAGCTTGTTTGCACGCCTTATGTAGCCCACCTCAACTGCTGGCAGGCCAGTCTCTGACAACGGGTATCACGGTCACAGATCATTGGCCTGAACCGATGATCTGTGACAAGTGAGGATGACTTACCGCATCACGCAGCGTCCACCAGGGCGGGGGACTTTACGAACCTAAGCTCGCTCCCCGACATCGTCGCCTCAATCGTATCTCCCGGAATAAAATCACCGGCCAGCAAAGCCTCAGCCAGCGGGTTTTCAATCAACCGCTGGATGGCACGCTTCAACGGGCGGGCGCCATACACGGGGTCAAAGCCCTGATCGGCCAGGTGCGCCATCACGTCATCACTCATCGACAGTTTCAGCGAACGATCTGCGAGCCGGGCGCTCACAGCCTCTAGCTGTAAGGCCGCGATATCGGCGATATGGGATTGTTCGAGCGCGTGGAACACCACAGACTCATCGATGCGGTTGAGGAACTCAGGTCTGAAGTGGCTGGCTACATCCGCCATCACTTTGGCTTGAATCGTCGCCTTGAGTGCGCCGCGATCCGCAGTGGCATCATTTTCCTCAAGCGCCTCGCGGATATGCACTGCGCCCAAATTCGACGTCATCACCACCACGGTGTTGCGGAAATCCACCGTTCTGCCCTGACCGTCGGTCAATCGCCCATCTTCCAGCACCTGCAGCAGAATATTGAAGACATCAGGATGCGCCTTTTCGACCTCATCCAGTAGCAGGAGTGAGTAGGGTCTGCGACGCACCGCCTCGGTGAGGTATCCGCCCTCTTCATAGCCCACGTACCCCGGTGGCGCGCCGATCAGCCGCGCAAAAGAGTGCTGCTCCATAAACTCGGACATATCGA
>CABYND010000022.1 GCA_902520195.1 Halieaceae bacterium
TGCCCAAAATCATCGTGTAGTCCCGGTTAAACGCGGCCTGCACATAGAAACGCCCTAAGCCGGGAATCTGGAATATAGTCTCGACGACGAACGAGCCCGCCAGCAAACCTGCAAAGGCCGGGCCAAGAAAGGCAATGACTGGAATCAGACCACCGCGCAAGGCGTGTTGGGTGACGACCCGCCACTCGGGCAGGCCCTTAGCGCGCGCAGTGCGAATGTAGTCCTGCGACAGAATCTCGAGCATGCCCGCGCGGCTCAAGCGGGCGATATAGGCGGCGTAGGCTGAGCCCAAGGTCACCGCGGGCAGAATTTTATCGCCGGGGATATCGCCCCAGCCGGTAATCGGCAGCCAGTCAAGCCAGATACCAAATACCAGCACCAATAGCGGCCCCAATAAGAAAGACGGCATACAGATGCCGATCATGGCCAAGCTCATTGGCACATAGTCCTGTGCCGTGTTGGGCCTTAACGAGGCAAACACGCCGGCGGTCACGCCAATACACAGCGCGATGATCAGCGCATACAGACCGAGCTCAGCCGTGACGGGCAGACCCGCAAAGAGAATCTCATTGACGCTGCGGCCCGGGTACTTAAACGACGGGCCGAGGTCTCCCTGTGCGAGATCACCCAAGTAAGCAAAGTATTGCTCGTGTAAGGGCAAATCTAGCCGGTACTGGGCCTCGAGCGCCTTCTTGACCTCGGGAATGACGACTTTTTCTTGATCGAAGGGGCCACCGGGGGCAGAGCGCACCAAAAAGAAGGTGGCGGTGATCACCACAAAGATCACCGGCAGCGCCTGCAGGATGCGGATAAACATAAAGCGCAGCATCAGCGGAGTGCCTCCGGCAATGTTCGGCCCGGTACTAGCTTCACATACTTGAGGTTCAGGGAGTCCATCAGGTTGGAATGGAGCCCCTCAACGCTGGGGTGAATCAGGTGCTTACTGGTGTAGGTATAGATCGGAATGATCGGCATCTCTTCCATGAGCATGGTCTCTGCCTCGGTGAACAACGCGTAGCGCTCTTCCCGTGTTTCTGCCTTGGGCGCTTTGTACAGGATTAGATCGTCATAGACAGGGTCGCTGTAGTAGGTGTTGTTGTTGCCACCATCGGTAATAAACAGATCGAGGAAGTTATTAGCATCCACGTAGTCGCCAATCCATCCCCGGCGAGCGATCTGAAAATCGATTTGCGTTACGGAATCGAGGTAGACCTTCCACTCCTGGTTGGTGATCGTGATATCGATCCCCAACTCGGACTTCCACATTTGCTGAATGGCCACGGCAATTTTTCGATGGCCCTCGTTGGTGTTGTAGAGAATCTCAAGCCCCGGCCAGCCTTCACCATTGGGATAGCCCGCTTCGGCAAGCAGTGCGCGGGCTTGCTCGGGGTTGTAGTCAAAGAGCTTGGGCGGGTAGTACCCCAACGTATCCGGAGGGGTAATGGAGTAGGCGGACACGGCCGTCTCTTGCAGCACGGTGCGCACCAGCTTGTCGCGGTCCACGGCCATGGATAGCGCCTTGCGCACGCGCACGTCATCAACCGGAGGGCGCTTGGTATTGATCAAGTAATAGTAAGTGCCGAGATAGGGCGCCTGCACGTAGGGTGTATCGAGCATGTCGCGGTAGAGCGGGATCTTGTCGAGCGGTACGGCCTGTGTGTAATGCAATTGCTCAACGCGGAACATGCGCTCCTCGCTGACCACGTTCTCCATGGGATAGAAAACCACGGCGTTGAGCGACACCTTGTCACTATCCCAGTAGTGCTCGCTTTTCTCGACAATGATCCGGCGATTCAGCGACCACTCGGTGAGAGTAAACGCGCCGTTACTGACGATACTGCCGACCCGGGTCCAGGGCGTGTAGCGGTCGGTCATCTCGCCAAACTGCATGAGCGTTTCGGGGTGCACCGCAAAGGTGCTGTAGTGATCCATGAGCTGCACAAAGTAGGGCGTTGGGGCGTTCAGGGTCACTTCAAGGGTGGTGTCATCGAGGGCCTTCACGCCGACTTCGTTGAAGTCGGTGATCTCGCCCTTGAGATACGCCTCGGCGTTGACCAACGGGAACAGCATGTAGGAGTACTCGTTACCTGTCATCGGGTGCAGCGCCCGGTTCCAGCTCCACACATAGTCGCTGGCCGTCACCTGTTCTCCGTTGGACCACTTGGCGTCAGGGTTTAGGTAAAAGGTGATCACTCGGCCTTCGTCGCTGAATTCCCACCGCTCGGCAACACCCGGTTCGGGCTCCAGCGTGATTGGGTTTTTGACTGCGAGCCCTTCAAAAAGCGCACGGATGATGTGGTTCTCGGGGACGCCGGTAACCACGTGGGGGTCGAGGCCCTGTGGCTCGGTGCCGTTGCCGTAGTGCAGTACACCGTCGCGGTTGCCGATGACCACATTGCTCTCGCCGCCCCCGCAAGCGGTCAGCAGGAGCAACAGGGCGCAGCATAGCGCTGAGAAGCCGTAGGAGAATGAATGAGCGGTGTTGGTTGGCCGCGACACCATCGCGTGGCGTAGCGTCCTGGCCGCGCCTGAGAGGGGGTGTTTCAAAACTGAGTACCTGCCCACAGAATGGCCCTATGCTACCGGAGTTTGGGGGCGGATGAGAGTGCGAATATTGCGCGCCATCTATGCCGATGAAAGGGCAGGCCTTTGGTAAACTCCATTAGGGAGAGTCGCACTTCGCCGACTCACAATACTGAGCCGTGACCGCCCGAATACGCCCATGACAGTCAGAACCCGCGTCGCACCCTCGCCAACCGGTGACCCCCACGTGGGCACCGCTTACATGGCGCTATTCAACCGCTGTTTTGCTCACGCTCAGGGTGGGCAATTCATCCTGCGTATTGAGGATACTGATCAGGCCCGCAGCACCCCTGAGGCCGAGGCCAAGATTTTTGAATCATTACGCTGGTTGGGCCTCGACTGGGACGAAGGGCCCGATGTGGGCGGCCCGAAGGGCCCGTATCGGCAGAGTGAGCGGGCTGATATTTACAGTGGTTATGCCTGGGAGCTGGTCGAAAAAGGGCACGCTTTTGTCTGCTACCGCACGCCGGAAGAGCTGGATGCCTTGCGGGAGGCGCGCCGTGAGGCGGGCAAGTCGACGGCCTTAAAGCCCTCTGACTTGCTGTTGTCTGACGATGAGCAGGGGGCACGAAAAGCGGCGGGCGATGTCTATGTGATACGCATGATGGTGCCCGAGGAAGAGGGCGTCTGTGCCATCGAGGATATGTTACGCGGCACGATCGAGCTCGACTGGGGTATGGTGGATGCACAGATCCTGCTGAAGTCAGACGGGCTACCCACCTACCACCTCGCCAACGTGGTGGATGACCATCTGATGGAGATCACCCACGTGATTCGGGGCGAGGAGTGGATCAACTCCGCGCCGAAACACCAACTCCTGTATGAGTACTTTGGTTGGGACATGCCGGTGCTGTGTCATTTACCGCTGTTGCGGAACCCCGATAAATCGAAGCTGAGCAAGCGCAAGAACCCCACCAGCATCCTCTACTACCAGCGCATGGGTTACCTGCCCGAGGCGGTCGTGAACTATTTGGGCCGCATGGGCTGGTCGATGCCCAATGAAGAAGAAAAGTTCACGCTGGATGAGATGCAGGCCGCCTTTGATATCAGCCGGGTGTCACTCGGCGGACCGGTGTTCGATGTGGAAAAGCTCAAGTGGCTAAACGGTCTGTGGATTCGGGAATCGCTCAGCGCTGACGAGTTGGTCAGACGGCTGCGCGACTGGGCGCTGAACCGGGAGATGCTGGACAAAATCCTGCCCCACGCCCAAGGTCGTATTGAGGTGCTCTCCGATCTCATCCCTCAGGCGGCCTATCTCGTGTCGGGCGACTTGGCATTGGATGTTGCGGCTTTTGGCGAGGATGGTGAGGCCCGCGAGAACACGGTGATGCAAATGCAGTTTGTGCTGTGGCGATTGGAGGCCCAGGAGAACTGGAGTCGCGATTCGCTGTTTGCCGCACTGAAAGAGTTGGCCCAGGCCATGGAACTCAAGCCCAAAGCACTTTTTGCGCCGTTGTTTGTGGCGCTCTCAGGCGAGAAGGTGGCGTATTCAATACCCGATTCGATGGCTATCCTTGGCCCGGATATGACTCGGGCCCGCTTGAAAGCCGCCATCGAGGCTTGTGGTGGTGTCTCTAAGAAAGCCGCCAAGCGGCTCGAGAAGGCTTACGCTGATCTGAACCGCTAAACCCCCTTGCTCAGTTCTGGTTTTCCTTATTGAGCAGGCATAGCCCTGCGAGCAGTGCGAAGGTCGCCTCGAACAACAGCGCGTACCAGGTGTATCCCGTGAACTCCGAGCTCATCGCGACGTCGGCCGCGCCTTGAGCTGCTTGCACCGTCAGATCGAAATTGCCAAAGGCCACGCTACCGCGTGCGGCGGCCAGTCCGCCTAGCACCATCATCAGCAGCCACAGCCCGGGGCGTAGGTACCCTTTGAGGATGCCTGACAAAAAGATGATTGACCCCAGACACAGCTGTAATCCGCCATACGTGGCAGCGAGCTCTGCAAGCCCATCCTGATGTGCGACCCACAGCCCCGCGTATTCGGCAGGAAGTTCGGGGTTGTACCAGCACATGGCCCCGTAAATGAAGAATATGGCACCGGGGATGATGAGCACGGCTCTGGCAAACATCATGTTAATGGCCTCTGGCATATATTGGCGGTCGACTCAGCCAGTTTACTACCGATAGCTGTGCAGTGAAGTGGGCTTCAGCGGCTCCGCATAGAAACAGTGACAGCTGCTAGGTTAATAGTGATTGCGGACGACGACCATGATTAGGGTTCGGCAAATACTGCTGTCATGAGTGACTGTGACTTTAACAACCGGCTATTTGCTGCGGAAGACAGTTTGGTGGCCAGTGATCCGGGTGAACCTAAGGCTGGCCTGGCAAATCGGTAGGTTTGCTTGACACGATTCAGCAGCATCCGTAGTGTTGCGCCCCTCGACCCTCGTCGAGTCCTGATGTGGGGCTATAGCTCAGCTGGGAGAGCGCAACACTGGCAGTGTTGAGGTCGGCGGTTCGATCCCGCCTAGCTCCACCATACTTACTAGCAACTAATTCGCGTTTCGCTCGGAGACTCAGACCGGGCTTTGGTCATAGCGTTACTGCGAATTACCCCTCTGAGCTTGAAGCTTATGCAGGGTGGAGACTACTTGATTCTTGGCGAACCGCCGACAATTTCCACTTTCCGTCAAAGCCCTTCAGCTCGTAATCGCCAAGTTCCTCGAAGGTTAAACCAGAGCCAAAAGCTAGGCTCTTCAAAACATCAGAAACTACAACTTGATCTGCATTAGCAACTGATTGAATCCGAGAGGCTAGATTTACGTTAATGCCGCTTATGTCGTCGGTATCTTTCTCGATTTCTCCCACATGAAGGCCTGTGCGAAGCTTGATGTCTAATCTTTTGGCGTCCTCTTTTATTGCGATAGCGCAACGAATCGCTCGGGCAGGGCCAGAGAAGACCGCTAAGACCCCATCACCAAGGCCCTTAATGAAAATGCCGTCGAAGCTATGAATGCTGTCTTTGCAAATCTGCTCAAATTTTCTTATTTTCGTTTTCCACAACTCGTCCCCTAATTCTGATTGAAGGCGGGTTGAGCCGACTATGTCGTTGAACATCACTGTCGCCAAAACGCGTCCCTGCATAATGTGTTCGCTGTCGCTGGACTGTTCCTCTGAAAGGAATGAAATAATCTCATCAGCTATCCGGGGGTCCTTTGACATAAAATAGGTATGACCGACATCGGACAGTTCAATTAGCTCAGAACCTCGTATGCCCTCATGGAGGGCTTGCCCGTATCTAAACGGGATCAACTTGTCGTCATGTGAGTGCATAACGAGCGTTGGACATCTAACGTCTTTGAGGAAAGCAGTAACGTCCATCTCACCAAGTAAGGAAACCATTTTCGCCATATCTGCAGCGTTAGTTGATGCCAATTCGAATTCTCTGAACTTTCGCCTTAATTCGTTGTTAATAATCATTTTTGAGGGAACAACACTTCTTACGAAGGAGCCGTCGCCCCAAGTTTTATAAAAAGATTTGACCGCTCGCTTCATTGCGAATCGTTTTCGGAGTCTTCCAATAAAACGGGGATAGCGTTCTAGTCGCTCGAGTCCGGGTGTATGCGCAAATGCTCCAAATAAGATCAAGCTTGTCGTCCGCTCTGGATACATCGCGGCAAAAAGTGCGGACAAAGATCCTCCCTCGGAGACCCCCATGATGGTGGCTCGTTGAGAACCGACTGCATCCATAACGAGACGGATATCGTCCATGCGCTGTTCCAGTGTCGGCGCTGAGTCTTCAATTTTCTGCGATAAACCATTTCCCCTTTTGTCAAAGACGATAATCCGATGGTGGCTAGATAGACGATCAAGAAATTCGTTGTAGCCCGGTAGTTCGTGTGCGTACTCTACATGCGAGATAATCCCCGGCACGATTATCAAATCCCTCGAGGCGCTCCCATAGATTCGGTAAGCAATCTTGGTGCCCTCACGTTCAGCAAATTGTGTACCGGCTTCACGATCCATACGTGCCCTCATTAAGGTTTCTTGCTTTCCGCATGAGCAGAGTATGTTTGAGTTTTCTTGCGTTTAGCATTTGCAAATCATTGTTCAGTATTGAATGAGGGTCAATCGTCAAGAGAATATTCACCCTTCACTGTTTTTAAAATTTCAACGACACCAATATTTTCGAGCCTGGCGGGCCAAGGAGACACCTGATAATTTGGTTTCTCACCTTACATCATAGTTGCACCTGCTGGATGCCAACGAAACCTTTTCAGAGTCCACGGTGGGCTGGGTGGACCTATACTTAAGAGCGTTTTTTGCTCTGGCCCGACCCTCTGGACCGTCACTTTCAAAAAAATGCGGCGGAGAGTAGTAACTAAAATGAAGCAATTTGAAGCAGATATGCAACACCCCTCAAGGCTGGTCAGCTCCCAAAGCAAGGGTATACCGTAGGTGCTACAGTAACCCTTTTGGTTGAGGCATTGGTGCGTTTAAGGCAATGTTCTTGCGATAGCGGAATTAGGCACTGGTAGCTAGGAGTTAGAACATGGCGAGATTGCTCATTAACAACAAGAGCTACTTGGTAAATGAAGAGGCTGACACGCCGCTGCTTTGGGTTTTACGAGAAAACCTCCAGCTTACAGGAACGAAGTTTGGATGTGGCGGAGGCCATTGTGGGGCTTGTACGGTTCACATTAATGGTGAAGCGGTCCGCTCGTGTCAAATAAGAGTCGACGACATAGACGGAGCTGTCATAACCACGATCGAGGGTTTAAGCACGTCCGGGGACCACCCAGTCCAACAAGCTTGGTTGGAAAACCAAGTGCCTCAGTGTGGATATTGTCAATCTGGTCAGATCATGCAAGCAGCCGCGTTACTCAAGAATAACCCCAACCCGTCCGATGAGGAAATTCAGCGTTCAATGCGAGGGAATCTATGTCGATGTATGACATATAAGCGAATCAATTCGGCTGTTCGAGCGGCCTCAGACAAGATAAGAGGACTCTCGTAAGACTATGACAATGTCATCTGCAGCAATTTCCAGACGTAAGTTTTTGGTCCGCGGCGGAGTAGGGTCGGTCGGATTGGCAATTTTTGGGTCAGCAACTGGTAAACCGGTGACGAATTTACTAGACGAAAATAGTCCACTCATCATTCCGGAAAATTATGAGCCATGCGTATGGTTCACTATGCAGAGCAATGGCCTCACGAATATCCATATCTACAACAGTGAGTTCGGACAACACATTGGAACGTCTTTGGCTCAAATAGTGGCGGAAGAACTTGACCTCAGTTGGGACGATGTGTCCATTGACTATCCTTCCATGGATCTTTCTATGAAGAGCCGAACGAACGGTGGAGTTTGGACTGGAGGGAGCTTGGGTGTTTTAGAGGCTTTTGAGCCCCTCAGGCGCTCGGCAGCGATAGCCCGGGAGTTCCTGATTGAAGCAGGCGCAGATTCTCTGGGTGCCGAGATTTCGGATTGCAGCGCTTCAGACGGTTTCGTAATCGACTCTGTCTATGATCAAAAAATATCTTATGCGCAAATTCTCTCCGAACATCAAATCAATCACGAGATTCAACCTGAAGAGCTGCTGGAGGCCAAACTCAAAACAACTTCGCAGTTCAAGATTATTGGACACTCGAAGCCTGCTTTAGATGTGCCCGAAAAGGTGAATGGGACAGCTAGATATAGCATAGACGCCTACGCACCCAATATGGTCTATGGCAAGGCTTCATTAGCACCCACCCGGCTAGGATCGAGAATCACCAAAATCGATGACTCCTTGGCCAGTGAGGTGCCCGGCTATGTAAAAACCATGAGATTCAGCACGCTTGGGCTCCCCGGTATGGGAAGCACGGAGGTGGCGCTCGTCATCGCGAAATCTTATCCCGCCGCCCTTCGCGCTGAAAAAGCACTTCAAATAACTTGGAACTCACCCAAGGAAAATCTACTGGATGAGAGAGAGCTCTGGGCTGAAGCAGAGAGACTCGTCGAGTCAAAAGAGGGCGCGCAAGCTTGGTATCAAGTAGGTGATGTTTCTCAATCCATTGTCGATGCACCCATTGTTATCTCCGCTGACTATCGGACGTCCATGATTGAACACGCCGCGCTAGAGCCGAGGAGTGCGCTCGTTCAGCCAATTGATGGAACCTACCATATTTACGCCGGTCACCAAGCCGGCGCCTACTTGATAGAATTTATTGCGTCTGAGCTGCAAATCCCGGAAGAAAACGTCGCTTATCACCCCCATCAAATTGGCGGAAGCTTTGGCGATAAGATCTATGCAGATCAGATTGTCCTGGCGGCGAAAGCGAGTAAGGAGCTCGACTTGCCGGTTAAAGTCATCATGACCCGAGAAGATCAATTCAACCTTGGACATCCCAAATCAATTTCCCTCCACAGACTGACAGCAAGGTTGTCAGCAAACAGCGGTGTAATGCCTTCAGAGCGGATACACGACGTTACCCATGATCTCGTTGCAGCTCCGATCTTAGAGACACTGTGGTTGAGCGATGGCCAAGTTTTTTCTGATCGTGATGATCCGGAATCTTCGGGAAACTCCACTAGGGCACCCGCGGCAGCTGTCTCGGGGGCAGACCACTGGTATGACCTTAATGCAATGCAAGTAAGGTTTATAGCTCATGACATGATGCAAAGAATTATCCCTACGGGGTCTGTCCGGTCGGTGGGAAATTATTTCACGATTTTTGCGATAGAAAGCTTCGTGGATGAGCTGGCTGAAGAATTAAAGCTGGACCCTCTCACGTTGCGATTGAGTCTGTTGCGAGGTAGAGGGCGGAATGCAGGCGTGGATGTGCCTGAGAACACGGATGCCAATACTCCCGGCAGTGCAGATTATGTGTCCGCAGGCGGCAACATCCGACTAGCCAATGTGTTAAAAATTGCGGCAGGGATATCGAATTATCGATCTCCTCTGGTCGGCAAAAATGTTGGGCAGGGCCTTGCAATTGCTGCTGCAGAAGGACGTCACAACCCATCCTTTTCTGCTTGCGTGGCGGATGTAACGGTGTCTGAAGGTGGTTTTGTCAAAGTAGATAAACTGACTGTCTGCGCCGATGTCGGATTGGTCGTAAATCCTGACGGTGCGCGGGCGCAGATTGAGAGTAGCTTGCTTTGGGGGCTCAGTAGCACACTTTATGAGGCGGCTACGCTTCGCCAGGGGAGGTTAGCTGAGAGCAATTTCGATAAGTACAAGTGGCAAAAAAATGCTGATTTGCCAGAGCTCGATGTCCATATCGTATCTAACGGGTTAGTGCCTTCCGGTATCGGGGAAAACACCATGTCGCTAGTGGCGCCAGCGGTCTGCAATGCGATAGCAGAATTGACGGGAAAGAGGCTAAGGTCCCTGCCTCTGGGCCCCCAACTGCCACTGGTGTAGTCCGAATATACGGGGTAAGTCCTTGATTTCTCAGAAATCTGCTCGTTGCCGACCGGCTATTCTTTTGGACTGATGAGCCAATAAGTCATCATATTACCACGACCCTTAACCTCGACATGGCCTCTCTCCTCTAGTTGGAAGCTACCCTTAATGCGCTGATACATTGCGGCGGATACTTGAGTTTTGCCGGGCAAGCTGTGTGATTCCATGCGGGACGCAATGTTCACGGTATCGCCCCAAATGTCGTATGCGAATTTGCGTGTGCCGATAACTCCTGCAATAACGGGACCAATGTGGATGCCAACTCTCAACTGGATCTTTTCCCCATTGAAAGCTGGGAGTTGATCGATATAGTTCTGCATGTGGATAGCCATCCTGGCCATGCGATCACAATGTGTCTTGGAAGGTTCAGGAACCCCTCCGGCAACCATATAGCTGTCACCGATGGTTTTGATTTTCTCAAGGTTTAGCTGATCGGTGAGCGCGTCAAAATCAGAGAAAATACTGCCCAGCAGGTCAACTAATTGCTCTGGACTTGTTGCGCGCGCAATCTTGGTGAAGCCGACAAGATCGGCAAATAAGATGCTGGCATCAGAAAAATGTTCGGCAATTGAGGACTGCGTCCCCGTCATTCGATCCGCTATCGACTTAGGCAATATGTTTAGGAGCAGATCCTCATTTTTCTGAAGCGCATCAGCAATCTCACTAGATTTTTTCTCGAGATCTAAGGTTCTTTCCCTTACTTTCTGATCGAGTACTGAATACTGCTCGGACAACTCTTGACCTAGCAGAGAGAAAGATTTCGCAAATAGTTCAGTGACTGAGTTGTCGCTAACCGTGAGACTTTTGTCATTTTGTTGATCAAGCGAGCTCTCAATCTCATCCTCGATAAGATTGATTTCTCTTTCTAGTACCGTAGCTCTCTCAATCGGTAGTAGGTCTACCAATTCGGCTGTCCGCGCAAGAATTATCTCTTGCTGTCTCATTCTTTGGCGCCTAGCTTCGTTATTCGACTTGTTGAAATTGATGAGCCTTTCCCTAAAAATATCTATTGCCTGGCCGATTCTCCCTATCTCATCGTCGCGAGAATAATCCACTCGGCTATTCAAATCGCCCTCTGACAGATCTTTGAGTACCTTTATCGAACTCCCCAGTGGCGCTAGACGCTGTCTAAGCAAGACAAAGACAATAATAGTTGACAGGACTAGGAGCACTATCAAACTCCCAAGCATTAGCAGTTGAAAATTCTGGCTGGCGTCAAAAGTTGCAGATATATCTTTTACGAAGAAAAGCTCTTTTTCTTCTCCGCTGGAGGTGGTTATCACGTGCTTGCCAGTGGCGTAAGTAGTCTCACCTATGGAGATCAGGGCGCTGTCACGTCCCTTAGCATCAAATCTCGCGAGCAACTCAGCAATCGGTATTAAACTACTTTCCTCACCGCTCCCACTCCACCATATTGTCGAGTCAGACTCTGACTCGAATGCATATTTTAAATTTTCGAAATCTAGGCCGTAATATATGTGGGCCAAAATCTTTGCGTTTGCAAAAATTGGGAAAACAACGTATTTCTGCAGTCTGTTTCCGTAAAGGGTATAGCCGTCGGCAAGACTCTTGCCAAGAGCTTCCGAGGGCAGGCTCAACCTAGGGTCAATTTCAAGAGTCGCGCCAGAGGATTTGGGCGTAGAGTCTGTTTGAAAAATTGTCGGAGAGTCGAAAAATTGTAGTGGTTCCCCCTCCAGAGAGAGGATACCAAGTGTATTTATGGTCCCTTGCTGAGTGAGCTGCTCATGTATAGGGCCCACCACCACCTCAATCCGACGTCTGTTTTCTGACCTTATTGCCTCTACCGGGCTTCGGCGTCCTCTAAGCTGCCAGACCGAAGAATTACCGGGGTCAGACGAATAAGCGTAGTAACTCATTCGTTCTTGCCCGACTTGGGCGGTTTTTTTGAACAGTGTTCTCTCGCCCGAGCGGATTTCATTTTCTAGCGCTTCTAAACTTTGCGCTCGCATCAAGGCGCTTTGAGCCATCACCGCTGCCAACGCCACTACGGACGAGACAGAAAACAAGAATGTGATCTGGAAAAGTACCGAGCTTCGTGTGGAGGGTTTCATTCGCGCTGATGTTGGGCTTTCGTAAGTCTTGGGCCATAATCTTACCGGCAATCATTAAAGTGTCCCAAACGAAAAGGAATAGAGACCATGAAGTTCTTTGTGCCCTTAGTTCTTTTCTCTCTCGCACAGTCTGCATCTGCCTCAGACGCAATTCCCCAAGAGATTGATCTATATAAGTTAGGTCAGAGGATTTACGGACAGGGAACAGATAGCTGCTTGTCTTGTCACGGGATAGATGGTGCGGGTACGGACAAGTCTGATGTCGACTTGCGAGACCCCAGTTCGTGGAAATCGGTTATTTATGAGAATGCATTGCGGTCCGAGGATTCAGAGGTACCAGCCGGAAGCGTTACTAAGGCAATAATTGCCTTGGGGGCTAAGGACTGGAATGAGGAAAACTTTACAATATTTCGAGAGCACTGGGACGACACAATTCGAAAGCGGGCCGGTATTACTGAGCCAGCGCAGCCTTTCGATGAGGAAATGGTTGGTATCAACGGGCCGGCAAGGCAGGCCCATGAAAAGTTCATAATCCGTAGTTATCGAAAGGCCGGTTTGCCTAGGCCAACCGCAAAGCAAATTGAAGATACCATGGCGGTAGCGGTGCTGACCTACGTTAACAAGGTTTTTGCTAAGAATATTGACTAACGGATACGCAAAAAAAAGCCCCGCGCACGCTTGCTACGTGATAGCGCCTCGGCTCAAGGGCCTGTTGTGAGAGCACGCCACTGGCAGTGTTGAAGTCGGCGGGTCGATGCCGCTTTGCCCCCCATAACTGTGTAAATAAAAGTCCGATTTACCTTCACAATGCGGGAGCACACCTGATAGCTTAGTAGTGCTGTGGTGTTTGTCATGCGCGTTGGCGAACCTTGGTTTGGGACGCGGTGTTCACAGCGAACTCTCTCAAACAATAAGGATAACGATATGGGTTTTAATCAAATCTTAACGCTAGTCGGTTTAATTATTTCCATCGTCGCGGTGTTTTTTGCTGAGTTAGCTGCTTACTCGGGGCTGCTGTTGGTGATTTTCGGTTTAACCAGTGGTTTTGTCAGTCCGATCGCTGATTTGACGGGCAGAATGGCGTACACCGTGGCCGCAGTGGCGATACCCGTCGTGGCGAACTCGCTGGATGTCATTCCCGGAATTGGGATGCACCTGAATGCGATTATCGACAACATCGCTATCATGATAGCGGGGATGGTGATTGCCAACTTCCTGTTGGCCGTAAAGGATTCAATTCTCCCTTCAAGTAGCTGATTCGCACCTCGCCCGGAGTCAGGCTCCGGGCTTTACTGCGAGCGCCTCCGCAGTAACCTCGTTTGGTGGAATCAATGCACGCCAGTTGACTGCTATTGGATAAACCATCCAGCGCTAGAATACGTGAAGCCGCCCCCCGCAAATCCCTGAAAAGCCAGCAAACAACCGGTCACTAGCAGCCCGAGGACGGAGCTGATGAGATCGGTGTCAGCTTTATAACCGAGCACCGTTGTTGGGTTCAGAACAATTTCTGAAAAGTTCACGTTGGTATCTATCTGACGCAGCAGGGTGGTGCAGATGGATGTTGACGTCGCTCCTATATCACACTGATCTTTAATGCTTTCGGCGACCTCAATTTCTTCGTTCAGCAACCGTTCGAGCAGCTGAGACCGAGACTCCAAGCTTTGCGTGTGTAGCTTGATCGCCCGATACATCGCGAAGGTCCCAATGGTGGCAATCACCCCAATCGTGGCGCCCAGCAAAACCACTGTTGAGAGGTGGTGGGGCGTGCCGGTCCAGGCGAGAAAGTTTAGATATCCAACGCAGAGGAAGGAAAAGCAAAGCAGGATGGAGGTATAGGTTTGCACGCGCATGTAATAGCGCTCACCGAATTTCCGGATGACGGCTCTCGCGCTGACCCAACATCGCAAATCATTCGGTGACCGAGGATCAAAGTGCGCAGGAACCTCTACTTCATCTGTGGACGAGTCACATTGATTAAATAAGCCTGAATCCAGATTCTCTAGGGATTTCTGCCTGCGTGAGAACTCCAGCGCGCAGATCAAGCCAAAACCCATGATGCCCATGCCCGATAAAACAGCAGTGTAGGTTCCGAGATTAATGAGCTGCATTTGCAACGTGTCGCCAATCAACGGCGCGCCAGACTGCCACTTGGTTATCAGAAAACTCATCAAAATAGAAAGCACTGACAAAACGATAATCCCGTTGGTGCTTTTAGGTAGCTCTCTGCTGTAGGCCCCGTTTAGAATGGTGAGCGTCGCATCCTTGAGTGTGGCCGGCGTGCCAAAATCTGCTGTCACTTGGAGATTATTCAGCGTAATACCCGCGCTTCGCTCTGCTAGCTCGAGTTCCGATCTGATCAAACCAGGGAACTGTTTTGGTTTGCCCCATCCCACGGCAATGAGTCTTTTTGTGCTCTTCGCAAAACTCCACTCTGGAGCAGGTTGTGATAGGGCATTGAAATCAGCCATATCAAAGTATCCGTATTTCACCGCAACTATCAGTCGTCGGGTGAACAGGAAAGCGTAAGCACAAAGCATCTGCATTGAGTCTATGCCCCCTATCAGTGCCTCTGGTGCTAGCAGCGCACTTAGGGCGCCCGCAGTAATTAGCCAGGATGCCGGATAGACGAGTAGCCATGAGTACAGAATGAATCCCCACGGGTTGTATCGGGGCGATAGCACTATCAGATTGCGATGCTGACAGACCGACCACGCTCTAGCGAATGAACGCTCAAACAGCAGTGCCGCCAGTGGAGAGATAAAGACAGGTGGCAGATTCTCGTAAATAAAACTGATCCAAAACTGGCGCCAAGAAAAGCTAGCGGCTCGGGCAGGCTCTTCATATAAGTTTGGGTATGTGGTGTCCCTTGATTCGTTCTCACTCATCGTTGTTGTGCTCTGTCACCTTGCCCGACGGGGCATTAAGTTTCAGAAGATACCCCATAGCATCATTGACTAGCGACCCGGCTTCCTTCACGCGGACAAAACCTGGCAGGTTTCAGGATGGTCGTGAGACACGGCGGGTGATGTTTTTGGGGGGACGGGGTGATAACCATTTTGTCGCAGGGGACGTTCGCCGCTGGAAGTCAGAGAGCCGTATCGTATTCATCTAACCAAGGTAAGAGCAGCTCGTGAACATTAATTTCAGCGTTTAGTCGCGTTGCTAGCATAAAAAGACCCCCGATTTTGCGGTGTATATAGGCGACGTCAATGGGGGGAACCTGCCAGAAGGTGCTGTTACTCCTTAACCGCTCAAGTCTCTGCATCAGCTGCTGTGGGATGGGTGAGCGGCCGAAGTCGTAAGGTTTATTGACGGTCAGTGGCACCAACGCGATGTCTGCCAGCTCTAGCAACGTTTGTTGATAGGACGAGTTGTCCGGACCCAATTGATAGCCAATCGACTCAGCTGCGTTGATCATCCCCGGTCTGTCGCCGGCGATGGCTCTCGCCAAAAGATCACGAAAGCCGCGAACAAGTGCCGCCTTAAAACGCCGCGACGCGCCGAAATCGAGCAGCACCACCTGTCCCGTTTCGGGGTTGTATTGATAGTTAGCGAAGTTGGGGTCGGTCTGCACTAGACGCAATTGAAAGAGCTCAACCAGGAACAGCTCGAATAAAAGGGCCGCGACGCGATTACGCTCAGAAGCGTCTGCGTGAGCGACATCCTCTATCGGCTGCCCAGGTACAAAGGTCATGCCCAGAATCCGTGAGGAGCTCAGAGAGGGGATCACTCGTGGCAGCAAAAACCGCTCGTCGTCGCCAAGGGCACGCACAAATGCGTTGAGGTACCGAGCTTCTTGCTCATAGTCGGCTTCTTCATGAAGTTGCGACTTTGCCTCGGCTAACAGCGGGGACATATCCATGTGCTTGGGTAGCAACCCGGATACGCGTAGCAATGAAGCGAGGTTATCGACGTCAGAATCGATACTTTCTCTAACACCCGGGTACTGTACTTTGAGCACCGCAGCACGCCCGTCGCGCGTCGACAATCGATGCACCTGCCCGATAGAAGCTGCCGCGAACGGCCGCGACTCAAGTCCCTTCAGCTTTTTCTCGAAGTTGGGTCCCAACCCATCTGCCAAAACCTCCTGCAACTGGGCGTCGGGCATGGCGTAGCCTGCGTTGCGCAAGGTCGCAAGGATGTCGGCCAGTTCCTGGGGCAGCAAGTCTCCCGTATCCATGGAGAGGATCTGTCCCAGTTTCATCGCGGCGCCACGCATCTCCGCAAGCTGCGTCGTGAGTCTCATCGCATTTTTGGGCGTCAGCAGAAGGTTCCTCACCCGGGGGCGCTTACCGGTAGCCAGCTGCGCGGCGCCGCGCGCGAGCATATTGCCTGCCACGCCGCCGGCGAGGCGTGCGAATTTACCAAAGCGCTGTACACGGCCCTTAGGCACCGCGCGCTGCTTACCGCTCGTTGTCACGCTGCGTGATTTGTCCACCTCCTGATCCATCGCTATTGACTGTTCATCCGCTGATCTCTCCTGCTGCAGTGACCTTGTCGAGATAGGGCGCCACAATGTCGTGGCCATTGAATTCCGCCTTGAGCACCGCGATGAACGTGAACACGCCGGTCAGTTTCCTCGCCACCATCGCGAAGTCTCCTGAGGGGATCGCAAACTCTCTATTGGTGAGTGAGCGCGCGACATGCTGACCGGTTCGATTGATGAGCTCCGAGCGTCCCCAGCAGTAGAGACCCTCCGCATTCAGATGCTCTGGTGGCAAGGTTTCCGGTGGGCGTAGAGGTTCTAACAAGTTGCTGATGAAGGCTTTAAACGTTGCCTTTGCACTCTCACCGGCATCCGGTTTGAGGCAGCCCAGCGCCACCAGCGCGCGTTCGAGGCGTATCTCGCTGTTAATGAGGCCCGCCACGATGGTGTCGCAGATTGCTGTGCGGACGATCTGATCCAGCTCGAACACCGAACCAAAGTCGAGAAGCGTGAGCTCGCTGCCATCGTCACTGATGAGATAGTTGCCGAAGTTGGGGTCGGTTTGGACTAATCCCAGATCAAATACCTCGGCAAAGAAAAGCTGTAACATCGCTTTACCCAGCTCATCGCGCATAGCCTGAGGAAGTGCCGCGATCGCCAATGAGGCAGCACGATGTCCCTCAACATATTCCATGGTCAGGACGTCTGCAGCGCAGAGCTCCGGCCAGAACTGCGGCACGCGTATGGTCACCGGAGATTGTTGTAGCGCCGCATGCCGGGACAAACCATCAGCCATTGCTTGTGCCATTCGCTGCTCTCTAGGGTAGTCGACCTCAGCCAGGAGCTGCGTGTGGAGTGTGGTGAGCCAGCTATCGAAGTCCCGGCTTCCGGGTATCCATCTTGCCAGCCGTAGCATTTTGACAACTGTATTAAAGTCCTCGTCGAGGAGCGCGACGAGGTCGGGATACTGCCCCTTTACAACGATCTGCTCACCAGTCGAAACAATGCGTGCACGGTGGACTTGCGCCAGCGATGCGGCTGCCAATGCTTCATGTTCTATTTCTAGTCCGGAATAGTGGGCGCCCAAACCTGAGCGGAAGACGGATTGCATCTCCGACCACGCCACGGGCTCGGTTTGAGCTTCTAGTTCATGTAGCGCTCTCGTAAGTGGTGCAGGCAAGAAGTGCTCGCCCAAGAGAGCGAAGAGTTGACCAATTTTAACGTATGAGCCCTTAAGTTCTCCCAACTGGCGGGCGAAGCGGCGGGCTTCGCGACTGAGTAGGGCGTCGTCATCGGGGGTGTCGCCACGCAATTTTTTCAGCGCGCCGTCGACTGCGAAGGCACCACCCGCCCGCGCACCGGCGAGCGACAAGCGCAAGCCGCGGGCGAGGCCGCCCCGTCGTATCGATTTCTCTCTCGGCATCCAAACTCTACGCGAGAATGCGATGGCTAGACTTTCGTCCTTGATGCTTTGCTGGTCACAGCCCCCGGTATGGGGTTATTTCAACAATGACCGTAACTGATTGGTCGGAGATTGGGTTCAGCCAGCCGCCTCAATTCTCGCTGGCACAAACTTATGGTGTGGGGTGCCAGCGAATTTATCGCGATCATCCAGAGACGTCAGCTCATTGGGTGCAATGCCAGACCGTGTGCCGTCCTCATTGTCCAGACCAAAACCATTGGGGATGGATACATGTCCGGGCAGCATACGGTCCGTTACTTCAACTCGCGCCAGTGCTGAGCCGGTGGCAGTGGTGATGCGTGCCTGATCGCCCGTTGAGATGCCGAGCGTTGCCGCATCGTCTGGGCTCATGCGCAGTGACCCATCAGGATCTTTGCGGCGCCAGCCAAAATCTCGATAAATCGTATTTGCCGTGTAGTCCCGGCGCTCTCCTGCACTCAATGCGAAGGGAAATTCACCGTTTGCCCGGTTCGCTGGGCCCGCCTCAAGCACTTTGAGTTCGTCGAGTAGCGTGGGAATCACAAGCTGAATACGTCCCTCGTGACCCAAGCGACCCCACACGGTTTCCAAGGTGTCTTTGGAGAAGATGACGCCTGAGTGCCCGGCAATAATGGCGTCGAATAGTTTATCGGCTTGTTCGAAAACATCGCCCGTGTAACCAGCCCGTGCCAGGCTGTCGCTGTCCCGTAACGCAAAATTGAGTGCCAATGGCCACAGAACTGCCCCCTCAGCAGCTCCCTCGGGCAATACCTCCCCGAGCGTGCGGTATAAGATCACGGGTGCTAATTTGGCGACGGTACCGTCCTCCGCCATGGCCGCTGCAAACCGATCTCGGAACGCTGAGCGGCCCTCTTTTTGGAGGAGTGCGCGCAATTCTTCGACCAAATCCGCGGGCATATCGCCAGATGCCTCGAGTAGGCGGCAGTGTATTTCCGCCTCGGAGAGTGAATCGCCCAAGGGTGCAAACAGCGGTTTTCGCAAGTGGAAGTAGTTCTCAGGGAATTCGAAGTTGAAGAAGGTGGCCTCCCACTTTTCAAACTGAGTCGATGCTGGGAGTACGTAATCTGCTGCGCGCGCAGTCTCTGTCATGGCGATGTCAATCACGACGACCAATTCGAGCGCTCGCAACGCTTCCCTCATGCGATTACTGTCAGCGAGAGAGTGAACGGGGTTGGCCGATTCCACCAGCATGGCGCGGTAGCGATCCTGGTGGTCTGTCAGGATCTCATCGGCTATGACGTTGCAAGGCACCATGCCGCTGATAATAGGTGCTTCAACCACCGGACTTTTTCGTGAGCTGCGGCCACTGCCGGCAATGTTTTGCATATAGGCTGGCACGTATTGCCCACCCTCTTTTCCGAAGTGTCCGCACAGCACCCACACCAGCTTCTCTAGGTAGCTGATGAGCGTGGAGTGGTGATTCATTTGAATCCCTAGATCCTCGAACATCGCCATGCCTTTGGCGTTCGCGATGACCTCTACGGTTCGGTCAACTTCCTCTACCGTGAGGCCCGCATGGGCGCAGTATTCAGAGACGGGGATGTTGCTGAATACTTGAACAATGTCAGCGATTCCTGTGGTGTTGTCGGATACCCATGCTTGCGCGTAACGCTCATTTTGCACCAGCATCGCGACCATCGCCGCAAACAACCACGCGTCGGTGCCCGGCTTAACCCGTAAGTGAATATCAGCCATCTTCGCTGTTTCAGTGACCACTGGATCGACCACAATCATTGTTTTGGTCGAGTCCTTACTAAAATCCTTCAGAAAAGCGCGCGCTCGCGGTATGCCGTGCGAGTGCCAAGGATTTTTTCCCAGAAAAAACGCGACGTCGCACAGATGAAAGTCACCTTTCACCATGGTGCCGAACATCTGGCCGTTCACCCAGAACTCCCCGGTTTTTTCTTGGGCCAGGGCGCTGGAGCGATAAACGCTGTTTAACACCGAGCGCGTGGCACTGGAGTAGGCGCCAGGTAAATGATTGCCCTGACCGCCGCCGCCGTAATAGAAGATCTTATCGCCGCCGTGGGTATCGCGGATGGCCGCGAAGCGCTCCATGATCTCTCGGGTGGCCGTATCCCAGTCAATTTCCTCAAAGGAGCCGTCAGTGCGCCTGCGAAGCGGTGAGGTAATGCGATCTTTGCCGTTCTGATAGTGATTGAGGCCCGATGCCTTTTGACACAGATACCCCTGCGAGGCTGGATGATCCTCATCGCCTCGGATCCTCACAATCTCGCGACCCTCAACGCCACCGGTCTGCACTTTGATGCCGCAATTGAGTTCGCACAGGATGCATGCGCTTGAGTGCCATTCGTCTTGTGACATAGCGACCACCAAAACAAAATTTGCCTCAACTGTGTCGGCTCAAGGCACCGTCGTCAACTGGTCGCCACTCATGTTGGGGCTCATGTGGGAGTTCAGTGCAATCAAGGCAATGGGAGCAAAGAGCTGTTACCTTGGGTGTATCAACCCATTGTGTAGCCGGAGAAATGACGCGTTCAGCCCCCTATCGTGATCGCATCAGCAGTGTTTGCACTTTTGCGATGGTTATAGTTGCCCTGTGGATGTCGCTGACGCCACGGGCCTCCGCGCAAGACCAGCAGGTCGCGGCCGGTCGCTTCGCAACGCTCGCACTGGCCTGTGTGCATCAGGAATACCCCAATCATATTTCGCACAGTATGCAGAGCGATGCCGATGTGGCGCCGCCACGCGAACTCACGCCTGCTTTTTATGGGTGTCTGGATTGGCATAGCTCGGTGCATGGGCATTGGCTGTTAGCGAGATTGGCAAGACAGTACCCCCATAGCGAGTATGCGCAGCCTGCGCGCGAGGCGCTCGCGCAAAGCCTCACGCGAGAGCACTTGTCAGCCGAGACTGCCTATGCGTCTGCCGAGGGGCGCCGATCATTTGAGAGACCTTATGGTATAGCGTGGTTGTTGCAGTTGGCTGCGGAACTTCATGAGTGGGATGACACGCAGGCGGATGAGTGGCGGGAGAGCATCCGTCCGTTGGAGTCCGCGCTGGTTGCGCGTTTGACGGACTGGTTACCGAATCTCACGTATCCGGTGAGAAGCGGCACCCATTCGCAAACTGCTTTTGCGTTGGGATTAGCGCTTGATTGGGCGCGCATAACCGGTAATGAGAGTTTTGAATCATTGGTTGTCGAGCGGGCGACAGATCTTTTCGGCAAGGATCGGGGCTGTCCGATTTATTACGAGCCCTCGGGCGCCGACTTTTTGTCGCCGTGCCTAGGCGAGGCTGACTTGATGCGTCGGGTAATGCCCCCCGATCTATTCGCTGACTGGTTGTCGCAGTTTTTAGAGATTCCGGAGAAGGGCGAATGGCTGGTCCCCGCTTTCGTCAGCGATCGCTCCGACCCGCACATTGTGCACCTCGATGGCGTGAACCTCAGCCGCGCCTGGATGCTAGAGGGTATTGCGTCGGCGCTATCACCCACAGATCCTCGGCAAAGGGTCATTGCGGCGTCGGCCAGCGCGCATAGGGAGGCAGGACTCGAGGGGGTGAGCGCCGAGCACTATGCGGGCAGTCACTGGTTGGGCAGCTTTGCCACCTACCTGATCACCCGTAGGGGCATAACGGACAGCTAATCTATCCCGTCTATACACTGCTGCTGGGGGGATTTTTTGCTCCGAGCAGCGATGGCTTGATGCAGGGCGTTAGCCGCATGCCAGATACGCTTTTAGCTACCTTCTGATAGAAGCGCGGCCCGCAAGAGGGGCAATTGATCATTGCCAAAATATAGGGCGTTATCAATGAACATGGTCGGTGAGCCATAGGCGCCGCGCTCGATCGCCTCCTCCGTATTTGACCGCAACTGAGCTTTGATGGATTGTTCTGCGGTGCCGCTGATCAATGACGCACCATCAAGACCACAGTCATCCGCGATCGCTTGGATGACATCTGGTTCATCAATGTTTTCACCTCGGGCAAAGTAGGCATCGAAGGCAGCTTTTGAGAAGTGTTGCAGTGCCGGCTGGTCCTGCTCCAGCACACAGCACGCGCGCATCGCCAACACCGACTTCACCGGATGGTGCGCTGTGGGGAATACCAGCGGCAGCTCCGCAACCTGCGCCCACTCGTGCAACCAGCGATAGTTGTGAACAATCTTTGGGTCCATGGGCTCGGCCCGCGCTTTGTAGATACTCGGGTTTACTGCATTGAATACGCCGCCGACCAGGAAAGGTCGCCACGTCACCTCTGCGCCGGTTTCAGCGAGAATGGGTTGAATGTTATTGAAGGCGAGGTACGTCCAAGGTGACGAGAGGTCGTAGAAGAATTCGACGTGGACCACGGTTCGGCTCCCAGTGGATGAAATAGTGGATCAAACCGTGATGCTTACCCGCCAATCTTCGACTTGCAAGGGCGGTCTTTCTCGCTCAGTCCCGGGTGATATCTAGAGGAACGGAAAGAATACAACTGAGTTTGCCCCTAAAGAGGCAAGGTGCTGATTAGGCCGCCGATTCTTGAGCCTATTCTGTGTATCGGCCATGAGTGGCCTAACCGAACCCTGATCGACTAAGAGTGCCGATTCAACCAGTGCAACAGAGGCGACGCCCTAAAGGACGTTTGATTTACGGATGCACCTCGGCCTCACGTCTGATGTGTTTTGCTCCCTGTCACAGGCCCATTAACGGGTCAGCACATTGCGGCTCGCGGTTGAACAATAGCGATCCTGAATGTCGCTTTCTGAGCGCTCTTGTTATGACCGATGACGGAATTATCGGAATTCGGTGTAAAGCCACTGTTCGGCATACTTCACAGAGGTTTATCTTGCGGAGAGAACCTCATGCAGTATGCTTTATACCGCGGTTTTAAAGTTAAAATAAAACGTCATTAACTGGTATAAGCTGCTGATAATACTTGAAATGCAACATTTTCTTGAGTTTTAAATGAAAGGCTCCGAACAGAATATACCTCAGATCTGTACGCGCCATGGTTGCCGCAAACAAGCGCTCCGCAAGTTTTGCAGCGTTGCCTGCCGCGTGGCACATCACAATAGCCGTCGGGCGCGAGCCAGTAAGGTGAGAATCACCTGCCTGGGTTGTGGGAAGGTATTTCAGGGGCGTCCGGATCAAAAAACCTGCGGGGCAACCTGCCGATCAAGGTTGTTTCGTGCTCAAAAACAGCAGGAAGCAGGCAAACAAACGGCAGGTGTCAGCGGCGCGGTGGAGTGGGGCGCACTAACGCCGTTTTCGCCAGCGGAATTGCGGCACACAATGCGAAAGCAGCAGTTGGAGCCAAGGTTGGAGTACTCGTGGTTGCCAGCCA
>CABYND010000023.1 GCA_902520195.1 Halieaceae bacterium
CCGCCCCTGATCCTGGAGAGTGAGGAAGACGTGCGCCGTTTTTGCAGTGCGCTCCAGCGGCGGCGTATTCGGGAAGAAGGGGTGGCGTTTATGACCGATTACAAGTCGTCCTTCACGGATCATAATGCGGTCGCCGACCTGCTTTCAGGGGAGCGATGTGTCTTGTCTATTAGTGACGCCTGAGGCTCATCAATTCGCGTGCGTGGGAGATTCTGACCCCGCCGTGGTACGCGTTAGGCTAAGCACCATCATGGCGCTCACCGTAGCGAGTATCGCCATGCCGATGAAGGCGTCAGTGTAGTCACCCTGCCACTCCCTGATGCGGGCGATCGTCTGCGTACCAAGCGCGCCACACAGTGTGTCGATCAAGACGATCGTCGCCAGAATGCGTCCATACAGTGGTCCGCTGTAATGGGCCGCGATCAAAATCTGGATGCAGGTAAAAGCGCCGCTGAACCCGAGCCCCGCGAGCACGGCATAGCCGTAAAGTAATGCGTTGGCGTCAACCGCCATCTGGCTAAGCGCAACCAGTGCGATCGCCAGCATCAGTATTGCACTCGCCATGACTCGATGAAGGTCGAAGCGGTCAGACAGCAGCCCAAAGCAGAATTTACCCACCACCGAGCAGCCAAAAAACAGGCTAAACACGGATGGTAGAGAGGACCTTGCGAGTCCGACGTCTTTAGCCAAGTGAATGGATTGGTACTGGGTCAGTGCGATGATAATGAACCACAGGCTGCCGGTGGCAAAGACGATCGCAGCAAAGCGGCGCGTCAAGAGGACTGGGATGACACGCTGCTCCGGGTCCGATGAGGGGTCTGGGGATGGTGAGTCCGGCACCACGCGTCTTCCATCGCGCAGTAACAGCCACACGCTACCCAGCATTGTCGAGCCGACGCCGACGCCTGTCAGTAGCACGGTCTGTCGCCAGCCCAACTGCTCGATGCCCGATCCGACAGCTAGGGGAAACAGCGCGCCGCCGTTACCTCGCTCGCTTGCCAGTGGAAGTTATCCATCAATTCGGGATACAACAGAGGGAGCGTATGCAAAGTGACGCCGTTTGAGGCCATGTAAACCAGAAACAGTCCGCTGAGTACAATCCATCGCTGATGTTGAGGTGTAGCCCCGGTCATAGGGAGTCAGCCGCTGGTCATTCCGACTGACATTACACCACCGCTTGGCAGCAGGGAATCGCAGTAGTGTCATCGCTTGAGTCACGGGGCTGTCGCGAGGGCTGGTTTGATTGAGCGGCCTGTGTCGGTATGGTGTCCCTGCAAATCTATTCAGCCAGACAGCAGGACGTGTGAGTGACCTCGCGACATTTTGACATTGCCATTATCGGATCGGGTATCGCGGGCGGCGCGCTGGCGGTGGCGCTCAAGGACAGTGGTTTTAGCGTCCTGCTTTTGGACCGTCGTGCCGGGCCATTGGATACCGCCAGAGGTGATCACATACAGCCGGCAATGCAGCCTGTCTTGTCTCGCTGGGGTGTGCTCGATCGGCTGATGGAGGCGGGCGCAGAGCAGCGAGCGGGAACGCGTTGGTTTGATGCGGAGGGGACTCACATTGTCACGGTGCCAGTACCTCAACGCGGTGACTGCGCGGGTGCGTTCTTGTTTTTGAATCATGAGAAGATTGGCGATATTTTGCTGGCTACCGCCGAGGAAGCGGGGGTTGTAAACATCACTGGTTTGTCCGACTGGTCGTTGACGCGAGTGACGGAAAATTGGCGTGTCGACTGGCAGGCGGATAATCAGTCGGCGTCCGCCACGTGTACGTTATTGGTAGCTGCCGATGGGACCGCATCGACGGTTCGCAGTCGCCTGAAAATAGGTCTGGACCGACATCGGTATCAGTATCCGATCGCCGTCCTGTACGGTCGCCAGCAGGGAGTGAGCCATGAGCGAACGCTGGATGTGTATTTGGCAGAGGAGCGCATGGTCTCGCTGATCCCGCGAACCGGCGGCGCAACCAAGGTGGGTTTTCCCGTATCCTCCGAGGACATTAGCTTCTGGAAGACGGGGTCGGAGGAGGCCCTGCTGCGTCGTCTCGCCGAATGGTGTCCAGGGATAGAATTTGAATCACTGGCTTTTGGGGCGATTTACCCCCCCGTTTCCCAGCAAAGCGAACCTTATCGGGGAGAGGGGGCGCTGGTGCTCGTTGGCGAAGCCCGTCACGCGATGCACCCTGCGCGGAGCATGGGTATGAATACCTGCGTTCGGGTTGCTGATCAGTTGGCTGCTTCGCTCGGAGGTTTAGGCTCAGGTTTTTCTGAAGTGGAGGTGCTGCCATCGCTGTCTGAGTTCGAGACGCGCTTTGAGCAGGAGCTGATCCCGCGATTGTCGGAAAATCATGCCGCCGGTCTGCAGATGGACACGATCACCGGAGGCGGCTTTGTTGCGCTCAAGAAGCAGCTCCAGCTGGCCGCGGGAGATGAGCGTGTACTAGACGGAATGGCCCTTAAAGCCGCTGGGTTGATGGTCTGAGAATGTGTGGGCGCTACACGCTCTCGGTGTCCAACAAGCCCGCTGTTGAAAAGCTGGGGCTGCAAACCTCGGACCGGTTCAATATTGCACCGCAATCACAGGTGGTCATCAAGACTGACGCCGGTGATCATGCGTCAGCCCATTGGGGAATTCCTCTGGGGGGGTCCGGCGTCAGTCGTTTTGTCACTAACGCGCGTTTTGAGACATTGCACGCCAAGCCTCTTTTGCGCGATCTTGCCCGTTGCGCTTTGCTCGCCGATGGTTGGTATGAGTGGCAGCGTATCGGGTCAGAAAAGCAACCTTGGTACCACCACCGTGGCGGAGACTTATTCTACATGGCGGGGGTCTATCAGCCTGGCATCGGCTGTGCGGTCGTCACTCAGGGCGCGACCGAGCCACTCGCCGAAATTCACCACAGACAGCCCGTGCTGCTGAACCAGCAGCACCTAGATGCGTGGCTCAATAGCGCACAATCATCCGAGGAATTGCCGACGCTGGAGATCTCGCTCCATCCTGTGTCATCGCGGGTTGGTAACACTCGCTGCGACGACCGTGATCTGACCGCGCCAGTGAATCTTGATGAGGCCTTGTTGGGGCAAACGGTAGAACTATTTCCAGAGGATTAGATCTTGTTTGCTCCCGTTCACAAGGGATAAAGCTTTTTAAACTAGGCTGAGCCAACTAAGCCTAGCAAATGTTTAAATAGGACTCCGACAAGAATCAATATTCATTCAGGGACCAGAACATGAAAGTGGGAAGTTTCATACCTGAGCAGTCTGCGTCGACGTTGTATGCGATGGCGGGTGATGACTGCTCTCTGCATCACGACCTGTCTAGTTTGACGCCTAAACAGCAGGTTGATCACCAGGAGAATCAGGTGCTCACCTGCGCGTTACAGGTTGCCCTCGTCGGTCTGGGTAAGACCACTGATCATGTGGCCTTGGGCACTCCATTCACGGATCCGGCATGGCGCGCGATGCTGGGTCACTACAGTGAGATGTTCGCCGCCATGGGTCTCGATTCGGTGCCCGACAGTCAGTGGCAGTTCCACCCCCTAGATGGCTACTACGAGAGTGTCGCCAAGTCTCTGCCGGAGGTTGATCTGACAAACCTCTACATGATCAGCGGGAGCAATGAGCCGTTACATCAAGACCCCGAGGCGCTGGCGGTGAGTCGGAATGTCAATTCCAAGCTGCACTTTGCCGAGCACGCGCCCCAAGCAGATCTACCGGTACCCCGCACCGAGGTGTATGCCAAGCGAGAGATTCAGGAGGGAGAGGCCGATCGTTTGTTTTCGGAGCTGCCAAACGGCGTGATGGTTAAGCTCTTAGGACTCGCGGGATCTCGCAATGTCTTTGCAGTGGATTCCATCGACGACTGCCTCGACCAGATTGCGGAGTACGACGACGATGTGCAGATTCTGCTTCAGGAAAAACTGGATATCAGTCAATGGCGGGAGATGACGGTGGATCTGACGATTACCCCGCAGGACGTCACTATCAGTAACGTCCGCCAAATTTTGTTTGCTGGCGGAAAGTGGGTGGGTAACTACATTTCGCCCGAGCTCGAGGTGCCGGAGGCCCACAAGGCAGTTTTGATGCAGGTGGGGGCCTACGCGCGGGATCACGGTCATGTCGCCGACGAAGGCATCAACTGCGGCATCGACTATTTCGTCTCGGGCGACGAAGTGATCGTGACCGAGATCAATGCCCGCTGGACGGGAGGGCTCTTCCCCGCTGAGTTTTTGCGGCGTCTGGCCATCACGCAGCCTGCGGTGGCGTTTTTCGATATGGTACCGGTGGCACAGAGTAAAGCGGTGCAGACTTTTCAACGTGAGCATCTCTTCCCCGCAGCAGGCGACGCTTTTGCCTACGTACCGATGGGTTTTACGCCCTTTGCTATGGAGATTGAGGGTGCAGAGCGCTATTTTGTTTGGCAGATAGTGTTGGGGGATTTTGCCGCGTTTGTTGAGGCGAAGCGTCAAACGCTGCCTGAGGATACTTTCCCCACCGCAGAATTGATTTTACAGGAGGCGTTGTCATGAGTCGCGTAGATCTTGCAGAGCTGGATTTCTTCAGTCCGGAAGTCCAGGAGTGTCCGTTCAGTGTGTATCAGCAGTTACAGGATGAAGCTCCCGTATGGCAAATGCCCGGTACTAACGTGTTCGTTGTGACGCGATACAACGACATTCGGGAGATTATTCGTGATCCCGCCCGGTTCTCGAGCAGCTTCAGTGCGCTGTTGAATGCCGGATCTCCCAACGAGGACGTCAACGCCATCTATGGACAGGGATATGAAATGGTCGAAACCCTGCTGACCCAGGATCCACCCAGGCATCGTGTGTATCGCAATCTGGTTAACAAGGTGTTTTCCAACAAGCGCATCGAGGGTATGCGTGATGATATCCAAGCCATTGCCGATCAGTTGATTAGCGAGTGGATTGATGACGGAGAAGTGGACCTGCTCAACCGTCTCTGCGTGCCCCTGCCCATCTATGTCATTGCAGACCAACTGGGTGTGCCGCGCTCCGAGCTGACGTTGCTGAAGAAGTGGTCAGACGCTTCCACATCGAGGCTGGGCCGCCTCGCCGATGAGGAGCAACAGATCCAGAACGCTACAGACATCGTGGAGTTCCAGCATTACTTTGCGGATCTCATTGACCGTATGCGAGAGTACCCTGAAGACAACATCATCTCTGATCTTGCCAACAACACGATTGATGAGGGCCGTTTGCTGACCAAGCCAGAGGCGTTGGGCATGATTCAGCAGATATTGGTCGCGGGAAACGAGACATCGACTAACGCGATCGCCGGCGGCGTTGTGTTACTGATTGAAAACCCCGAGGAGCAGGCAAAACTGCGGGCCAATCCCGACCTGATACCCACCGCGGTCGAGGAGATTCTGCGATTGGAGACGCCAACCTCAGGGATGTGGCGGCGCGCTACCGAGGACACGGAAATCGATGGTGTGGCCATCCCCGAAGGATCGTTCCTCATGGTGCGTTTTGCAGCGGGGAATCGTGACGAGTCGGTCTTTCCTTGCGCCGGCGCCATGCAGGTCGATCGGGAGAATGCCGATAACCATATGGCATTCGGTCAGGGCACTCACTTTTGTCTGGGTGCGCAGCTGGCGAGAACCGAACTGCAGATTGCCATGACGACGTTGTTGCGACGCACCGATAACTGGGCGTTGGTCGAAGGGAAAAACTCGCTCAAGCACCATCCGAATGTGCTGTTGCGTGGCTTGATGGATTTGCACATTTCGTTTGATAAAGTGGCGTGAACCCAACGATTTGGTGTGCTGTGGAGTAACCCATGAACAAGCCTGTTTTTCCTAGCTATCAGGAACTGCTGAATGAGGAGGCGGTCAGCGTTCCGGATGCTTTACGCCTGGATACACAGCCCAATATCGCTAACGACATTATTGCCACTGACGTCTGGACCGACCGCGGGGTATTTGAGAAAGAGGTCGAGCACCTTTGGCCCAAGGTATGGCAGATGGTCTGCCGTGAGACCGCGCTGCAGAAGGCAGGGGATTACTACGTCTATGACATTGCCCGGTATTCGATATTGCTGGTGCGTGCCGAGTCCGGGGAGCTGAAAGGCTTCCATAACTCCTGCTTGCATCGGGGCCGCGCGCTCAAGTCGGGCAAAGGCACCAGCCGGGAGTTGCGATGCCCTTACCACGGTTTCTGTTGGCACCTGGATGGGAGCTTCAAAGAGGCCTACTGCGACTGGGAGTTTGATCAGGCGCAGCTGGCGGAACTGACGCTACCTGAAGTGCAGGTGACCACTTGGGGTGGCTGGGTGCTCATCAATATGGACCTGGATGCGCCGCCCTTTGAAGAATACGCCTCGGTACTGACCGAGCATTTTCAACGCTGGACCCCTGAAGACCGCTACGTGTCGCTACATGTCGAGAAGAAGATAGCCTGCAACTGGAAGATCGCGATGGAGGCCTTCATCGAGTCTTACCACGCCATTCAGACTCATCCCCAGATACTGTCGTTTACCGGTGGCGATAATTCCCAGTACGACGTGTTTGGTGACCACCTGAGTCGCACCATTACCGCACAGGGTATCCCAAACCCCGGGCAGGCCGATCGTTACAGCGTGCAGGAGTCGGTCGAGGCGATGACGGGTCCGGGCGGTTTTGAGCGGGCTCAAGAGCTGACGGGTCTGGACGCAGATACGATTACGTCGCGGCAGGCCATTGGCGCGGTGCGCCGGGACGAGTTCGCTGCATTCATGAGCCCGGAAATGCTAGCAACCGTGACCGATGCCGAGACCATGGATTCCATTCTTTATCTGGTTTTCCCCAACTTTGCGCCGTGGGGTGGCTTCCAGAGCCAGATTACATATCGCTACCGCCCGGATGGGATGAATCCCGATGGGTGCATTATGGATATCTACTTACTGGATGGTTTTGCTGCCGATCAACCGAGGCCAGCTGATGCCAAAACCATTCGACTCGACTACGACCAGAAGTACGCTGATGCCGAGGGCCTTGGGTTACTGGGTGCGCTATTTGATCAGGACGCTGGTAACTTACCGGAGGTCCAGCGCGGGCTGCTAGCATCAAAAAGCCGAAAGGCGATTACTGCGAGCTATCAGGAACTGCGTATTCGTCACTTCCACGAGACGCTGGCGAAGTATTTAGCTGCAGGAGACTGACCCTTCAGCGAGAAGGTGATCCCTCAGATTTGCGATGCGGCTCGCGTCGCAAAAGCGCTTGATCAACAAGTAGCTTAGTAGTTCAGCGCCATACTCTCGCGACCGTCTCTCTCGGTGGCCCGGGCAAAACTCGGTAGTGCCTTCATCCGCCCGACCCACTCCATGCATCGCGGGTGATCAGCGTCGGTAATAATGTCGCGCTCCGCGCCAACAATCATGTTATATGCGATCAGAAAATCCGCCGCTGACAGATGCTGGCCGCCGAACCAGGGCGCAGTGGCGAGATCCTTCTCCGCCATCGCCAGGATGCGGTTCAGGCGCGGCTGAATGAACAGCTCGTCCAGCCCTTTCGTGTAGAGCTTGACGAGGGGCTTCATGAAAAAGGGCAGGCGTTTTTGTGAAATCGTGGTGACGGTCTTCATCAGCTGCAGCGGCATCATAGACCCCTGCGCCGCGTGCCACCAAAACAAATAGCGCGTCCGGTCCGGTGAGTCAGGCTCGGGTCTAAGGTTTTGTCCCGGCGTTTTGTCGAGAATAAATTCCATAATTGCGCTGCTCTCAGCCAGTGCCAAGTCGCCGCATGTCATGACCGGGGCGGTACCCAACGGGGAGAGCGCCTTGTAGGCGTCGGGTGCCGCCATGGTCCGCGCATCACGGTCATAAACCACCAAGTCATAGGGAGCCTGCAGCTCCTCCAGCATCCACAGGACGCGGAAGGACTGCGAATACTCGAGATGATGGAGTGTCAATGTGTCATTCATGGCCGAGCCGGGGATGCCTTGGAGAGCGTGGTCAGGCTCTATATACCGTCTGTAGCCAACTTCGGATGCGTCGTTGCTCGGCGGTTGCGACGGTTAGCGGGTCTTCGCGCCCAAACGGCTTATGGATGTCTTGCCCTTTCTTGGGAGCCCGCGGTTCGGTTAGCTAAAAATCTCATGCTCTTCTGTCATGAACATCCGTGACCGGCTGAAATCAATAAACCGTGCTTCGTCCTCTATGAGCTTCCCTTGCGCCTCAAGGCCAGCGGCTGAGGACATGCCTTGCTCGAGCGCGCTCATGGTCTCCCACCATACCTCGGTCACGCCATCATAGGGCGCTTGCAGGCCGCGGCTTTCGATCATGAGCTCGTTGAGCTCGGGCAATATGGTGTGGCTCTGTAAGTAGCGGCTCGCGCCGATTGCCTCAGCGACGGACTTCACTAGCGGCCCATGTTCCTCCAGCCAATAGCGATAGAAGCTGTCGGGGTCGATGTCGTCGCGTTTTGTAAGGTAATAAACGAGTTTGATCATAGAGTCTGGCGGTCGCTGTAGGCAGTGGCCTGGGGCGTGTTTGATGGCCTCCCCGCCAGGACTCGAACCTGGAATCACCGCTTAGGAGGCGGTAGTTATATCCTGTTTAACTACGGGGAGACCGCGCCAGTTTATCTTAAAGTGCCTCTGGCGCTAATCGGTGACGCCCCCGATCGGCGAGACGGCCCCGGCCTCTAGCAGATATTCGGTCACCTCGCTCTCGGTGCCTCTGAACAGGGGGGGCTTGATCCGATTATTCATTTGGTATTCATACATGGGGTCGTAGTAGCCGATCAGCAGCTCGCTGATCCACGCTTTATGTGCCTCGGGATTGCCGCGCTCGTGTGCCACCAGCGCGTTATGCATCATAACTTTGAGTTCTGCATAACGCTGCCCGCCCAGCCGCTTTTGAATGCGTTCAAGGGATCCGAGTAAGCCTGTCGCAAAATGTTCAAAGGCTCGGGCGCCATCCTGAGTCATCAGGTCCTCTAGATTCTGAAGAATATAGTTCTCATAGGAGTGCTCGACACGGGCATCAACGCTGGCATCCAGTTGTACCCAGTCTGCATCTTGGCGAGCGGCCTGGAGCGACAGGGGTAGGGCGCAGCGTCCGATTAGGCGACCCTCGTCTTCCAAAATCAGTCTCTGCTGCTTGGCCTGCCGGTGCTTGAGCAGCTGGACCCCGAGCAACAGTTCAAAACCGATTTGGGTAGGTTGCTCGGTCACCCGGCGGCCGAAGGCCGAGCCGCGATGATTAGCCAACCCCTCGAGATCTAGACTCCCCGGGATAGGCTCTCCGCGGTTGCCTTCGTTGAGGATGCGGGTTTTGGCGGCACCAGTGGGGCCCCCGAGTAACAGTAGTGGCGTGTGCTCGATGAGCTGATCCGTGGATTCACTCAACCAGCGCCGCATCGCCTTATAGCCCCCCTTGATTCGGGGGTAATCCACGCCCGCTTCCTTGAGCCATCTCTGGGCGATCTCCGATCGCATGCCCCCTCTAAAACAAAACAGCGCGCCTTCGGGGTGCTGTGATATGAAGCATTGCCATGCCTCGACACGCTCTGCTTTGCGCTCTCCTGAAACCAGCTCGTGTCCGAGCCTCACCGCCGCCTCTTGACCGTGTTCTTCGTAGCAGGTGCCGACCGCCTCCCTCTCGTCGTTCATCATGAGGGGCAGGTTGATGGCCGTTGGCAGGCTGCCCTTGGCAAATTCCACGGGCGACCGCGTGTCGATGAGGGGCGTGTCATCTCGCAGCAGGGATTCGAGGTTGTCTTGATCGATCATCCGGCTTGAAGGTGGATCGCGGATTTGCCGCTTTCATTTGGTGCTAGTAAGCCCAGCACAGCGCTTGGAAGCGCCTCTTTGATCAGCAACTTTTGCACATCGCCAAGCGCGTCTGGCGATACAGCAATCAGCAGGCCCCCGCTGGTTTGAGGGTCGCACAATACCGCTAATCCGCGACGCGTGAGGGTAGGGAGGGCATTCTCCAGGGCGTCAAAATTTCGCTGCGTGCCACCGGGCACACAGCCCAAGGCGATATAGTCATCTAGCCCGGGTAGCTCGGGGATGGCTTCAGGGTCGAGGATGGCACAGAGATTTGATCCCCGACACATTTCCACCAGGTGCCCCGCTAACCCAAAGCCGGTGACATCAGTCAGTGCGTGCACGCCGTCAAGCTTCGCCAGCAGTGCGCCGACTTGATTGGATTGACACATCAGTTCAGTTGCGAGGCCTCGATGCGCCGCCTGTAATTTGCCCTGTTTCTCAGCGGTGGTGTGAATGCCAATCCCGAGCGGTTTAGTTAGTATCAACAGATCTTCAGCGCAAGCGGCATCATTCTGTTTGAGATGCGCTCGCGCAACAGTCCCGGTGACTGCGAGGCCAAAAATGGGTTCGGGCGCATCGATGCTGTGCCCGCCAGCAAGCGGGAAGCCCAGTTGCGCGCAGACATCCCGACCACCTTGTACTACCTGATTGGCGATCTCGGGGGCCAGCGTGTCAATTGGCCATCCTAGAATAGCGACAGCCAGTTGAGGGGTGCCCCCCATCGCGTAGATGTCCGAAATGGCATTGGTGGCGGCGATGCGACCAAAGTCATAAGGATCGTCGACGATCGGCATGAAAAAATCCGCCGTGGAGAGCACCGCTCGATCCTCATCGAGGATGACAGCCGCCGCATCGTCTCTAGATTGATGCCCTACCAGTAGTGAGGGAAACGTGGCGTTTGAGGCCCCACCATCGGTCTCTGCCAGAATACGCGACAGCACGTCGGGTGCGATCTTGCAGCCGCATCCCGCGCCATGACTATACTGGGTAAGGCGTATGCCCTCTGACTTCATGCGTTTATTAAATGAATCAAGCTCCCTTAGATGCTAACCGTTTTATGATTGAAAAGGAGAGCATTCCATACCATTCTTGCGCCCGTGAAGTCGTTACCCTCATTGCCGCTGTGTGGCGCTGTTTCAGCCCGTACCCTGCTCGGCGTTTTTTGTGCGTTGTTGTCAGTCGGCATGTCAACGATGTCAGCGGCGGAAATAGACTGGCTGCCAACTCCAGAGCAATGGGCCAACGAGCGCGCGCTATATCAAAGAGCGGTGGCAGAGCTCGATTCCGGGGCCGGGGACCGCTATCAGAGGATGCGCGATGCATTGACAGATTACCCGCTCGAGGTTGATCTCGATTTTTCAGTCAAGCTCGGTCAGCTTCACGACATGACCGTCGAGGAAGCCAGTTTGTTCATGGCATCGGCAAAGGGTACGCCGCTGGCTAGCCGTTTTCTGGTGGCATACCTCCGGCATAAGGGCCAAGACAGACGCTGGCAATCCTTCCTGGGCGTGCTGGACGGCGCACCGGCAATGCCCGAATTGCAGTGTTATTACTATCGGGCAAAGCTGGCCTCTGGTGACCGTGAGGTTGCTTTTGAAGGGGCTGCGCGGCTTTGGGATGTTGGCTTTTCGCAGGATGATGCCTGTGATCCTTTGTTCGATCGCTGGATCGCATCGCGAGGTCCCAGTGACGACGTTATCTGGTCACGGGCACTCAAAGCATTTGACGCAAAAAACGGGCACCTGATTCGTTACGTCAAGCGCTTCGCCAGTGTGCCGCTGCAGCGGGATTTGGATGAGCTGGCGGCTGTGTACCGACGACCTTCAAGGCTAGAGGGAGACCATCATCAGAGCAGCCCCCGCCTCGCTGACATCCTAGTCGCTGGCGTGGTGCGACTCGCCCAGCTGAGCCCATCTCGGGCCTATCAAACTTTTCGCAGTGTGCGGGAGGATGCCGCGTTCACCGACGCTCATCTGCAGATTGTGACGGCTGCCATCGTGCGTCACAGCTTGTTCGCTGAGCGTTCACCGGCGCCGTCCGAATGGGTCGATGCGCAGGTCGGAGCGCTGCGGGATGACGATCTGACAGTCATCTGGCTCAGAAACGCAATCGGTAACGGTGAATGGCAGGCGGTGCTTGATGGCATCGATTGGCTGTCGTCCGACCTGCGGTCGCAGGATCGCTGGCGCTATTGGTCGGCGCGCAGTCTCGAATCGCTCGGGGAGAGAGAGACGCAGCCTCTCTGGGAGAATCTGGCGAACGAGAGAAGCTTTCACGGATTTCTTGCGGCGGATCGACTCTCGCGAGACTATCAACTGAACGCGGTCTTACCCGCCAAGCCGCTAACTGCTTTCACGGCGTCTGTTCGTCTGGGGGTAGGGCGTGCACAGGAGCTGATGGCACTGGGTGACTGGCGGCAGGCCAAAGAGCAATGGCGTCATACACTCAATCAGATGCCGCGAGGTGAGAGGGCAAGGCTCGGAGAAGTTGCGTTACTGAGAGGGTGGCCAGATTTGGCGACCGATGCGGCCAATGCGGGGGGCTCCTGGGATCGACTCGATCTGCGCTTTCCCCGCAGTTACTGGGAGACCTTCCAGTCGGTAGCCGACGAACTAGAAGTCGATCCTTATGAGCTGTTGTCCGTGGCGCGACGGGAGAGCGGACTCTATCCGAGGGCGCGCTCTAAAGTGGGCGCGAGAGGCTTGATGCAGTTGATGCCGGCCACTGCACGTAGCGTGGCCAATGACCGTAAAGAGGTATACGGCGGTGCCAGCTCGCTCTACGACCCCGAGACAAGCATCAAGCTTGGCGCAACCTATTACATCGATTTGCTGTCGCGCTTTGAGGGTAATCGGGTCAAGGCGCTTGCGGCCTACAACGCCGGTCCGAGTCGGGTGGTGCGCTGGGCGGAGAAAGAGATGGCGGTGGATCAGTGGGTGGACTCGATACCCTTCGGCGAGACGCGGGAGTATGTCCAGGCCGTATTGGCGTACCTTGTAATTTACCGGATGAGATCGGAGCTGCATGTGAGCTTGTTGACCACAGCTGAGCGGGAGGCGCTCTATTGATGAGCGTCACTGACCGACTTTTTAAGCGAGAATGCTGGGCCGGATGCGATAACGACCGCCGGGTGAGGAGAGGCTAATGAAAACGACACAAATGCAATCCTGCGTTCACGAGAATGGCACAGTGGAGTGCACGCTGGTTGAGGTAGAGCTGCCCGAGCCAGGTCCTGACGAGGTGATGGTTGAGATTGAGGCGGCGCCCATTAATCCGTCGGATCTCGGTTTGATGTTCGGCGCTGCGGACTTGAGTACCGTGCGTACGGCAGAACGGGATGGTCAACCCGCGGTGCTGTTAGATGTACCCGACGCCGCGATGCGCGCGATGGCGCCGAGAATCGGCCACTGGATGGCTGTCGGGAACGAGGGGAGTGGTCGCGTGATTGCGGCGGGTGACAGCGATGCCGCGCAAGCGCTCATAGGGCAACGGGTCGGCATGTTTGGTGGCGAGATGTATGCCGGACATCGCTGCCTGCCGGCATCACAATGTATGGCATTCCCCGAGCGGATCTCTGCAGAGCAAGCGGCCTCGTGTTTCGTCAATCCCATGACCGCCCTGGGGTTCATGGAAACGCGGTTGATGGAAGGGCAGCAGGCGATAGTGCACACCGCAGCAGCGTCGAATCTGGGGCAAATGTTGTTGCGCTTGTGCCAGGCCGATGGTGTGCCGCTGGTCAATATTGTGCGCTCTGACGAGCAGGTCGAACTTTTGAAGTCCATGGGAGCGGAGTGGGTGCTGAACAGTCAGGCAGAATCGTTCATGAAGGATTTGATCGCGGCGCTGGTGGCGACCGGTGCGACGCTCGCGTTCGATGCCATCGGTGGTGGGCGGGGTGTGAATCGTATTCTGACCGCGATGGAAATTGCCGCGGCACAGACAGGGCCCTGGTCGCGGTATGGTTCCGAGGAGCCCAAGCAGGCCTACATTTATGGTCAATTAGATCTGGGTACGACCGAGCTCACCCGCGGGTATGGCTGGGTGTGGTCGGTGAGTGGGTGGCTGTTGACGCCGTTTATGAAGCGGGCGGGGCCGGAGGTGGTGGCGCGAATGCAGGAGCGTGTGCTGGATGAGATTGATACCACCTTCGTGAGCCACTATTCCTCGCGAATCAGTCTGGCGGAGGCAATCACCGTGGAGGCGGTTAAAGATTACGGTGCGCGCAAGACAGGACAGAAGACTCTGCTGCACATGGCCGAGTCATCCTCCTGACAGTTTGACCTCGTAGCCCATCTTCTTGAGGTGTTCCTGGCAGGCGCTACGCTGGTCGCCCTGTATCTCTAGGGTATCGCCTTTCACCGCGCCGCCGACTCCGCATCGTTGCTTGAGCTGTTTGCAGAGGGTTTTGAGTGTGTCGGGGTGCTCGGGAATCCCTGTAATGACCGTGACCCCCTTACCACCTCTTCCTTTGGTCTCGCGCCTGATACGCACCACGCCATCACCGGTTTCACGAGGCCTCGCAGCACTACAGACACACTTGACCAACTGACGCTGACATTGGGGACATAACCGGCCTCCGTCGGTGCTGTAAACCGGTTGACTGTCGCGATGTCGGGCCAAAGGACTCTCCTTAAACGCGAGATTACTGAGTTGCGGCGCCCCTGCAGGCGCTGCGCTCGTTTTATACTAGCACCGGTAACTTATCTGCTTGAGGGGCGAGTCAATGGGTGACGTCGCGGCGCTGGAGGCGCAGATCGCGTTCGTGGAAGACGCGGTGCAAACACTGGATGACGCTTTGGCTGCCCAGCAGCAGCACATACTGCGTCTGGAGCGCCAGATTGATCGTCTTCAGCAACAGCTTAAGGATCAGGGCGCCCGCATTGATGAGGTGGCCGCAGAAAGCGGCGAGCCGCCCCCTCCGCATTACTGAGTCAGTAACAAATATTGAAAGAAAAGATCTATGAATTGGCGCGTAACCATACTGATTTTATTAGCTTTGTTGGTCGGTTTCGCTGTGCTTTTCGCGATCGTGACGCGCCCCATTGCGGCGCCGCATCACGAGATCTACCTCAACGGCACTGTTTTGACCATGGATTCGGAGAGTCGCATCGCTGAAGCCGTGAGCGTGCGCGACGGGGTGATAGAAGCAGTAGGGGGTGCGGAGGCCATGCTGGGCATGGTCACTGATAACACGCAGGTGGTTGATTTGCGCGGCAGGACGCTCATGCCGGGCTTTGTCGATGCCCATGGGCATTTCCCCGGCTCGGGGCAGACCGTGTTTTCGGTTGATCTCAATAGTCCGCCTATCGGTGACGTCACCGACATCGAACAGCTGTTGGCGCGGCTCAGTGATTTTGCAATGAAGCGAACGGACGGGTGGGCTGTCGGCCATGGTTACGATGACACGCTGTTAAGGGAGAAACGCCACCCCACCCGTGATGATTTGGACCGCGTTAGCCAAGACAGGCCCGTTGCGATAGTCCACGTGTCGGGCCACCTCGCGGTGGTCAACACTGCCGCGCTGGAGGTGTTGGGGATCGATGAGTCAACGCCTGATCCTGAGGGGGGCGTCATCGTGCGTGACCCCGCTTCGGCTGACGGACGGCGGCCGAATGGCGTGTTGGAAGAGACTGCCGCCCGCGCCGTTTGGGACCACACACTTGATCTTGGGGTGATGGATGGCCTGAGAATGACGACGCAGGCAGCAAAGGAATATTTGGCGGTAGGCGTGACGACGGCCTCGGCAGGCGGCATGCCCTCAGCAGTGGCCGAGCTGTTGGGGTTTTTGAGCAGCCTGAATCAGTTCTCTCAGCGCGTCGCACTGTTTCCGCTTTTTGAGGAAGTGGGCGATAGCCTGTTAAGTGGAGAGCGTTCGCTTGCAGATTTCGCTGAAGCAAGGGTTTCCGTGCCACGGGTAAAGATCATCGCCGATGGCAGTATTCAGGGATACACCGGGTATCTTTCGGAGCCTTATTACGTGCCATTCAAGGGTGACGCCAATTATCGCGGTTACCCGTCGGTGTTGCGTGACGAATTGTTCCGTCAGGTGGAAGCCCTCTACGAGCGACGGATTCCAGTCGCAATCCATTGCAATGGCGACGCCTCAATAGACGATGGTCTTGATGCGATCGAGGCTGCAATGGCCGCTCATCCTTGGCCAGAGGCTCGGCCGCTGATTATCCATGCGCAAATGACGCGCAAGGACCAAATCGATCGCATGGCACAGCTCGGGGTGACGCCCAGCTTTTTTTCCGCCCATACCTACTATTGGGGTGACCGGCACGCCGCCATCTTTATGGGCCCGGAGCGGGCCGCCAACATGAGCCCGGCGCGTTGGGCGCTGGACGCGGGTGTTCGCTTCAGCTCCCATCTGGACACCCCGGTGACCCCGATGCTGCCGTTGCAGGCGGTATGGAGCCAGGTGGAAAGAGAGAGTGCGGGCGGGGCGGTGATTGGTCCAGCGCAGCGAATCGGCCGCATGCCGGCATTGCGCGCTGTGACCATCGATGCGGCGTGGCAGGTCTTCATGGAAGACGAGATTGGTTCCATTGAGTCCGGTAAGCGTGCTGATCTGGTGGTGCTCTCAGAGAACCCGCTGACGGCCGAGGATATTCGGGGCATAAAAGTCGACCGCACCGTGATTGACGGCGCCACGGTATACGCGCGCCTATAGCAGCTCAGGGGGTCTCGAACCCGAATTTCTCTCTGTCGACGCGAACGAAGATGGCCTCTGCCGTTGCGGTAGTGGTCTCTCCAAAGCGCATCTCGGCGTTCACCTCGGTGCGTTTGTCGTCGAGCTCAGTTGCTTGGGCGCTGACCTCAATCCGCTGATTAAGCGGCGTGGGTTTCAAGTATTTGACAGAGAGTCCTCCCGTCATGCCAGGGTGGCCTGTACGCACGTGGGTCATGCCCATCAGGTGATCAAGAACACCCGCTACCCAGCCGCCGTGCACGTGACCGGGAGGTCCTTCGAAAGCCTGCCCGAAGGTCACGGTCCCGATGATGCGGTTTGGCTCTTCCTGCCAAAGCAATTCAGGCGAGCAGGGGTGGCTTCTGCCGCCGACGCTGACTAGCTCGCCCATCACATCGTCAATGGTGCCGCGCTGACCGCGTTTCGCCATATCGACCAGGCCGGTAACCTGCTGCGCTTGGCTCAGTTCCGCCGCGAGGCCCTCAATTTTTTGTGTCAGTGCGGCGGCCAGTTCCGGATCGATATCAGTGCTGACCAGTTTCTCGTTAAGTGCCCGTGTTGCACTGGCGAGTCGTTGTCGGGCCTGCCAGTAGGTTGCTTCTAGAGAACCCGGGTCATAGGGGCTGGTTGCAGCAGCCATGTCAAATCAGCTCCTGCTCCTGCAGGGTGGCCCGCCATGCACGGATGTCACTGATCAGCGCCTGGGGTTGCTCCAAAGATGCGAAGTGGCCACCTGCCTCGTGTTGGTTGTTGAACAGCACCAGTTGCTGGTACCGCGTTCGCGCCAGGCGCTCGGTACACACAAAAAGCTCCTTGGGAAATATCGACAGCCCGATGGGCAGCGCGACAGGGCGGTAGTCCCCCTCGGTAAAACTCTCCCAGTAGAGCTTCGCGCTGCTGCCACCCGTGTTGCTCATCCAGTAGTGGGTAACAATGTCCAACAGCACATTTCTCTCTATGGCGTTCTCCGGATGGCGTATGCCGTCCCGTACGCAGTCCGTCCAGGTCGCGTACTTTTCGACGATCCAGGCCATTTGTCCTGCGGGTGAGTCAGCCAAGCTATAGGCAAGTGTTTGTGGACGCGTGCTCTGCTGTTTGGAGTAACCCGACTCATGATCCTGATAGTGCATTGCTGCGGCGAGTGTGGGTTGCTCGGCGGGGTCGCTGCCGCTCATGGTGAGCTCATCCGGCACGACCATTGGTAAATTGACGTGACCGGCGAGGCAGTGCGTATCAGGGTGCAGTAACACGGCATGGGTTACCAGTGAGCCCCAGTCACCGCCTTGGGCAATATAGCGCTCGTAGCCGAGTCGCAGCATCAGTTGATCCCAGAGTGCCGCAATACGCTCCACGCCGACGCCGGGAGACGTGGGCTGACCGGAGAAGCCAAAGCCAGGCAGGCTGGGGATGACCAAATGGAAGGCGTTTGTCGCGTCTCCACCGTGCTGCGTGGGGTCGCTGAGCGGCCCGATGATGTCGAGAAACTCGAGCACCGATCCTGGCCAGCCATGGGTAATCAATAGCGGTTGCGCTTGGGTGTGGGGACTCCGGATATGGAGGAAATGGATCTTGATTCCTTCAATTTCAGTGATGAAGTTGTCGTACTGATTGAGCAGTGAGGGGACGCGTTGCCAGTCGTACTCCTCACGCCAGTAGCGCACCAGTTCCTGGCAGTAAGTGAGTGGCACGCCTTGCTGCCAGTCTTCTACGGTCTCGGCATCCGGGAAGCGGGTTTGCGTCAGTCGCTGAATGGCATCCTGGATTGCCGCGTCGTCAAATCGGGCTTCAAAGTGTTCGATTGCGCTATCCATGTTTTGTCCCATGCGGAGCTGCGTCTGCCTAAAGTCGCCGTCGACACTAACGGCTCATATGGATGCGCTCAACCCTTGTCGTCCAAATTCAATGTGTTGTAGGTCTCGCTCAGCCAATCAAGCAGTCGCGCTCGCTCTTCGGGTCGGTCTTTTGTACGGGGCCGCAGGTGTGTGGTCCGTGGCTCACGATCGAGAAAGAGTTTGCCGCTCACTTGGTCGGCCTCGCGGGCTCTGGCCAGCCAGACAATAGTATCGGCGCCCTCGGCGGGTGAACGCAGCACGCGCTTTGTCACGCGACGGAACCCGGGAAGAGCGGTTTGTACGCCCGGCGTATCGGCCCAACCCGGGTGCATGCTGTTGACCACAATGTTGTGCTCCGACCATGCCTCAGCCCAGAACTCAGTCAGCACAGTGAGCGCCCGCTTGGCTCGCGCGTAGGCCACGCTACCGTTGTATTTGTCGGGCGTCATGACCAGCTCATCGCACCGCAGTTTTTGGGTATACATGCCTCCCGAGACCACATTAATGACCCGGGCCGGTTGGGCATGATTTTTCAACAGGGGTAGCAGAGATTCGGTGAGTTGCCAGGGCGAGAGAAGGAGCAGAGCCGCACTGCGCTCAATGCCTTCTTCCGTCTCGGCATAGTCGTTAAAAAGAGCGCCCGCGTTGTTTATCAGTACGTCAATCGATTGACCTCGTGCATGCAATCGTTCACACAGCTTTGACACTTCCGTCAGTAAACTCAGGTCGGTGAGCTCGACGTGATCGGCCACCCTGCCAGTCTCTGCTTTTAGCGCTTGCTGCATGTCGGCGGCTTTGGCGGGGTCCCGGACGACTACGGTCAGTTTGGCGCCTGCTTCCAGTAACGACACTGCGGTCGCAAACCCCAATCCGGCATTAGCGCCGGTCAGCACAACATGCCTATCGGTCATGTCCGTGGTCATGGGTCGCCAGTTTTTCTGCCCCCTGCGGTAGCCATAGCGAGTGAAGCAGGCGAGCGCTGTCGCGAGCTTACTGTCTCTTTTTTGCGTGTCCCGTGAACCCTCGGGCGGGGGATTGTCGTCCGCCAGCGCGCTGGCAAGGCCTCTTAAACTCGCTCGCCCCATTTTCTTAAAGCCCGGTTCTAGGCGTGTCGCCAGGCGCTGCAAGCCTTTCCGAAAGGTGAACTCTGCGACATAGTGAATGCGCGTCAGGTCATCCCCAAGGGATTCAAACGTGATGACGTCCCTGACGCTAAACCAGCGGCCACGACCCTCAAGCACCAGGCACTGCCAGGGCGTTAATTCCGTTATCTCATAGGCCAGGGCGAGGTGGCCACGACCCGCTTTGCAGCGCACGGAGAACTCTGTGCCTTGATCGACCGGTCCCGGAGTGAGCTTGTTCGCTTCAACCGCCGTGGCGTCCCACTCAACGGTGGTTCTGAAGTCGGCGACGTAGCGAAAACAGCTCGCTACTGATCGCGGCACTTCGATGGTTTCTGTCAGCGTAATCATGAGCGCCTGCGGGGCAAGAACGTGCCTAAAGTACGCAAGTAGCGGACCCCCAGTTCATGTCCGAACTGCAGCGGCTGTCTTAATTGGTATTCCTGGGTCGGAAGCTATTCTTCTACCCAGACGACCCTGAGGGGCTCGCCAAAATCATCGTAGACGACCTGCCGGCGTCTCTTTGGTGTGCGTCGGCGAACTACCTTGGTTCGCACGCGTTTTGCCGCCCGTCGCGCATCCAACGCGGCGATCACGTCAGTGAGCGGTGTGCGTTCCGCGCGGCGGGTTTCAAATAGCGGGGCGGGGGGTGGGGTTTCCTTGCGATCGTAAGCGCTTTCGCCGGCCCGAAATTCCTTCACCTTGCCGCCGGACGACAGAAAAGCCGCGGTTTGCCGTTGCAGGCGTTCGCGCAAATCGGTCTTGGAAGGCGGTTTTTTCATGGGGCAATCTCCGAACCAATCATTATAAAGAGGGAACGTCGCAGCACCAATCTATGGGCTGACCATGCCCTGCGGTTTCTGGTTTAATGCCCCCCGACAGGGTTCGAGGTGCCCCGATTTCATGCAAACACCCCCCCGATTTACCCCCGATACCTGCGAGAACAGGCGACGTCAGAGGGTCGACTGATGGGTATCCTGCGTTCATTGCTGGTATTTCTCTGGATGGCGGTAACGGTCATTCCCTTCGCGTTGGCGATTATTCTGATGGCCCCGTTTGTAGGGCCGGAGCCGCGATGGTGGTATCTTGCACGGCCCTGGCTCAGCGGTGCGGTAGAAGCGGTCCGGTTGGTGGGCGGCATCCAGTACTCGGTCGAGGGCGAGCAAGGGCTCCCCACGGCGGAGGACAATCAGCGCATCATTCTCTGCCCGAAACACCAGTCGACTTGGGAAACATTCTTCTTCGCCAGTCGCATGCCCCATCCTTTGGCTTACGTTTTCAAACGCGAATTGCTGTACATCCCGTTCTTTGGCTGGTCGATGGCCTGCCTGAATATGATTCATATTGACCGAAGCGCCAGAGGTGACGCATGGAGCAAGGTCGCCTCGATGGGCGAAATGCTCATGGATCGCGGCAAGTGGGTCATCATGTTCCCTGAGGGCACGCGCTCCGAGCGCGGCGCACAGGGGCTCTACAAGACAGGTGCGGCCCGACTCGCGATTGCGACCGGCGCAAGCATCGTGCCCATTGCGGTCGCGTCAGCGCGATGTTGGCCGCGCAAGAGCTTTACCTTTATACCCGGCACGGTTGCCGTCTCCTTCGGCCCGCCGATCGCGCCGTCACCCGGCGAAAGCGCCGCGGATTTGATGAAAAAAGTATCTGAGTGGATTGAGGAAGAGATGCGTCGTATTGATCCAGACGCCTATCCCGAGTCAGAGCGGCCCCCGGATCCGCTGCAGCAGGAAGCCACCCTAAGCGCTGCACTCGAGGCACAGGCCGCCGCTGCGCGAGCAGCTCAAGGCGGTCTCCCAGACGACAATGCTTGAGCTGGATCGACCGACCGGTGAAGCCCAAGGCGCCGTCATTCGATATGGGGTCGGTGTAGACTGCGAGGTCGCAGGGGAGGTCAGTGATGGGATTTTATAGCGATACGGTTGTGCCGAGGTTGGTTACCTGCGCCTGCGGCACTAAGCCAATCCTGAAGCAGCGCGAGAAGGTGGTGCCGCTGGCTCAAGGCAAGGTGTTGGAGATTGGTATGGGGGCGGGGCATAACCTGCCTTATTACGATGCTCAGCGAGTCGATGCAGTGGTGGGTATTGATCCTTGCGCGACCAGCTGGGGGCTGGCTCAAAACAGAGCTTCGCAGTTGGGGGTGCCGCTCGAGTTTGTTCAAGGCTCGGCGGAGGAGATGCCGCTGCCGAGCGAGTCATTCGATACGGTGCTGATGACCTTCAGTCTGTGCACTATTCCCGATGGACATGCTGCCTTACAGGAAATACGTCGCGTGTTAAAGCCGAAGGGAAGGCTGGTGTTTTGCGAGCACGGCGAGGCGCCTGATGAATCTGTCGCTCGGTGGCAAGCACGAATCAATCCGATGTGGAGGCGATTGCTGGGGGGCTGCAATCTGAATCGACCGATCGTGAATTGGATAAGTAAGGCGGGCTTCGGGATCCAGGCGCTCGATCAGATGTATCTGCCCGGCACCCCGCGCATTGCGGGCTTCAACGTTTGGGGCAGCGCTCAGCGAGAGTGCTGACGACGATTAAAGATATATTGCAGGGCGCGGTACCGAGGGCCGCTATCAGCGCACTCGCACTCTGTTTGTTTAGCTGTGCGAGCGAGCCCGCGACGATGCCGACTTCCCATGGTGACAGTCCGCTCCCTGATCTGTCGGGTCATTGGGAGGTGGATTACGCCCGCAGCGACAGCGTGCAAACCCAACTCAATGCCTCGTTTCGAGAGGTGCAGCGAGAGCTTCGGCGCCGACGCGAGGCGGCGGAGCGCGGTGCGAGCTATCAAGGTCCACCAATGGGAGATTTAGAAACGCTGGTGGCCGTGGCCAAAATGGCTGAGCTTGTCACTGAGCCAGAGCTACTTGAGGTGTATCAGGACGTTCGGCGCGTGCGCATTGAGCGAGAGAACAGTTTCGCCCTGAGTTGCGAGCTGGCGGGCGCGCAGTCGGTGCCCAGCCTGCTCGGTGCCGAGCAGTGCTGGTGGGACGGACACCAGCTGCATTTTCGGGTGCTGCTCCCGGATGGTTTGCTGATCAAGCATCGGTTCGTGCGAT
>CABYND010000024.1 GCA_902520195.1 Halieaceae bacterium
CGGCATGGATCGGTTCGGGAATGAACGACGCACCGAGCGTGTGCATTTTCATTAGCGGCGTCAGGCCTGCAGTGTCTCCAAAGTCGTAGCGGTATTCGCCTTTGGTGAGCGTGGGGCAGGCCGCTGGCTCAACGCATCGGATCGTCGGGTTCATCTTGCCCGCGAGCTTCTCGCGCAGGAACGGAAAGGCCAGACCACCAAAATTGGAGCCGCCGCCTGTGCATCCCACCAGCACATCGGGCGTTTCGTCGACTTTCGCCAACTGCAGCAGGGCTTCCTCGCCAATAATGGTTTGGTGGAGCAACACATGATTTAGCACGCTACCCAGCGCGTAGCGAATGGTGGAGTCCTCCACTGCTTCGGCGACGGCCTCTGAAATCGCGATCCCTAGCGAGCCTGGGTGGTTCGGATCGCGCGCGAGTAGTTGCTTACCGTAGTCGGTAACGTGGGAGGGACTTGGGTGCACCTGCCCACCCCAAATTTCCATCATGGTGCGGCGGTAGGGCTTGGCTCTGTATGAAGCAGCTACCTGCCAGATCTCGCACTCCAAACCGAACTGGGCGCAAGCGAACGCGAGGGAACTACCCCATTGGCCTGCGCCGGTTTCGGTGGTGAGTTTACGAATGCCTTCCTGCGCGTTGTACCAAACCTGCGGCACCGCGGTATTGGGTTTGTGAGAACCCGCTGGGCTAACACCCTCGTACTTGTAGTAAATGCGCGCCGGGGTATCGAGTAATTGCTCAAGGCGGTGTGCGCGGAACAGTGGGCTCGGGCGCCAAAGTCGATACACATCGAGCACATCTCTTGGGATGTCGATATAGCGCTCAGCCGACATTTCCTGCTCGATCAATGCTTTAGGGAACAGAGCAGCGAAGTCGTCTCCTGTCGCCGGCTGGTGCGTGCCGGGGTGCAGCGGCGGTGGCGGTGGCTCCGGGAGGTCTGCGACGACGTTATACCAACGCGTCGGCATCTCCGATTCGTCAAGATAGATTTTGGTGGGAGTGCTCATAGTCATGGTCCACAGGCCGTGCGGCGCTGCCGCTGAAGGGCCTTGCATCAGTCAAAAGATCGCGCATGATAAGCGAGACAGCGCACAACGCAACCGCCGCGAGGGGCGAAACTCGCTCTCAAGCCCCTGCAGGCACGCGATATTGCCGGTTTCATGCGGAGCCATCAGAGATCTGAGGCTATCAGTCTTCAGCGAGCCGCTATCAGCTCCGAATGAACTCCTAGTTGAGCCTGACGAGATCACTCTCGCTACCGATCCATTCAGGTGTGTCGCAGCGTAGAAGGCACATATTCTAATGACGATAAATTCGCGTGACGCGGGCATTTTTTTAAGCGCTACACTCCGCCACTGCCCGTTTCACGCCCGAACCAGCTATAGCCCATGTCTATCAGTACATTTGACCTGTTCAAGGTGGGTATTGGTCCCTCCAGCTCTCATACCGTCGGCCCCATGCACGCCGCGCGGATGTTTGCAGTAGCGCTTCAGGAAACCGGGACCTTGAGTCGCTGTTATCGCGTGCCCACTGAGCTGTATGGCTCACTTGGGGCCACGGGTGCCGGCCACGGCTCCCCTAAGGCCATCATTTTGGGATTAGAGGGCGAGGCCCCCGACTCGGTCGATATCGACGGCATTGACGCGCGCGTTGCCGCCGCGCGCGAACACGGTAGCCTGACGCTGCTGGGCACGCACCAGATTGCCTTCGATTACCGCGACGACCTGATCTTGCACCGCACTGAGACGTTGCCTTTTCATGCCAACGGCATGTGTTTCACGGCTTATGACGAGCAGGGCGAGGCATTCCAGACTAAGGTGTACTACTCTGTGGGCGGCGGATTTGTGGTGGACGAGTCAGCGAGCGGTGGTGACGTGGTGGTGGATGACCCTACGCCGGTGCGATACCCGTTTTCCACCGCCGAGGAGCTACTCGCATTGTGCAAGGAGCACGGTCTTTCCATTAGCTCGCTGATGCTGGCCAACGAGCTGGCCTGGCGCAGCGAAGCGGAAGTGCGTAGCGGGCTACTCGCGCTTTGGGAGGTCATGCAGGCCTGTATCGAACGAGGCTGCCGCACAGAAGGAATCATGCCAGGCGGCCTTAAGGTCAAAAGACGGGCTGCGCAGTTGTATCGTCAGCTGAAGAGCCAAGGAGATTCCCTTGGGGATGAGTCGCTGAACACCATGGACTGGGTCACGCTCTATGCTTTGGCAGTGAACGAGGAGAATGCGGTCGGCGGGCGGATTGTGACGGCGCCCACCAATGGCGCGGCCGGGATTGTTCCTGCCGTACTAAAGTACTACCTGCACCACTGCCGCGGCGCAAGCGATGAGGACGTTTGCCGCTTCCTGCTGACCGCGGGCGCAATTGGCATCCTCTACAAGATCAACGCCTCAATCTCGGGCGCCGAGGTTGGCTGCCAGGGTGAGGTCGGCTCGGCCTGCTCGATGGCGGCAGGCGCTCTGGCCGATGCCTTGGGCGGCACCCCTGCTCAGGTGGAGAACGCCGCAGAAATTGCAATGGAGCATAACCTGGGCCTGACCTGTGACCCGATCGGTGGCTTGGTGCAGGTGCCCTGTATTGAGCGGAACGCGATGGGTGCGGTGAAGGCGATCAGTGCCGCGCGGATGGCCCTCCGTGGCAGCGGAGAGCACTTCGTTTCACTCGATCAGGTGATCAAAACGATGCGCGACACGGGTCGTGACATGCAAGATAAGTACAAAGAGACCGCCCGCGGCGGGTTGGCGATCAATGTGCTTGAGGTGCCGGTCAGTTTGATCGAGTGCTAGGTACTGTCAGCGTCTAATATCCATCGCGACGGTCCACACTGCCACTAGGCATACCCCAGCCCCCACCCCCATCAAGGTCTCTGCCATGCTCAGGCCGAATAGCATCTGTGGCGTGAAGGAGCAGAGATTGCGGACCTCGAACAGCCAGGGCATCCATCGATCAACGGCGAACCAGTCCGGCATGCCCAGTTGAAACTGGCAGCTACCGTCCCCGACGCCGTTTTCCAGCCGATACAGGTACCGGGCGCGCTCGAAAAGTCCCGCACCGGCGATGAGCACACCCACGTTTCCCACAACACGCAGCAGCGAGGTTTGCGGTGTGACCAGCACGATGAGGGCGACCAAAGTGAAGGCGACCACCCACAGTCTCGCGTGAATACACACCTGACACGGCTCATCACCTAGCGCGTACTGGTAGTGAAGAGCGACACCCAGCAGGGCGATACCGAACAGGGCCAGGGCCAGCCAGTACCAGCGAGACTGCAGAAATTGAGAGAGTGTTGTCACGTCGTCAGGGTTGCCACTGGTATTGAATCAATGTGCGTCTGACTAGTTTACCGTTTCCCGCACGCCCTCGGCGAAGGGTTGGAGGCAGCGCCATAACATGATGGCGGAAAACAGTGATGAGGCAATCACCACGCAACTGATGGACCAATCGATCATCGCTGGATCCTTGAACACATAATCTGTGAGCAAGGCGACGGCGGTGGGTTCCAGCGATAGGCCCAGTAGCGAGATCGTCAACAGATAGACCGCCATGGTTTGCCCCCGGATTTGATTCGGGGTCACATTAATGACCGCGATAGAACCCGAGGCGGTGGTCATGGCGGGGCCAATACTGGCCTGGATCAGCGCGGTTTGTGCAATGCGCTTATCCGCCGGCACCCGCTATGCCGCCGTCGCAATTCGCGGCATACTCGCGCCCGCCCAGCCCGGGCACGCAGGAGGCAAATCACTGCGACGATGAATCTGAAAGTCCTCGAGTGGTCCGGTGTGATCACCGCCAACGTTTACTCGCTATTTGTGGCGTCCAATGCGGGGCTGGAATTCCTCGGCTTCGTGTTGCTCTTCGTCTCCGCTATCTCGATTGGCGGCTAGGCTTATCTCGGTGGACATCGGGGTATCTTACTGCTGCAGTTTTTTACGCGGTAGCGGGATTGATCGGCATGGTGCGTTGGTTTTGATCATCATTCACCAATGAATCGTTGCTGGAATGAGATGCACATTGTCACGCGCGGGCTTTAGCCTTCGTTACGGGACTTTCACGAGGTTAGGCGCTCACTCTCGAAACTCTGCCATGCAGGATATGGGGTTGCTGAGTGCATGATAAGGTCCTTTAAATGGATCAAGATGCCCGCCAACATGAACATGGCTCCGACAGTGTGGGCATTTCATTGGCACCGGTAGTGGGTGCAGAGGCAGATCATCTGCTGGTGCTCTCCGATCAATACATGGCCTCCCTATACCCCGCAGAGAGTAATCATCTGGTCAGTAGCGAGAGCCTGCGGGCCGGTGACGCGGTCTTTCTCGGAGCTTTCATCTCATCAACTATGTCGTCGATCATTGAGACCGCTGATGAGCCGGCTAAAACGGATGAACTGCAGTCCGGTAGCGAGGTCGGTGAGTGTATTGCCTGTGTGGCAGCGCGTTTCTATCGCGAGGCGGGGTATGCGGAAATTAAGCGGCTGTATGTGCAAGAGACCCATCGTGGACGCGGTCTCTCCCGAGCACTAATGAGCGCCATCGAGGCTGTGATTGTGGCCGAGGGTATCGACTGTGCTCGACTGGAGATGGGTATTTATCAGCCTGAGGCAGACGCTTTGTACCGTTCGATTGGCTATTGCGACATTCCCCCCTTCGGCGAATATCGCGTGGATCCGCTCAGTCAGTTTCTTGAAAAAGCCCCACTCAGAGTGCCCTGAATCTGCAAAATTCCCGCCAGTGATGGCCGCCATTCACTGACTGAAACGCCTTTCTTTCCCTTGATCACGGGACTATACTTAGGCCGGTGGGGTAGTTTTTCTGCGTCTGCTGTCAACGATCGCGTCGGGGAATGTGAGTCGGGTAGCACAAAGGCACATAGAGGCCGAGCAGGAAAATCAGTCCAGCCAGCGAGCTGCTAAAGGTCGAGGCTGGGGGGGAATATAATAAAGAGGAGGGCTCATGAAGCGCTTCTACTACATTAGTGACGATCTGGACGATCTGGTTCAGATTGAGCGCGACCTCGAAGGTGGCGGCATAGCCCGTCCCCAGATCTATTTGCTCAGTAATGACGACGTTGGTCTCGACAACCACGACGTCAATCGCGTGGCCAGTTTTATGAAGACCGATGTCATCCACTCCGGTGAGATCGGCGCGGTACTGGGCTTGGCCGTGGCAGGCGTCATTTTGCTGGTGGCACACTTCTCGGGCATTGCGGCGCAGGTTGGCTGGGTCCCCTTTGTATTTTTGGCCATCATCGGCTTTGGCTTTGCGACCTGGGAGGCCGGTTTCATTGGCATGCAGGCCCCCAATGTCCATTTCACCCGATTTGAAAAAGCGCTGGCTCAAGGCCGGCACGTGCTTTTTGTTGAGACCGATCGGGACGATCAGAAAAAACTGAAAAAAGTTTTAAAACAACATCCCAAGTTGGAGCGCGCTGGCACCGAGGTGACACACACCCGGGCGCTGATGCTGTTGCTTCGCAATTGGGAGCGGTTCCGGAACTGGGCGCTGATTTTTCAGGGCCGTCCGAATAAACAACAACAATAACGCGGCTGCAAAGTACAGCCACCAATAGGGAGTATCGGCACATCACGAGAAGAAAGCGGTAAGCGGTAATTTCTTACTCTGATGGTCGTGTACTGGGGGGGCGTTGGTGCCCAATTTTTGCACTGGGTGCGAGAGATAAACTATGTTTGCTGCAATTGTATTGCTCGTCTTGGTTTTGGGGACGGTGGTATTCCACTTCCTCAGCCCGTGGTACTTCACACCGATAGCGTCTAACTGGTCCTCGATGGACGACACGGTCACCCTGACGTTTGTTGTCACAGGGCTGGGGTTCGTGCTGTGTAACGCTTTTATTGCTTACTGCGTCATCAAATTTAGAAACAAGGAAGGCCGTCGGGCTAAATACGAGCCCGAGAGCGTCAAGATGGAGACGTGGCTCACAGGCCTCACCACGGTGGGCATCGCGGCGATGCTGGCACCGGGGCTACTAATCTGGAAAGACGTCGTGACGCCGCCGGATGATGCCATGCAGCTTGAGGTGCTGGCTCGCCAGTGGAACTGGTCATACCGGCTCCCCGGAGAGGATGGTCAGCTAGGTGCAGTAGCGGTTAGCCATACCTCGGAGGAGAACCCGCTAGGCATCGATCCCTCTGACCCGTTTGGTCAGGATGATGTCATCGTTTATGACCCGGTGATGCACCTAAAGGTGGATCAGCCCGTGACCTTCTTGCTCAGATCAACTGACGTGCTGCACAACTTCACCGTCCCCCAATTCCGCGTGAAAATGGATTTCGTTCCTGGTCAGGTAACCTACATATGGGCTGAGCCTAAGGAGCCTGGAAGCTACGACTTGCTCTGTGAGGAGCTGTGTGGGGTAGGTCACTACGCGATGCGGGGTCGCGTGATCGTCGACACCGAGGAATCCTATGCGGCGTGGCTGGCGGACCAGCCCACTTTCGCGGAGACTCAAGCTGAACTGAGTACTGATCTGGTGGCGGGGCAGGCCGGCTATGCAGTATGTAGTTCGTGCCACGGTGTGAATGCCGAAGGCAACAAGGCGATGCATGCCCCGCGACTGGCCGGCATGGATAGTGAGTACATGAAGCGGCAGTTGCGCCACTTCAAACGTGGCGTGCGCGGCACTCATGAGGACGACACCTGGGGCCGAACCATGGCGCCGATGGCGATGATGTTGGGCGATGCCGCCGCGATAAATAATGTGGTGAGCTACATCGACACCTTATCGGGTCAGCCCGAATTCGATGGCAACGCCAATACAGGGCTTGCTGCCGCGGTGGAGCGGTACGAGCCCAGCGCGTCAGGCGACCCAAGCAAATCTCAGGCGCTATATGAGTCCACCTGTGCGCAGTGCCATGGCGAGCTCGGTCAGGGTGTCTGGACTGTCAACGCGCCCGCGCTGACGGGGCTCGAGGATTGGTATCTCGCGTCCCAGATCAAGAATTTCCGCGACGGTATTCGCGGCCGCCACGCTGACGACCTCTACGGGCTTCAGATGGGATTGGTCGCCAATACCATGACGGATGATCAAGCTATCGAAGACATGGTGGCTTACATCTCTACCCTCGAAAACCCACAGCAGCCGGTCACGCTGGCGCAGCAGAATTAGTCCGGAGAATACGATGGAACACATAGCACACGACGAGACGAGTTTTGTTCGCCCCGCCGAAGTGGGGGAGATGGAGCTCTACCATGCCAAGACTTGGCTGGGGAAATACGTTTTTTCACAGGACGCGAAGACCATCGCGATCCAGTACGCGGCAACGGCTATCGCCATTGGAATGGTGGCGCTGGTGCTTTCATGGTTCATGAGATTGCAGCTGGCCTGGCCGAATACCTTCACCTTTATTGACCCTGCTTATTACCTCCAGGCGGTCACCATGCACGGCATGATCATGGTGGTGTACCTGCTGACGGCCTTGTTCCTCGGCGGATTCGGGAACTATCTGATCCCGCTAATGGTTGGTGCCCGAGACATGGTGTTCCCGTGGCTGAATATGATCAGTTTCTGGGTCTACTTCACTGCGGTGTTGTTGCTCGCTGCGAGCTTTTTTGTCGGCGGGGGATCCACCGGAGCCGGTTGGACACTGTATCCGCCGCAAGCGATTCTGCCAGGCACGCCCGGTTCCGAGGCGGGGATACTGTTGATGCTCGCCTCTCTGGCGGTGTTCATCATCGGCTTCACCATGGGTGGTTTGAACTACGTGGTGACTATCCTGCAGGCCCGAACCCGCGGTATGACACTGATGCGCATGCCGCTCACGGTATGGGGTATTTTTGTTGCAACTGTTCTCGCATTGTTCGCCTTCCCGGCGCTCTTTGTGAGCGCGATTATGATGTCACTGGATGTGTTGCTGGGCACCAGCTTCTTTATGCCGGCGATCATGACCATGGGTAGCGAGGCCGAGCACGTTGGCGGCAACCCCTTGTTGTTTCAGCACCTGTTCTGGTTCTTTGGCCACCCCGAGGTCTACATCGTTGCGCTGCCGGCGTTCGGCATTGTGTCTGATCTCATTAGCATCCACGCGCGCAAGAATATTTTTGGTTATCGCATGATGGTCTGGGCGATCGTCATCATTGGTGCGCTGAGCTTTGTTGTATGGGCACACCATATGTATGTCAGCGGGATGAATCCTTATTTTGGCTTCTTCTTCGCCACGACTACCCTGATAATCGCGGTGCCCACAGCACTCAAGGTCTACAACTGGGTACTGACGCTCTGGCAGGGCAATATCCACCTCACCATTCCGATGCTGTTCTCAATCGCGTTCCTGCTGTTCTTTATTAATGGCGGGATGACAGGGCTCTTCCTCGGCAATGCGACGGTGAGTATGCCGCTGTCCGATACACTATTTGTGGTGGCGCACTTCCACATGGTAATGGCGGTGGCGCCGGTCATGGTGGTCTGCGGTGCGATCTATCACTGGTATCCCAAAATCACGGGGCGCTGGTACCACGAGGGGATGGCGCGATTCCACTTCTGGGTGACCTTTGTTGGCTCCTACTTGGTGTTCCTGCCTATGCACTATCTGGGCATCATGGGCGTGCCGCGTCGCTACTTTGAAATTACAGGCACCACCTTCCTGCCGGACTCGGCGCAGAACGTGAATGCAAGTATCACCATCGCAGCACTGGTGGTGGGCGTCGCACAGATCGTCTTCCTTTACAACCTGATCGTCAGTGCCTTTAACGGCAAAAAGGCGCCGGGCAATCCCTGGAATGCGACCAGCCTCGAGTGGCAGACCGAGACCACACCGCCAGGACACGGTAATTTTGGTAAGGAACTGCCATGCGTGTACCGATGGGCCTATGACTACAGCGTGCCGGGGGTTGAGGACGACTTCATTCCCCAAAATGTGCCGCCACGTAACGCACAGGCAGAGGGCGCACAATGAGCAATATCTTTACTGAACAGCCCTGGATTGCCGACACCGGGCCGATCGCGCCCGGGCTGTCCGGGGCGGAGATCGCACTGAATTCACGGCGCTCTGCACTCAAAGTGCTCCTGAGCGTGGTGAGCATTTTCTTCATGCTCATGATCGTGGCCTACGGTGGCCGCATGCTTTATCAGGATTGGCAGCCTACGCCGCAGATCAGCCTGCTCTGGGCAAACACTGGTCTGCTGCTACTGAGCAGTTTGTGCCTTCAGGCGGCGTTGATATGGGCGCGTGCGGACAACGTTCATTGGGTGCGCGGCGCACTGGTTGGGGCTGGTGTGCTGACGGTGCTTTTCCTGGCCGGCCAGCTTGTTGCCTGGCAGCAGCTGACCTCGATGGTGCTCGGTGATTTCAGCAACCCGTCGGTAGGTTTCTTTTTCATGATCACGGGCATCCACGGACTGCATATGGCGGGGGGCATGATCGCGCTGGTACGCGCAATAAGCCGGGCTTTCGGGCAGTCGGATGTGCGTGCGATGGAGCACAACGTATCCAACTGCGCGCTCTACTGGCACTACTTGCTGGGCGTCTGGTTGGTGGTGTTCGGCTTGCTGTTCACAGGTAACAATTTCGAGATCCTGCTCAGGATCTGCGGCTTTATTTAGAGGGGGAGGAGACCATGTCGACGGAGACAATGGCATCGGATTCACTGGAGTTGAAGCCCGGCTTAGCAGGCTTCTTTGATGACTGGAGTTCGGATCAGCGCGCGTTCAAGGGAGTGCCCTGGGGCAAGGCGATGATGTGGATCTTCCTCGTCAGCGACACCTTCATTTTTGGCTGCTTCTTAGCCTCTTACATGACGGTGCGTATGTCGACGCTCGAGCCATGGCCTAGCCCCAGCGAGGTCTTCGCGCTGAGCTTCGGCGGGGCGCCGATCCCGCTGATTCTGATCGCGATCATGACCTTTGTGTTAATTACATCGTCGGGCACGATGGCACTTGCGGTGAACTATGGTTATCGCAAGAACAAGTGGGTGACCTTCTGGTTGCTGTTTGTCACGGCGCTCTTGGGTGCGACCTTTGTCGGCATGCAGGTGTTCGAGTGGAGCAAGTTGATTTTTGAGGAGGGGGTTCGCCCTTGGGGTAACCCGATGGGCGCTGCACAGTTCGGTTCAGTGTTTTTCATGGTAACCGGCTTCCACGGCTTCCATGTCTCAATCGGTGTGATTTTTCTGTTCATCTTTTCTTACAAAGTGGCCAAGGGGCACCTCGATGACCAGACGCCAGGTTGGTTCACCAAGCGCGGTGGCAACTACGAAGAGATTGAGATCCTCGGGCTTTACTGGCACTTCGTTGACCTTGTTTGGGTCTTTATCTTCGCATTTTTCTATCTCTGGTAAGGGGGTAAACCATGGACCATACAGCTGACGGCCAAGCGCCGGTCATCCGAGAGGAGGAGGCCATACAGCACCCGCTGGGGATCTACTTCAAGATCTGGATTTTACTTTTTGTATTGAGCGCTATGTCCTATGCCGTGGATTATTATCAGGTGCAAGGCTACATGCGTTGGTTCCTGATTCTCTTTTTCATGGTGTTAAAGGCCGGCCTGATTATCGCGGTGTTTATGCACATGGTGTGGGAGCGGCTGGCGATGGTGTATTTCATTTTGGTACCGCCAGCGCTTTTATTGACGTTGGTCGCAATCGGCTCTCTGGAGGCCGATTGGACCTTCTTTCAGCGTGGTGTGTATTTCCTGAAAGAACTCATCATCGCGGCACCCGCGTCCCCGCATCACTGAAGCAATTCGTCTAGGACGACTGAAGAGAGGTAGCAGCAATGGGTGGCCAGAAGACAGAAGGCACCAACTACACCACACACATCATCGTGTTCTTGTTACTCACGGTGTTTATGTATGTTTTTGCTTACGTATTGGTAGACCACAACCTCGACGTGCCGGACCGGGTCGATACGGTTCACGCGGACAAGCAGGAGTAGGCCATAGCCTTAACGTCGCAGCGCTAGCTGGGGCGCCTTATTTGTGCGGTAGAGTTGAGAGAACTGTGCCGCCACCTCTGAGGCCACGAAAGGCGGGCTGATGATGCCCGCGTATCGGCCGAGCGGATCCACCAGATACACGGCGCTCGAATGTGTCACTTCATAGACATTCGTTGCTGTTTCCGGTTCCGCACGAAACGGCGCTCCGAGTTGTCGGGTAAGGTTAGTGAGCTGGCCAATTGAGCCGGTAACGCCGAGGAAAGCAGGGTCAAAATATTGAACGTACCGTTGAATCTGCGCCGCCTTATCCCGGGCCGGATCCACGGAGATGAAGACAAACTGTATATCGGATTCGCTGATCCCTTGCGCAACAATCTCCTGCTTCACTTGGGACAGGTCGTACAAGGTGGTCGGACAGATGTCAGGGCAGAACATGAAACCAAAGAAGATGAATGACCATCGAGACTCGAGAGATTTGAGGTCGAAGACCCCCTTTTCATCGTCTACCAGAGTAAATTCTGCCAGCCGTCTGCGTTCCGGGAAGGCAACGAGTGGAGCCGGCATAAATTGTTCTTCAGCAGTGGTACGGGACTGCCAGAGAGCCCAATACCCCGACACCGCCAGCGCGGTACCGACTAATGCCGCCGCAACCAGCACCGCTGCCATGAGTTTTTCCCGTGTGATGCTGCTCACGTCGGATCCTGCCCCTTATGCTTTTGCGGCTGAGTCTGACCAATCCATCCCGTCCGAGTCAATATTGCCAGAGCAAATGTGCGCTGCGAGGGCGCGGTGTGGCATGTCATGCAGTAACATGGGGAGCAGAAAACCCTTACTACAAACTACAACGAGTCGACCCTTTTAATGGAATCCAGCCTGACAGAGCGCGCCACCTGGCGAGATTATTACGAGCTGTGTAAGCCCAATGTGGTTTGGCTGATGATCCTGACGGCGATCGTTGGGATGTGCATGGCCACCACCGGCGCCGTGCCGGTTGACGTCGTGGTCTTTGCGAGTGTCGGGATCGCACTGTGCGCAAGTTCAGCGGCCGCGATCAATCATCTCGCGGATCAACATGTCGATGCGGTGATGGCACGGACCTCCGGAAGACCCATTGTCAAAGGCAAAATTGATTCTCAAAGCGCCGCAATTTTTGCGTGTGTGTTGGGCACTTTGGGAATGTTGGTGCTGCTGAACTGGGTTAACGCCTTGACCGCCTGGCTCACTTTGGCTTCCCTAGTTGGATATGCCTTTATTTACACCCTTTACCTCAAACGCGCGACACCCCAAAACATTGTGATCGGTGGGCTGGCCGGCGCGATGCCTCCCCTGCTGGGTTGGACGGCAGTCACCGATCAAGTTGATGGTCACGCGCTCCTGCTGGTGCTCATTATTTTTGCGTGGACGCCGCCTCATTTCTGGGCGCTGGCGATTGCCCGCAAGGAAGAATACGCGAAGGTGGAGATTCCGATGCTGCCCGTCACCCACGGCAGTCGCTACACAGCCGTGCACAGCCTGCTGTATACCCTGATGCTGTTTGTGGCGTCTTTGTTGCCGGTGGCCACAGGGCTTAGCAGTTGGATTTATCTGATTGGTGCGTCTGCGCTGGGCGGTATTTTCATCTATCAGGCAGGGATTTTGCTGCGCACCATGAAAAACAGCGACGCGATGAAGATGTTCCGCTTTTCCATCGTTTACCTGATGGCGATCTTCCCAATCATGCTGCTGGACCATTACCTACTCCCCAAGCCTGTCTTTTCTTGAAAGCGGGCGAATTTGCGTATCCGGGCAGTCGCTATGCACTCACAACGTTCTGTGGTGCCCTCTTTTTATCTCGCTCCACTTTCTATGACTTGGCTCGCCAGAGCATTCATTGCTACGGGCCTGTTGTTGCTCGTTGCCTGTGGTCAGGCGCCGCAGCCCTACGATGTCGCGATTAATAACGGCAGGCTGATCGACCCGGAGAGTCGGTTGGACGCTGTGCGGTCTGTGGGTATTCGGGCCGGCAAGATCGCGGCGATCAGCGAGACTCCCCTCAAGGCTGAAACTGTGGTGGATGCGCGCGGACTGGTAGTCAGCCCCGGCTTCATTAATCTGCATTCCCATAGCGTGGCAACGGCGGGATATCCGCTTGAATTACTGGATGGTGTGACGACGGTACTAGAGTTAGAGGCGGGTGGATTTCCCATCGCGCGTTTTGGTCAGCAGCTGGGCGATGCGCCGCTCACGCACTTTGGAGCCTCGGTCGGGCACGCCTGGATCCGCATGCAGGTCGTCGACCCCGATGCGCTGAAAGCGCTGGCCGCGACAGGCAAGCTCGATATGTCGGGCAGCGCATTTACTAAGACCGCCACCGTCGCCCAACGCCAGCAAATTGAGCGCATGCTCGAGATGGAGCTGGATGCGGGTGGCTTGGGCATCGGATTCTTACTCGATTACATGACGCGGGCAGTGGATGATGCCGAGCGCGATATGATCTTCGCGGTCGCCGCGCGCCACGAGGTGCCGGTGTTTGTGCATGTTCGCCGCGGTATCGACGGCGACCCGGCTGGTCTGCTCGAGGTGATTGCGGCGGCAGAGCGACACGGGGCAGCGGTCCACATTTGCCACCTTAATGCGAGTGCGATGAGCGGTGTAGATAACTGGCTCGACAAGATTGATGGCGCGCGGGCGCGCGGTGTAGATGTCACGACGGAAATGTTTCCCTGGACCTCAGGTTCGGCTGCGATTTCGTCTGACGTATTTTCCCGCAACTGGCGCGAGATTTTTGCGATCGACTATAGCGATGTGCAGTGGGCCGAGACCGGGGAATGGCTAACAGAGGACACATTCAAGGCCTTCCGGAAAATCCGACCCGATGGCCAGACGATGCACCACTATATTCGCGAGGACTGGAATCGCCGGGCCATCAAGCGGCCCCACGTGATGGTGGCCAGCGATGCCATGCCGCTGCTCAGTTATGACCGCAAAGTGGTGCCCAATGGCGCAGGCACCTCAACCCGAATACTGGGACAATACGTCCGTGATGAAGGCCTTCTGAGCCTAAGTGATGCGATCGCGCGTCTCAGCCTCTACCCGGCACAGCGACTGGAGACGTTTGCACCTGCTTTCGCGCAAAAAGGGCGGATAGCAGTGGGTGCTGATGCGGATATCGTTGTTTTTGACCCCGCTACGGTTGCCGCAACCGCGTCTTATGAGGCGCCTTTTACGCCACCTGCGGGCATCCACAGCGTGTGGGTAGGCGGTCACCCGTCTGTGCAGCACGGCCAAACAGTCGAAGAGGCCGGCGCAGGCCAGAAATTAATCGCTGACACCCGCTAGAATACGAGGTATGGGGGTGAGTATGGCTGCGCATCGTTTCGATCAAACCGACCGAGCAATGTCGTTAAGGGCATTGTCTGATCAGTGCCTAGATCTGCTGGTGATCGGTGGCGGGATTACTGGAGCCGGCGTAGCCAGAGATGCCGCCATGCGGGGTCTGTCTGTGGCACTGATTGAAGCCCAGGATCTGGCCAGCGGCACCTCGAGTCGCAGTTCTAAAATGATTCATGGCGGTTTGCGCTACCTCGTGGCAGGTGACGTGGCGGTTGTCAAAGAGTCCGCCTCCGAGCGCGCCACACTGCACCGGATCGCACCTCATCTCGCGCAGAAAACGCCTTATGTGATTCCGACCGGCAGCGTGCGTAGCAAGCTCATGCTGAGAGCAGCGCTGTGGGCTTATGAGCGCCTCGGTGGCGTTGAGCGAGCGGATTATCACGAGGTCTGGTCGAAAGGAGAGCTCGCTGAAAAAGAGCCACTGATCGAGCGCTCGCGACTTAACGGCGCGGTGGTCTACCCCGAGTTTTTGACCGATGACTCACGACTGACCGTGGCAACGGTGCGCTCTGCGATTGATCACGGTGCGACAGCTGTGACCTATCTCAAGGCCACCAATATCCGAAAGGATCAGACATTCAGTATCGATGCGGCGTCAACGTTGCCGGGCGAGACGCACGAGCTGACAATCAATGCCCGGGCGGTGGTGAACGCGGCGGGGCCCTGGGTGGATCAGGTCTGTGATTTGGAGCAGGCCCAGCCGCCCAGACTGGCTCTAAGCCGGGGCGTGCATTTGGTGTTTGACCACGCCGATTTACCCGTGCGCAATACCGTCGTGATGCGCACACCGGACGCGCGCCGCATATTCGCCGTGCCATTGGGCCAGTACACCTATATTGGTACCACCGATGACTACCACCCGGAGCACGAGTATTGGCCTCCGGTGACAGATCAGGATGTGAGTTATCTATTGGCGACCACTCAGAGGGCGATGCCCGAAGCAAGTCTCTCACCAGGCCGCATTGTCTCAGTGTGGTCGGGGATTCGTCCCTTGGTGGGTGATGGCTCCGGGCGTGCCTCAAAAGAGCTATCGCGCAAGGACGAAGTCTGGACCTCGCCCAGCGGTTTGTTGTCGGTAGGCGGCGGTAAATTATCGGCTCATCGCGCCATGGCCGAGCGCATTGTTGATACGGTGATTGAGAACCATGGCTTCACCGCGAAGCCCTGCACCACGGCGGATGTTCCATTACCGGGAGGCGCCGCCGAAGTGCTCGCCAGCGATCTGGCAGGAGTCGGTGATGTTCAGGCAGAAAGGCTTGCGCGTCTGTACGGTGCGGAAGCGCCCAGTCTTCTCGGCGGCACTGGCCCCGATGAGCTGGTGAAAGCGGAAGCGCAGCACGCGGTGCAGAAGGAGGGTGCGTTGCGACTCGAGGACTACTGGGCACGCCGCAGCAGCCGAGCATGGTTTGATGAGGGCGCTGGTTTACCTGTCCTGCATGACGCCGCCGCCGCTATGGCTGGATTACTGGGTTGGGATGACACCCGTAAAGCAATCGAGGTCGAGAACTGCCGCTATATTGATCGCGCGAGTCGGGCGGGTTTTTCATCCGACGTAACAGGGCAAGGAGTCGCTGATGATTGCCGCGCAGCTAGCTGAGCTGCTCGGCGCTAAGCAGGTGTCGGTTAATGCCGATACCCTTGCGGCATATCGCTTTGACCGTTGGTGCCTAAAGCACTGGCAGGACTGGCGGGGAGAGGCGTTGGATGCGCCCGCTTGCGTTGTGCGCCCCCGCGGTTCGGCGGAGGTGCAGGCAGTGGTGCGCTTTTCCGCGGAGCACAACGTTGCCATAGTGCCCTGGGGTCTGGGTAGCGGCGTCTGTGGAGGTATTGAGCCGCAACCCGATCAGATTCTCATCGACATGAGCGCTATGAATCGGGTGCTGTCTATCGACGAGGAGAACCTGCTCCTCACGGTTGAAGCGGGTATCAATGGACTCGTCGCGGAGGAGGCCGTCGCAGCGCGAGGACTGACCATTGGCCACTGGCCACAATCGATCGGTATCAGCTCGGTCGGCGGATGGGTTTCGACTCGTGCCTCGGGCCAATTTTCGACCGCGTACGGTAACATCGAAGATATCGTTTATGCCATCGAGATGGTGCTGCCCGATGGCGAGCTCGTGACGTTGGGCAAGGCGCCGCGTGCGGCAGCCGGCCCGGATCTCCGGCATCTGGCATTGGGGGCGGAGGGCACCCATGGCGTGGTCACGTCAGTCACTCTGTCGCTGCGCCGACAGCCAGAAACCCAGCGCTTTAGCGCCTGGTACTGCGCCGATATGGCATCGGGATTTCGCGCCCAGCGCGAGATTGTGCAGCAGGATTGGCGGCCACCGGTGATGCGCCAGTACGATGCCTCCGAAGTAGCCAGATTGTTCCCGGATTACGTGCAAGACGAGCAGTGCCTGATCTTATTGGTACATGAGGGGCCCGCTCCGCGAGTGGACGCCGAAATCCACGCGGTAGAGTCGATCATGGTCGAGTTGGGCCTCGACCCCGCTGATGCGGCGGCCGCCGAGGGGTGGATGAGTCATCGTAATAATGTGCCCGAGTGGCGAGACCTGCTCGAGCAGGGCTTGATCGCCGACACCATTGAGGTGTCCGGTACCTGGAGTCAGATCGACGCGATCTATGAGGATGTCGTCGCCGCACTGAAGACCGTGCCGGACTGCGTTAACGCTTCGGCACACAGTTCCCACGTTTACCGCTCGGGCATCAATCTATATTTCACTTTTGCCTGCATGCCAGAAGATGCCTCGGCAATGGACGCCCGCTACCTAGAGAGCTGGGATCGTGCGCTGACTTCCACCGCCAGCGCGGGTGGCGGTATCGCTCATCATCATGGCGCCGGCCGCCTCAGGCGCGACTATCTGCGCCATGACTTGGGTGAGAACGGACTCGCGTTGCTGCGAAAACTCAAACAGGCCATCGACCCGCAGGGTCTCCTCAACCCCCGCAATCTTTTACCACCCGAGGCTCCTGATGAGAGCACCTGATCTGTGAACGGATCTCCCGTCGGCGAACACTCTCTGATTCTAGCGATCGATTTTGGTACGCAGAGTGTCAGGTGCCTCGCCTACGATCGACGCGGTCGCTGCCGGGCAAAACATCAACTACTTATCTCGAACTATCAGCACCCGGAATCGGGTTGGACCGAGCACGATGTGGAGGGGTTCTGGACGTTGCTGAGTCAGAGTTGCCAAGGGTTATGGGTTCAGGGCGTTGACCCAGCTGAGATCGCGGCGGTCGTGGTGACAACTCAGCGTGCCACGGTGATCAACCTAGACGAGTTGGGTCAGCCGCTGCGACCGGCCATCATTTGGACGGACCAGCGTCGGGCGCCGCCGCGTGGGCGACTGCCCTGGCTATGGCGGATGCTCTTCACGCTGCTGCGCATCCGCTCGATCGTCGAAAACCTAGAGGCCGAAACCGAGGCCAATTGGCTTGAGCGGCATCAACCCGAGGTGCTGGCGCAAACCGCACACTTTTTGCTCCTATCCGGGTATTTGAATTACCGGCTGACGGGTGTTTTCAAAGATAGCGTTGGCAGTCAGGTAGGGTACGTACCCTTTGATTTCAAAAAACAGGACTGGTGTGCTGACTCTGATTGGAAATGGCACAGCATGGCCATCAAGCGCCACATGCTGCCTGCACTAGTCGCGGTGGGCGACACCCTGGGCGTCGTTACCGCCGACGCTGCCAAATCGACCGGTTTACCTGAGGGTGTGCGGGTGATTGCTGGAGGGGCCGATAAGGCTTGTGAGGTGCTTGGAGTGGGTGCGCTTGAGCCCGGCGTAGCCAGCGTTTCTTGTGGCACCACCGCGACCATCAACACGACACGGCCACAATACATGGAGGTCGTGCCGTTTATGCCCGCCTACCCAGCGGCCCTGCCGAACAATTTCAATACTGAAATTCAGGTATTCAGAGGTTTCTGGATGGTCAGCTGGTTCCTCGAGCAGTTCGGCGACGCTGAGCGAAGGCAGGCTGCAGAGCGCGGTGTTCCTGCGGAAACACTGCTCGATGAACTATTGGTGCGGACTGAACCGGGTGCCGATGGTCTGGTGCTGCAACCGTTCTGGAACCCCGTTCTAGGTGAGACCGGGGTTGAGGGTAGGGGCAGCATTATCGGATTCAAGGACTTTCATACGCGCGCGCATGTCTATCGGGCCCTGATCGAGGGCTTGGCCTTTGCGCTTAGTGCCGGCAAAGCGCGTATTGAACGCAGGACCAAAACGCCTATTACCCGTATTCGCCTCTCTGGCGGGGGTGCGCAGAGTGACCAGGTCTCGCAGATTATGGCCGATGTTCTGAACCTGCCTGTCGAGCGTTACGATGATTGTGAGGCCAGTGGCCGCGGCGCTGCGATGGTGGGTGCTGCGGCCGTGGGTTGGTATACCTCTGTTGAAGGGGCGTGTCTGGCGATGGTGGGTGAGGCAGAGCGTATAGAGCCAAACCAACAAGCCGCGGAATGCTACTCCCACATTTACAAGCAAACCTATAGTCGGCTTTATCCGACGCTAAAAAGCATCTTTTCCCGCATGGAGCTTTAGATTAGACGCTTAGAGTTGACTCGAGAGCAGATGGGTGTCGTAGTAGAAAGGCGTAATGGCGGCCACCTTGTCATCCTTAAACTCCCATTTCTCAAGTAACGGCATGCAGATGGATTCTTGGGTTCTCTTGCTGACCGCGTTCAGCACAAAGTGAGCGATGAGCGAGCGCTGCGGTCCGTCCCAGGTTTCGATGAGCTCTAGATGCACTTTGCGCATTCTGCCGAATAGTTGCTCTGTGACGTCAAGGTAGCCGGCCCATCCGACATAGACGCCTCCGAAGGGTAGTGAGGGTGCTTGTTGAATCCGGATATCCTCGGTGATCATCGCCTCCAGCGCGGCCATATCGCGGGAGCGGCCAAGATCCAGAAATTTCTCGAGGATCGCTACCCTGCTGGAATCCGTTATCTCCACCCTGCAGCCTCAGAACGAGCGCGGTAAGCCCAGATCTTCTGCAATCTTGTTGCGGGCCATTTCGTTGCTGATAGGGCCGATTCGCAGCAGCCTTGAATCCCGCCAGTATCGCTGCATATCGGTCTCGGCCGAGTAGCCCATACCCCCCAGAATCTGAATCCCCAAGTCCGCGGCCTTACTCACATATTCGGAGCACAAAACCTTGACCATGGTCGACTCGGTCGCGGTTTGCGCGCCCGAAGCCTGTAACGTAGCAGTGTGCATGACCAAGAGCTCACCTTGGGTTTGCCACATCGCCATGTCAGCCAGATAGTGCTGCAGGACCTGAAACTCTCCAATCACCTTGCCAAATGCCTGCCGCGACTTCATGTGCTCCAAAGCATCCTCGATGACGCCATCAAGCATGCCCAGACAGAAGGCGGCGTTGATCAGCTTCTCGTTGTTGACCGTCTTGGTGGATTGATACCAACCATTGCCCGGTTCTCCTAGCAGAAGGGCATCGGGCACAAAGACGTTATCAAGATGCACGCTGCAGGATCCGACGCACCGCATCCCCAACTTTGGCATCTCGGCAATGGTGATGCCCTCACTGGACGTGGGGACCAAAAATATTGAAACACCCCGAGAGCGCTTCGCCACCTCCGTGTCGCTTCGCGCCATGAGCAGCAAATAATTCGCTGTGCCGGCTCCAGTACTCCAGATTTTTTCACCGTTTATGATCCAACCACCATCGCCTTTAACTGCAGTCGTACGTAAACCGCCCAAAAGATCAGTGCCGCCGCTGGCCTCGGTATAACTCATCGCCGTTCGGAGTTCTCCGGAAGCGATTTTGGGCAAGAACTCCTTCTTTTGGCTCTCGTTGCCGCAGAAGGTCAGCGTTTTTGCCCCGGAGAAAGAGGTCACGCCCCAAACCCATCCTATTCCCGCCGCCGTCCTGGCAAACTCTCGAGCAAACAGGGTTTGCGTGACAATTGAGCCGCCTTGTCCGCCATATTCTTCGGGAATGCCGACCCCGTGAGCGCCAAATGCTGACAACTTATCCCACAACTCCTGCGGGAAGATGTGCTCCTGCCTCTCGAGTTCTCTGCAGTACTGCTTCGAACATTCGGTATTCACCCATCGTCGGGTGACATCGCGAAAAGTTGCGTCTTCCTCCGTCAGATCCATGGACATCCTGCAGCTCCTAAAAGTGATTCAGGGTAGAGCGCGCGCCGCCGCGGCATTTTTGAAACAGTCGATCAGATCGTGCTCGCGAGCAGAGAGTACGTGTTTTGCGCGCCAACAAATCTTGATTTGTAGCTTTAGTCTGAAGTCCTCGATCTCTAATTCCTGAATCTGTGACGTCGGGGATTGTGAGTCGTAGAAGCCGCGCTCAGTCATGGCGAGATAGTCCGTCGCTTCAATAAAAGGGAGCGTACCCTGCATACTATTAAGGGTGCCGGCCTCAAAGTTTTTCTGAAAAGCTCTCAGTTGTTTCTCAGTTGTCAGCCGTTCTTTGACCCGCTTTTTTGCTATCAGGGTGCGGTAGGTGAGCAAGGGATAATCAACCAGATCAGCGCACCTCAAAATTTTTTTCTTGGTCAGTGGATGATTTTTCCGGGCGTGAAAGCAGATTTCGCTGACGTAAAGGTCTTCAGTGCTCAGCTCTCTGTCCTCTACAAACTCATGGTTTGCGGCAATAAAAAACGAGATATCGTCTCTAAGCAGGGCTTCTCGAAGCTCGTACCAGTAGTCAATATGAAACTTCGGCGTAACAGACTGGTTCTCCTGCTGGAAAGAAACAATGGCGTCCTTAAGCAGCGTGTCGGCGACTGAGACGCCGATGCCGAAAGGGATTGCTCCGGTATCTCGGTTTTTAAAGTCGGCAAACTCTGATGTCAGGGTCTCGAATTGATTGAGCAGGTACTCTGACCTTTCTGCAATATAGCGGCCGGCTGCCGTGGCATTAACGGTATGACTGTCTCTATAAAATAGCGACTCCCCCAGCTTGTCTTCTGCCTTCGCAATCGCTGCACTTAACGCGGGCTGAGAGATCTTCGCGCGTTTTGCGGCGCTACTGAAGCTCCGCTCCTGAGCTACCAATTTAATGTACAAAAGCTCCTTTACCGTCAACATATCGTCGCGTCTCATATGACTACGTTATCTGAGCGGGGCCGATTTTTAGCCCTTGCATAAGAAAAACCTATTCTAAACATTCGTCCATTAAAAGCGCTGATATTTTTTTCATAGTATTTTCATATGACATACGGTTAGGTTTATACGGCCTCTCGTTCTCTCAAGTGAGTCATGCCAGTGGTGGCGATTGATACGCGTATCAGGGCGGCGGCCGAAATATAAAAACAATAGGACAGGAGAAATCCAATGTTTGCCGACTTAACATTCCTTATTA
>CABYND010000025.1 GCA_902520195.1 Halieaceae bacterium
CCCCCAGTGATTCGGTGCGTCTATCGACCTGCGAGAACTCTTGGTAACTGTCATCAACCAATCCGGCTGAAACACGCAGCGACGCGCGATCCTGATAGCTGAACAGGGCTGATCCCTGAATCTCCAGCGTGGTGACCTCATCAGACTCACCCGTCGCGCGTTCCAGTTCGTCGAGGCCGACGTTGTCATCCCAGGCGTAGCCCGCCGCTAACTCGAGGTCAAAGTCGGCCCCCGATGCCGAGGCGCCGCATAGGCAACCCGTTATCAGCAACAGGGCTTTGGCAAGTGCTGTGAAAGACTCTATTTGCATCGGGAGGGTTCAAGGGAAGTTGGCAGGGAGCGTAATACACCCGGTAATGATTCGCTTCCCGCGCACGACAAAGTTTCTGTGAAAAGTCACTTGACCCTACTCAAGCCGTCAGTGCGCCAGGGATATCCGCGGAAGCTGTGGTGAAGAGCTGACGGGTTTCACGGTGACGAATGCGTAGCTAAAGGTGAAGGCTGACCCTGGTCGTTGATGACAAAGGCGTGCTGCCGTGACAATGCTTGAGGGTCCAGTTCGCCGCAGCTGTGCGCAATGAGCTCAACCTCTTCTCGCATCGAGATCGCGTAGTTGGCGACCCGATCGGCTTTGACGGTGGGGTCCAAGCCTTTTTGCAGTTTAGAATCATGGGTAGTGATGCCCGTGGGGCAGGTATTCTCATTGCATTGCAGGGCTTGTATGCATCCGAGAGAGAACATAAAGCCCCTCGCTGAGCAGACCACGTCGGCACCCAGACATAGTGCCGCAGCCACTCCCGCAGGATTGATCATTTTCCCGGAGGCGATCAATTTGATGCGCTCTCGCAGACCGGCGGAAGTCAATTTTTCGTCAACCAGCGGCAGGCTGGATGCCACGGGCAGCCCCATGTTGTCCATCAAGCCCTGGGGGGCGGCTCCTGTGCCGCCATCCGCACTATCCAAGGTGATGAAGTCGGGTGCTGACGCCAGCCCCCTGGCGTGGATGGCCTCACAAAAATCACCAAGCCACGCGGTTTGCCCCAAAACCAGTTTGATGCCGGTAGGCTTCCCCGATGCGGTCCGGACCCGGTCAATCAAATCCAGCAGGGAGTCAGCGTCGGTGACCTCCGGGTGACGGTTAGGGCTGATAGAGTCCTCACCCGGCGGTATGCCGCGGGTCGTTGCGATCAGATCAGTCACCTTCTCTGCAGGCAGAATGCCGCCTTTTCCGGGTTTCGCGCCCTGAGACAATTTGATTTCAAACATTCTTACCTGTGGGATTGCGGCGAGCCCTTTGATTTTCTCGATGTCCAGATTGCCGTCATCGTCCCGCACACCATATTTCGCGGTGCCGATCTGGAACACGAGATCGCAGGCTGCAGTCTGATGGAAGGGTGATAACCCGCCTTCTCCCGTATTCAGCCATACGCCGCTTGTCGCGGCTCCCATCGAGAGCGCCTCGATTGCGGGGCCTGACAGCGCGCCGTAGGACATGGCTGAAATATTAAAAAGGGAGGGCGCAGCATAGGGCTCGCGCGCGTAGCCCTCACCGAAAATCGTCGGCATTGAGACGTGCGCTTTGATCTCATCTTTGGTGGGAGGAAAGGCGCTGTTGAGAAAGAAGATATCGCCGGGGCGATTGAGCGGTTTGGTTGAACCAAAGGCGATAGTGCTGTCGAGCTTTTTGGCGGCACGCGCCACCCAGGCTCGCTGAGTCCGGTTGAAAGGGAGTTCTTCCCGGTCCATGGCAAAGAAATACTGTCTGAAGAAGACTCCCAGATGTTCGAACAGATAGCGGAGTCGACCGATGACCGGGTAGTTCTTGCGAATTGCTTGGCTGTTTTGAGTGACGTCGATGACGTATAGCACGACCACGGCAATGAGCGCCATGAGAATCGCCAGCGCTAACAGCATCATGGCGGCGTCGAGCACACCATCCAGCAGATCTAGGAACGCACCCATTTTCCCCCCAGGCCACAACTTACCAGCAGCCACATCGTATAAAAAGTGTAGCACCAGAGCAGGGACTGCGATTTAGATGCTTTTCTTCACACGCGGGATTTTATGCCCGCGCGAAGAGGATCCGTGCAGGGGCGGCGCGGTGTGCGATTAGCGGGCGATTCAGTTTGGCGGCCCGTCATTCAGGTTCCTATTCTATTGGATAGCACTTTCAATAGTGGCTTGGATACTGAGTTTGCAGGCTGGTGGAGAGCCTACTGGTACCGGAGGCCGGACTTGAACCGGCAAGCAGTTGCCTGCGGGGGATTTTGAATCCCCTGTGTCTACCAATTCCACCACTCCGGCTCGTGCAGACGAGGGCGCGGAGTATACCAACGTCTAGCCCCGCGGCAACGAGAGGCTAGGCAATTTCACCCTGTGCTGTATACTTCCGCGCGATTCAGCCGAGCCACGCCCGGTCGGTCCGGTGGATCTGAGTATCTTCAGGGAGAAAAGATATGGCGATGAAACTCATCAAGAAGACGGCTGAGTACAAGATTTTAATGCGCGGTGATGACCGCTACGCGGTTCAGGATGCCAGCGGCAAGCCTGTTAACGGCGAAGAAAAGGTACGGATTCTCGTCGAAGAGGATCTGATTAAAGTCACTCTGCCTAGCCCCAAGGAAGAAGTTGCTGAGTCTGAAGACACAGCAGATGGCGGCGACGAGATGGCAGAGGTGGCCGCTGAAGCGGATGATGCGGCAGAGGACGCAGAAGGTGAGGCCGATGCATCAGACGAAGCTGGCGAACCCGAACCCGAACCCGAACCCGAACCTGAAACTGAGCCTGAACCTGAAGAGGCGCCAGAAGAGGCAGAACCCGAAGCCGACTCAGAAGCGGCTGAAGAAGAGAGTGAAGAGAAGGATAAGTGACGCGGCGCCAATGGGAATCGCAATAATAAGCCGGCCAACGCCGGCTTTTTTACGCTCAGACCCCGTAAAGCTCCCCACTGGCTCTCACCACTGAATCCCAACCCAAATCAATGAAAACTGCCGATTTCGCTTTTGAACTCCCCGAAGAACTGATCCCGCAGAAGCCGCTGCCGCCTCGCGGCTTATGTCGGTTGATGCAAGCACGGCGGCATGTTCGCATCTGACTTTCAGGGATCTCCCGCAACTGCTCACGGCCGAGGATCTGCTGGTTTTTAACAACACGAGGGTGATTCCGGCGAGGTTGTTCGCCCAAAAGCAGACGGGTGGACGGGTAGAGATCCTGATTGAGCGGGTCCGCGGTGATGGCAGCGCATTGGCCCACGTCCGCGCCAGCAAGAGTCCGCGCGACGGCACGTTGTTATTGATCACCCCCGACCCCGGGAGTGATGTGTCCGATTTTGCACTCAGGGTGCTGGGCCGGGAGGGCGCACTGTTTGTGCTCGAGCCCGAGACGGGCACCCTCAAAGGCATGATGCGCCGCTATGGTCATATGCCTTTGCCGCCGTATATCGAGCGGGAGGATTCGGCTGAAGACCGCGATCGCTATCAAACGTTGTATGGCAGTCGGGATGGTGCGGTGGCGGCGCCCACCGCAGGGCTGCATTTTGATCAAACACTTTTGTCGCAACTTGACACCGTAGGCGTTGCCAAGGCCGAGGTGACCCTCCACGTCGGCGCGGGAACGTTTCAGCCCGTGCGCGCGGAACATGTCGAAGACCACACCATGCACAGCGAGTACATCGAAGTCGATCAAACCTGCTGCGATGCTGTGGCGGTGTGCCGGGCAAGAGGCGGCAGGGTGATCGCGGTCGGTACCACTGCCGTGAGATCGTTGGAGAGCGCCGCTCAACTGTCGGGCGAAAAACAGCTATTGAAGCCCTTCAGCGGTGACACTGACATCTTTTTGTATCCGGGTGCGGACTTCCATGTGGTGGATGCCATGATCACCAATTTCCATCTACCCGAATCAACATTGATCATGTTGGTGTCTGCTTTCGCGGGTACCGATACCATCCGCCATGCCTATCGCACAGCGATCGAAAACCGCTACCGTTTTTTCAGCTATGGTGATGCCATGTTTCTGACCAAAGAGCGCAGGGCCTGATGGAGTTTCACGTATCCCACCAGGACGGATTGGCCAGACGCGGTCAGATCGACTTTCCTCGAGGTGTGGTGGAAACCCCCGCGTTTATGCCGGTTGGCACCTACGGCACGGTCAAAGGCATGTTGCCGCGGGACATCACCCAAATTGGCGCCGAGATCATTCTTGGTAACACCTTTCACCTCTGGTTAAGACCCGGTACTGACATCATCAAGGCGCACGGCGACCTTCACGATTTCATGGGGTGGCAAGGGCCTATCCTTACAGATTCCGGCGGGTTTCAGGTATTCAGTCTGGATGCGTTGCGAAAGGTTACTGAGGAGGGGGTCGCTTTCAAATCGCCGGTGAACGGTGATCAGGTGTTTCTCGACCCTGAGACTTCGATGCGTATTCAGCGCGACCTCGGCAGTGACATTGTCATGATCTTTGACGAGTGCACGCCGTATCCCGCCACTGAGGCGGAGGCGGAGCGCTCCATGCAGCTCTCCTTGCGATGGGCTGAGCGGAGCAGGCAGGCCCACGGTGATAATCCTGCGGCACTGTTCGGCATTGTCCAGGGCGGCATGTATCCGGAACTTCGTTTGCGTTCATTGGAGGGTCTGACGGACATTGGCTTTGATGGCTATGCCGTGGGCGGGCTGTCAGTCGGCGAGCCCAAAGACGAAATGATGGCAGTGCTCGATGGTCTGGCGGAACACTTACCTGCGGAAAAACCGCGATACTTGATGGGAGTGGGTACACCCGCGGATCTGCTGGAAGGCGTCAGGCGCGGTATCGATATGTTCGACTGCGTGATGCCCACCCGAAACGCCCGCAATGGCCACCTCTTCACCAGTACCGGCGTGCTGAAGTTGCGCAACGCCAAACACAAGACCAGCACCGAGCCTGTGGACGCTCATTGCGACTGTTATACCTGCGAAAACTTTTCCCGGGGCTATCTCGCCCACCTCGACAAGTGCAATGAAATTCTTGGCTCCCAGTTGGCTACCATTCACAACCTACGGTTTTATCAGAAGCACATGGTGGGTATTCGACAAGCGATTAAGGCGGGTGAGTTGGACGGGTTCGCTCGCGGGTTCTATGCCGCCCAGGCTGAGGAGGGGTGATGAGCGACTTGACGCAGTCCGTGAAATCCCCCTGCATTGAGGTGTGCTCGCTCAATAATGAAAACGTCTGTATTGGCTGTCATCGTACGGCCAACGAGATTATTGAGTGGTTCTCTGCACCCAATGAGCGCAAGCGAGAGATATTGGCTGCGATCGATCAGCGGCGGTCCAAGCCCTAAGAGTGCAGTGACCCGGCTTCGGGACGCTCGTCATCAGATGCTGCTTCGGTCTCCAGGGGCCAAATCCGAATCCTGCTGATCTGAGTCTTGGCTATTTCCTCGATATCCAGCTGGTAGCCGGCGATCCGGACCGAGGTACGGGCATCGGGGAAAGCTTCCAACGCTTCCAGCGCCAGACCGCTCACCGTTTTTGGGCCGTCGGTAGGCAGGTCCCATTTGCGCTGCTTGTTGAGGTCTCGAATGCTGACGGTGCCTGAACAGGTCGTGCTGCCATCGGCGTGGCTGGTGACCTCCTCATTCTCCTCCACGAGATTGGAGGTGAACTCGCCAACGATCTCCTCGAGGATATCCTCGAGTGCCACCAGCCCGAGGATGTCGCCGTATTCATCGACCACCATGCCCAAGCGCTTTTTCTGTCGCTGAAATTGCAGGAGCTGAGTATTGAGCGGCGTATTTTCAGGGATGAAATAGAGGGTCTCGGCCTCCTCTCGAAGCGCTTGCCGATTCAGCCTGCCGCCATCCAGGACGCGGCTCAGATTGCGCATGTGAAACACGCCCTCAATCTGATTGATATCGTCGCGGTACAGCGGCAATCGCGTATACCCACTGTTTTTAAGCTGACGCATGACCGCCTCATCAGGCGCTTCAATATCGATGCCGTAGATTTCATTCCGTGGCGCCATGATGTCGTTCACGGTCATCTGCTCAAGATCGAGGATATTGACCAACATCCGGCGGTGGCGGCTGGGGATCATAGAAGCGGATTCTGTCACGATAGTGCGCAGCTCTTCCTGGGAGACTGAGTCGTCACCCGCCTCATCGGGGGAGAACCCCATCAGCTTCAGGATGCCGTTGGTCAGTGAGTTGATCGCAAGCACTAGAGGCATCAGCAACTTTTGCAACGGCAGCAGTAGCGCGCTGGCGGGGAAGGCAACCCGCTCCGGATGCAGCGCCGCGATTGTCTTCGGCGTGATTTCAGCAAAAATGAGTATGACCAGCGTGAGCGCCAGCGTCGCAATGGCTATACCCGCATCCCCGAATAACCGGATCGCGATCACGGTGGCGATGGCCGACGCGAGAATATTGACCAGATTGTTGCCGATCAGAATCAGACCGATCAGTCGATCAGGTCGCTGCAGGAGTTGGATGGCTCGCCGCGCTCCTTGGTGGCCCGTGCCTTTGAGATGTTTCAGCCGATAACGATTCAGCGACATCATGCTGGTCTCGGAGCTTGAGAAAAAAGCGGAGACCAAAATCAGAATTGCCAGCGCCCCGAAGAGCAGACCCAGCGATGTCTCGTTCAAGGGTGGCTTACGCCTCTATGACTGTGGAATCGAAATGGTGGAGAAAAAACGGTGGTGACACAAGCCTGATTTGACGCGCTACGTGCACGCTATTGCGTCAACGGTAACAGTAGCTCCAGCACCAACTTGGAGCCAAAAAAGCCGAGTACCACGAGGCCAAACGCGATGAGGTTGACCGTGATCGCTGACTGTACCCGCCAGCCCCTACGAAAGTATTGCACCAACAATACGGCATATAGGCACCACGCCAGCAGGGTTAGTACCGTTTTATGGACCAGTTGCTGGCTAAACAAGTCATCGATAAAGACCACGCCCGTGCCAATGGCCACGGTCAGAATCAGAAAGCCGGCGCCGGTCAGTTCGTAGAACAATATGGAAGCGGCCTCGAGCGGGGGTAACTTGCGAATCACGCCTCGGTTGCGGTGCTGGCGCAGCTGGCGCGACTGCACGGTCACCAAAAGGCCCTGCAGCACCGCCAGCGCAAGTACCGCGAAACTCACGATCGAGGCGGACACGTGGGACAGTATGCCTGCGGGTAAGTCACTCATCGGGCGGCTGGTATCCGGCGCAAACGTGGCCACCAGAATAGACAGCGCCGCGAGGGGAAAGAGCACGATCAACAGCGTGTGCAGCGGCCGCGCCACCAGCAAGATCAAGCTGATCGCCCCCATACTGAGGAACATCAGCGACGCGACGCGATAGAAGCCGAGGCTCGACTCCCCCGCTTGGGCGGGCAGATATGCAGCGAGCGCGTGGGTGGCCAGGGCCGCGACACCTACCAACGCGATTTGCTGGCGCTGGCGGTCCTCGCCAGTTTCCAGATTCAATACCTGGCGCCACACTGCCAGCAGGTAAAGTAGCGCCGAGAATATGGCAAGACCAGCCGTCAGCAGGCTGGGTGTGCTGTCCATGGTGTCTCCGCCCTGTCCTGACTCATGTCGGGGTAACTGTCGATTTGGGGTTCTTTCATCGCGTCCTTATACTACGCCGTTCGAGACGAGATTGGGTATCCCCGCGGGGTAAGCTGACAGCATGTTTGAAGCATTGAGCGACCGACTGAGTAGTAGCCTGAGGGCAATTTCAGGTAAGTCGAAGCTGACCGAAGACAACATTCGTGACACGTTGCGCGATGTGCGTATGGCACTTCTAGAGGCCGACGTGGCGCTGCCGGTGGTCAAAACCTTTACCAATCGGGTCAAGGATCGCGCGGTGGGTGTGGAGGTCAGTAAGAGCCTGACACCGGGGCAATCGTTTTTAAAAGTTGTGCAGGCCGAGCTTCAGGCTGTGATGGGGGGCGAGTCTGAGGGGCTGAATCTCGCTACCCAGCCACCTGCGGTGGTGATGGTGGCCGGTCTTCAAGGTGCAGGTAAAACCACCTCGGTCGCGAAGCTGGCGCGCTACCTGATTGAGCGGGAGAAGAAAAAGGTGTCGGTCGTCAGTGCTGATGTCTATCGTCCGGCGGCGATCGCCCAGCTGGAGACGCTGGCAGCAGAGGTGGGTGCACGGTTTGAGCCCAGCCATGCCGAGGAGAAGCCGGTCGACATTGTGAAGCGGGCGATCTTAGACGCCAAAGTGGCATTTTCTGATGTCTTGCTCGTGGATACCGCTGGTCGTCTGGCGATCGACGAGGAGATGATGGCCGAGATCAAGGCACTGCATGAGGCCGTAAACCCCATCGAGACCTTGTTTGTTGTCGACGCCATGACCGGTCAGGACGCGGCCGACACGGCGAAGGCGTTCGGCAAAACCCTGCCATTGACCGGCGTCATACTCACCAAGGTCGACGCAGATACACGTGGCGGTGCAGCGCTCTCCGTACGCACGGTGACAGACCGGCCGATAAAGTTTCTCGGGGTCGGTGAAAAGACCGATGCGCTGGATTCCTTTCACCCGGATCGGCTTGCCTCGCGCATTTTGGGTATGGGAGACATGCTCTCTCTCATCGAGGAGGTGGAGCGGAAGGTCGACCACGGCAAGGCCAAAAAGCTTGCCAGCAAGGTACAAAAAGGCGGCCGTTTCGATCTGGAGGATTTTCGAGAGCAGCTTCAGCAAATGAAAAACATCGGCGGTATGGGCGCCATGTTAGACAAGATGCCGGGGATGGGCGGTATGGCGCAGGCGGCACAGAACGTTGATACCAAGCAGTTTGATCGCATGGAGGCAATGATCAACTCCATGACGCCGCGGGAGCGGCGGAATCCCGATTTGATCTCCGGCTCCCGTAAACGGCGCATTACACTCGGTTCGGGCACGGCGGTGCAGGACCTCAACCGTCTGCTGAAGCAGCACAAGCAGATGCAGAAAATGATGAAGAAAATGAAAGGCGGCGGCATGCAGCGGATGATGCGCGGCCTCGGTGGGATGACAGGCGGCCCCGGTGGCGGCTTACCGCCCGGTTTTCCCCGCCGCTAGAGGGCGCCGTTAGTGGTCAAAGTGCATCTTTCCACGCCAAGCGGTTTACTGTATTCTCCGCGCTCTTTTGATACGTGGCTCTTGGCCAATATTGAGGATAAAACATTATGGTGGTCATCCGACTATCTCGAGGCGGCGCCAAGAAGCGGCCCTTCTACCATGTGACAGTAGCCGACCGTCGCGAGCCTCGCGATGGACGCTTTATTGATCGACTCGGCTTCTTCAACCCGATCGCTCGCGGTCAGGAAGAGCGGCTGCGCATTGATGTTGAGGCTGTTGAAGGCTGGGTTGCCAAAGGCGCTCAGGTTAGCCCGCGCGTACAAAAGCTGATCAAAGAGTACCAAGCGGGCGCTGAAGCGACTGCTGCTTAAACAGCGTCGCTGGCGGCTGGAGGGGCCCGATGCATGAATCCTCGTCCCCTAGCCACGATTTTCTGACACTGGCCGACATTGTCGGCGTCTATGGCATCAAAGGCTGGGTCCGCCTTAGGATCCGCCTTGATGATCCAAATCTTCTCTTATCCTTACCTGATTTGACGCTGGTTGCAGCGCCCGATGCGCCTCGGTCAGCGCGTCAGTCCGTCGTGGTAGAGGCGCTGCAGGTTCACGGCAAGGGGCATATCGCCCGACTAAGTGGCATTGCAGATCGTACCCAAGCCGAAGTGGTAAACGGCCGCGAGATTCAGGTCGCCGCCGCCCATTTCCCTGCTGCGGGTGATGACGAAGTGTATTGGCGTGACCTCGTGGGGCTTGAGGTGTGGTGTACCGAAGGCAGGTTGCGTTCATTATTGGGCAAGGTGAAAACGTTGTTCGAGACGGGTGCGAACGATGTGCTGGTGGTGGCGCCCTGCGAGGGGAGTATCGATGACCGCGAGCACCTCATACCCTGGATCCCGGATGAGGTGGTCAAAGATATTGCGCTGACCGAGCGCAGGATAGAGGTGCACTGGTATGTCGATGCCTGAGCACAGCGCGGCGTTCCAGTTTGCGGTGCTGACCCTCTTTCCTGAGGCGTTTACTGCGGTGACTGATTGGGGTGTGACCGGGCGTGCTTTTCAAAACGGCCTGTGCCACCTGCACCTGCAAGACCCTCGTCTTGAAGCGACCGACCGACACGGAACGGTTGATGACAGACCGTACGGCGGCGGTCCCGGTATGGTCATGCAGGCGCCCATACTCTCCGCGGCACTGGACAAGGCGAAGTCTGTGGTCGGAGCGGACTCAACTGTCATTGCGCTGACGCCTCAGGGGCGCAAACTGGATGTGGCGCTTACCCGTCGCCTTGCCGAGGCATCCAGCCTGATTTTGGTAGCCGGGCGCTATGAAGGTATGGACGAGCGGTTTATCGAGCAAGAAGTCGATCTCGAAGTATCTATCGGCGATTTTGTCGTCAGTGGCGGCGAGCTGCCTGCCATGATTCTTATTGATGCGGTGACCCGCTGGCTACCCGGTGTGTTGGGCCACGAGGCCTCTGCAGCGCAGGATTCTTTTACCGAGGGATTTTTGGACTGCCCACATTACACCCGGCCCGAGGTGTATGAGGGTGAGGCTGTGCCAGAGGTGCTCCTGAGCGGTGATCATGGTGCAATCGCAGATTGGCGTCGGGCGCAGGCCCTGCGCCGGACACTGGATCGGCGCCCCGACCTGCTGGTGTGGGATGAGGTGCCGGAGGCGGACCGAGCGCTGCTTGAGAAATGGGATCTTTTACCGGGTGACGGGGGCAGACAAGCCTGATCCGAACAGGTATCATCGCGCGCTCTCGGGAAATCCGGCCAAAAAGCCCGGGCTCAGATGAGCCAAATGCCGGTGCGACGCCCCTTCTAAACTGATGAGTCAGGGCGGCCGTAAAGACAGTTTTAGGATGAATCGATCGCCGCCTGGTTGTCGGTGATGGGAGAAGGTCATGGGCACCAACAAAATAATTGCCGAGCTTGATGCCGAGCAGATGAGCCGGGAGATACCCGATTTCTCACCGGGCGATACCCTTGTAGTTCAGGTCAAGGTGAAGGAAGGCAACCGTGAGCGGCTGCAGGCATTTGAAGGCGTTTGTATTGGCAAGCGCAATCGTGGTCTGAATTCAGCTTTCACAGTGCGCAAGATTTCTCACGGCGTAGGTGTTGAGCGGACCTTCCAGACCTACAGCCCCCTGGTGGACAGCATCAACGTTAAGCGACGCGGCGATGTCCGACAGGCGAAGCTTTACTACCTGCGTGGACTGTCTGGTAAAGCAGCGCGGATCAAGGAAAAGCTCTCCTCCTGAGGAGCAGCGCCGTCTTGCGGGCCCAACCCGCCCGCAGCATCACCGGGCAGGGCTATTCGCGCCCCCCAGAGCGGTCCTTTAAACTCCCGACGGCTGCTTACGGCGCAAGCGCCGATTGAACCAGCGGCGCCGTGCGCCCTGCTAATTAGGCCCCGTTGAGCCGGGGCCGCTATTGAGACCACGGGAGGAATCAGGAAGATGAACCCTTTTAGCCACATTTTGCGGCGAGCCCACCGGTATGGTGTGCCCAGTTGTACGCTATTTGCTCTGTTATATGGCGTTCCGTCATTTGCAGACGATCTCAAGGAAAAAATGGCAGCTGCCTTGACGGGCTTTGCCGGTCAGCCAATTGGTATCGAAGCCGTGCGATCAAGCCCGGCACCCGGTATCGCAGAAGTCCAAATCGAAAACGGTCCGATGATCTACGCGACAGAGGACGGCAACTATTTCTTCCTCAATGGCGACTTGCACCAGACCAGTTCCTCGGGCGCCATCAATCTCACTGAGGAGCGTCGCGCGGTGACCCGTAAGGAGCAGCTGGCGGCTGTGGCGGTTGAGGACATGGTGGTCTTTTCTCCCGAGGGAGAGACCCGCGACTACATCGCTGTCTTCACCGACGTCACCTGCTTTTACTGTCAAAAGCTGCATCGGGAAGTCGACCAGCTGAATGCCAAAGGCATTGAAGTCCGCTACCTGGCGTTCCCCCGAGGCGGAGTGGATTCTGAGGGCGCGCAAAAGCTCGCCACGGCATGGTGTGCTGAGGATCAGCAGACCACGCTAACAGAGCTCAAGGCTGGCGTGGAACTGCCCGTCAATGACTGCGCCGATAACCCCATCGCCGCCCAATACCAGTTGGGTCAGGACATTGGAGTTTCCGGAACGCCAGCAATTGTCACCAGCTCGGGCTTCATGGTGCCGGGCTATCGGCCTGCAGATGATCTGGTTGCTTTTTTGGGGCTCGATTGAGCGGCATTTGAAACGAGCGTCGACTCCGTGGATACCCATTTTCAACGCATAGAGCGTCTCCCTCCCTACGTCTTCAATATCATAGGTGAATTGAAGCAGGCCGCGCGCGCTCGCGGAGAGGACATCATTGATTTCGGCATGGGCAACCCTGACCAGCCTACACCGCCTCACATCGTCGAGAAGTTGCGGGAAACGGTTGGGCGCGGCGATACGCATCGCTACTCCCAGTCCAAAGGTATACCCAGACTCCGTAAAGCGATCTGCGACTGGTATCAAAATCGCTACTCGGTAAACCTCGACCCCGAAACCGAAGCTATCGTCACGCTAGGCTCCAAAGAGGGTCTGGCGCATCTGGCTCTGGCGACGACGGGTGTCGGCGACGCGATTCTGGTGCCGAACCCCAGCTACCCGATTCACCCCTACGGGTTTGTGATCTCGGGTGCGGATCTGCGCCACGTGCCGATGCAGAGCGAGGACGGTTTCCTTGAGGAGTTGGAATCCGCCATTCGCAATACCTATCCCAAGCCCAAAATGCTGGTGTTGAATTTTCCTTCCAACCCGACGGGGCACTGTGTCGAGTTGCCTTTCTTTGAGCGGGTGGTAGAGATCGCAAAACAACATGATCTTTGGGTGGTACATGATCTGGCCTACGCCGATCTCGTTTTCGACGGATATCAGGCGCCCAGCATCCTGCAGGTGCCCGGTGCACGAGATATTGCCGTGGAATTCTTCACGCTTTCCAAGAGCTACAACATGCCGGGATGGCGCGTGGGCTTTTGCTGCGGGAATCCTGAGCTGATTGCCGCCCTGACGCGCATCAAGTCTTACCTCGACTACGGCATCTTCACGCCTGTACAGGTGGCGGCGATTGCCGCCCTAGAGGGGGATCAGCAGTGCGTTCGTGATATTTGCGACATGTATCGGCGCCGGCGCGATGTGCTGTGCGATGGCCTCAACGAGGCGGGTTGGCCGATTGAGCGGCCTAAAGCCACCATGTTCGTATGGGCCCAAATTCCGGAGGCGTTCCGCCACATGGGATCAGTAGAGTTCAGCAAGTTGCTTTTGCAGCGGGGCGGCGTGGCGGTTTCGCCGGGCGTGGGCTTTGGTGAATATGGCGAGGGTTTTGTGCGTTTTGGCCTGATCGAAAATGAGCACCGTACCCGTCAGGCCGTCCGGGGCATTAAGAAGGTGTTGCGTCAAGGCCAGCCGATGAAGGCGGAAGGGCTGTCCGCATGAGCCGTAAACCGCTCAACATCGGCGTTTGTGGCGTGGGCACGGTGGGGTTGGCAACGATTGAGATCCTGCGAGATTACTCCGAGACCCTGTTGGCGCGATCCGGGCAAGCGATGGTGGTGAGTCATGTCGGTGCGCGACACGAGCACCCCAACCATGATTATGGAGAGGCCCGTGTCAGTCGCGATGTATTCGACGTAGCCCGAGACCCCGACGTCGATGTGCTGGTAGAGCTGATCGGCGGCACAACCGTCGCCCACGATCTGATCAAGCTGGCTATTCAGCAAGGCAAGCATGTTGTGACCGCCAATAAGGCACTGATTGCCGAGCACGGCAATGAACTGATTGCAATGGCAGAAGCGGCCGGAGTGCAGATCCGCTACGAGGCCGCTGTGGCGGGGGGTATACCGGTCATTAAGGTGTTGCGTGAATCGCTGGCCGCCAATGCGGTGACCGAGGTGGCGGGCATTATCAATGGCACGGGTAACTTTATTCTGACCGAGATGAGCACCAAAGGACGCGCCTTCGAGGACGTTCTATCTGAGGCACAGGAGCTGGGGTACGCAGAGGCGGACCCCACTTTTGATATCGATGGCACCGATGCCGCACACAAACTGGTAATACTGGCATCCCTGGCCTTTGGCATTCCCTTGAGCATCGATGCGCCCATGAAGCAGGGTATTCAGGATGTGGCTCCCGAAGATCTGGAGTGCGCCGCTTCGATGGGATACCGCGTCAAACATTTGGGTATCGCGCGCCGGACGGAGCAGGGCATCGAAATGCGCGTGCACCCCACGCTCATTCCCGAACGCAAGCAAATTGCCACGGTCGAAGGCGTTCTCAATGCCGTCATGATCTCAGGTGATGCCGTGGGCGAGGTGCTGCTGGTTGGCCCCGGAGCAGGGGGAGCTGCTACCGCCTCATCGGTCTGTGCAGACCTTGTAGATGTCGCGCGTAACCCCGCGGGCTCGGGTTCGGCTCTCGGTATTGCTGCAGATGCTCTGCAGTCGCCGACCTGGGTGCCGGCAGAGGACATCGCCAGCGAGTGGTATGTGCGAGTCACTGCTACTGATCAATCTGGCGTGATGTCCGACATCACCAAGATTTTAGCCAGCCGCGATATCAGTATTGAATCGATCATCCAGAAACCGCCGCCCCCCGGATCAGACAAGGTCGCCATTGTGTTGTTGACCCATGTGGCGCCGCAATCCGTAATGACTGGCGCATTGAATGAAATCACGGCGTTGGAGGGAGTGGAGGCTGATGCCGCGCTGATGCGCGTCGAAGCCTTTGATCGCTAAAGATGGCGTATGACAGATAGCACTTTCATGGTGGATAGACTGCATTGAGCCTTCAATATCTCAGTACCCGCGGCCAGGCACCCGTTCTCGATTTTGAAGGGGTGCTGCTGGCAGGCCTGGCTCAAGATGGCGGACTTTACCTCCCGCAGTCGCTGCCCAGCTTCAGTGACGCTGAACTTCAAGCCATGCGAGGTATGTCCTACACCGAGTTGGCGACCACAGTGATTGCGCCTTTCGTTGAGGGCAGCATCGATCGCGAGACGTTGGCAGGACTGGTCGACGCCTCATACCGCGACTTTCGACATCAGGCGGTTGCCCCGGTCCTGCAGCTGAATCACGACCAATGGCTCCTGGAGTTATTTCACGGCCCGACGCTGGCCTTTAAGGATTTCGCCTTACAACTGCTGGGACGACTGCTCGATCACGTGCTGACCCGACGGGGTGAGAAGGTTGTCATCATGGGCGCCACTTCTGGTGATACCGGGAGCGCTGCGATCGAAGGGTGTCGGCATTGCGAGCACGTGGATATTTTCATTCTCTACCCCGACGGCCGAGTCTCCGACGTGCAGCGTCGGCAAATGACCACGGTTGAGGGTGACAACGTTCACAACCTGGCGATTCGGGGTAACTTCGACGACTGTCAGGCGCTGGTAAAAGCGAGTTTTGTCGCTGACGCATTCCTCCCCGAGGGTCGCTCTCTGGTCGCCGTCAACTCAATCAACTGGGCGCGCATCATGGCTCAGATTGTGTACTACTTTTACGCTGCTTTCGCGCTCGGTGGGCCGGACCGGCCGGTCAATTTTTCAGTGCCCACTGGCAATTTCGGCGATATCTATGCGGGCTACCTGGCGCATCGCATGGGTCTGCCGGTCAACAATTTGGTGATCGCCACCAACCGCAATGATGTGCTGCACCGGATGCTGACCACGGGCACCTATGCCCGGCAACCGATTGAGGCCTCACTGTCCCCGAGCATGGACATTTCGATTTCGTCCAACTTTGAGCGATTGTTGTTTGATCTCTATGACGGCGATGCTGCTCAGATTGCGCAGCTGATGACTGATTTTTCCGAGGGCGATATCAATCTGACGGATTCCGCTCTCGCACGAGCACAAAAGCTCTTTACCAGCGCCAAGGTCTCTGACGAGGAAACCTGTGAGGAAATCCGCCTCGCGTGGCATAAAACCAGGCAGCTTTTGGACCCCCATACTGCGATTGGCACCCGGGCGGCGCGGCTGTGCGCGCGCGACGGCGAGGGTCCGATGGTGACCCTGTCCACTGCTCATCCCGCTAAATTCCCGGCAGCTGTGGCCCGGGCAGAAACAGGTCAAACCCCCGTACTGCCTGACCATCTTATAGATCTTTTCGATCGCAAGGAGCGGTTTGATACTTTGGACAACGATATAGCCGCGGTGCATGCCTTCATGGCGTCGCAGTGTCGACGCTAAGCCCACCCACCATCCGTCGGCGCCAAGCCGACATTTCCTCTGCTCTCCAAAACGCGGCGCTGCCCGAAGTACTGAAGCGGGTGTATGCGAGCCGCGGTATCACAGACCCCGGTCAGCTGGCGCTGGGCCTCGATCAGCTGTTACCGCCGGCCAGTCTCAAGGGTGTGACGGATGCCGCCGAGTTATTGGCTGACGCCATAGAGGGTGAGGCCCGAGTGCTCATTGTTGGCGACTTTGACGCGGATGGCGCCACTAGCTGCGCTATGGCTGTTTCGGTGTTGCAACGGATGGGGCTTGGCGAGGTGGCCTATTTGGTCCCCAACCGCTTCGAGTTTGGCTACGGATTGACACCCGAGATTGTCGAGATGGCGGCCGCGCAGATGCCGGATCTTATCGTCACGGTCGATAACGGCATTTCCAGCGTGGAGGGCGTGTCAGCGGCTCAGGCCTTGGGTATTAGCGTGCTGATTACGGACCACCATCTACCTGGAGATTCACTGCCCACGGCAGATGTGATCGTGAATCCCAATCAGCCGGACTGTCAGTTTCCTAGTAAATCGCTAGCGGGCGTTGGCGTCATGTTCTATGTGCTGAGCGCGGTGCGTGCTGCACTTCGCGAGAGAGGATGGTTCAGCGCCGAGGGAATCGAAGAGCCCAATCTCGGCGACGCGCTCGACCTGGTAGCGCTTGGCACCGTGGCTGACGTAGTGCCGCTCGATCGCAACAACCGGATTTTGGTCGCCGCGGGCCTAGCGCGCATTCGCAGTGGCCGTGCACGGCCAGGCATCGAGGCGCTATTTGAAGTGGCAGGCCGTGATCACCGGCAGGCTAGTGCGGGTGACCTCGGCTTTATTGTTGGTCCCAGGCTAAATGCAGCGGGTCGTCTCGACGATATGTCGATCGGTATCGAATGTTTGTTGGCAGAGTCCTCAGCATCGGCCCGAGGCTTTGCTGAAAAACTGCATCAGCTCAATCGGGAGCGAAGGGATATTGAGCAATCCATGCAGCAGGACGCACTGGCCCAGCTGGAGTCTATTGATTTGGAGGGCGATGACTCGTTGTTTGCGATGACGCTCTATGACTCTGCCTGGCACCAGGGTGTGATCGGTATTCTGGCTTCCCGTATTCGGGAACGTGTGCATCGCCCAACGTTGGTGTTTGCTGACGCAGAGGAGGGCATGCTGAAGGGTTCAGGTCGATCGACTGCGGGTCTTCATCTCCGCGACGTGCTCGATCAGGTGGCGACCCGACATCCCGGATTGCTGACGAAGTTTGGCGGCCATGCGATGGCGGCCGGCCTGAGCTTGAAGAAGGACGATCTGGACCACTTCAAGCAGGCGCTCAATGATGCGGTGGCCGACGCGTTGGGTCATACCCCACCTGAGAGAAGCGAGGAGAGTGATGGCACGCTGGCTCCCGGCGACTTTGGACTCCTGCTGGCAGAGCAATTGGCGAGTGGAGGGCCCTGGGGTCAGCACTTTCCAGAGCCGCTGTTTGACGGGCATTTTTCTGTCCGCAGTCATCGCATCGTCGGTGAGAAACACCTCAAGCTCACCCTCGATGCCGACGGCACGGAGATCGAAGGCATCGCCTTCAATATCGATGTGTCGGAATGGCTGGCAGCACCTCTTGAGACGCTCCACGCGCTCTATCGCCTGGATGTGAATGAATATCGTGGTGAGCGCCGCGCGCAGTTGGTGATTCAGTCTTTTTGGCCCTGTTAGCAATCCCAGAGCCCGAGAGGATCTGGTGGTCCTGCATACAACCCGATAGACTCACGCCCCTTATTTCAATGGTTCCATCGTGGGAATCAACAAAACTGGGAATCCCGTGGAAATAGCGCCTCTTATTAATCAAATCAAAGATATCCGCGCACGTACTGACGTGCTCAGGGGGTATCTTTGACTACGCTGTTAAACAGGATCGACTGAAAGAAGTCGAACTCGAGCTCGCAGAGCCCAGCGTCTGGGATGACCCCGAAAAAGCCCAAGCTTTGGGGCGCGAGCGGGCCTCTTTGGAGGCCGTTGTCACGACCATTGGAGTGCTGGATGCCGGCTGCGACGATGCCAGTGATTTACTGGATCTCGCCGTCGAGGAAGACGACGAAGACACTGCTCAATCCGTAGAGCAGGACCTGGCCGGGCTCGAGAGTGAGCTCGAGAAGCTCGAATTCCGCCGTATGTTCTCCGGTGAAACCGATCCCAACAACGCTTATCTCGATATTCAGGCGGGCTCAGGGGGCACCGAGGCCCAGGACTGGGCAGAAATGTTGCTGCGGATGTACCTCCGTTGGGGCGAAGACAAGGGGTTTAAAACGACGCTGGTTGAAGCCTCTGCAGGTGAAGTGGCGGGGCTCAAAAGTGCGACCATTCAGTTTGAAGGGGAATACGCCTTTGGTTGGTTGCGTACCGAGACGGGCGTGCATCGGCTGGTCCGCAAGTCTCCGTTTGACAGCGGCGGGCGGCGGCACACTTCCTTTGCCTCCATTTTTGTGTCGCCGGAAATTGACGACAATATCGAAATCGAAATCAATCCAGCGGATCTGAGAATCGATACGTATCGTTCCTCGGGTGCGGGCGGGCAGCACGTCAACACGACTGACTCAGCGGTCCGTATTACCCACGAACCCTCCGGGCTGGTCAGCAGTTGTCAAACGGAGCGCTCGCAGCACCAGAACCGCGATAACGCGATGAAGCAGCTCCGTGCGAAACTCTATGAGGTGGAAATGCTCAAGCGAAACGCCGAGAAGCAGGCGATGGAAGACAGCAAGGCAGACATCGGTTGGGGAAGTCAGATAAGGTCATACGTATTGGACGATTCCCGAATCAAGGATCTCCGCACCGGGGTCGAAACCCGCAACACCCAGTCAGTGCTGGACGGTGCACTGGACCCTTTTATTCAGGCGTCCCTCAAGCAGGGCCTATAAGGCAAGACAAAAGGAATACACACGTGGACGATCCACAGCAGCCTGAAGACGAAAATCGCTTGATAGCAGAGCGCCGCACAAAGCTTGCTGCATTGCGTGAGGCGGGCCCCGCATTTCCCAATGATTTCCGCCGCACAGCGCTGGCCGGTGATCTGCAGAGCGATTTTGAATCCCAGGACAAAGCCGAGCTCGAGGAAGCAGATCATCGGTTCTCGGTGGCTGGTAGGCTGATCCGCAACCGCGGCGCCTTCCTGCTCATTCAAGATGGGTCGGGCAACATTCAGCTTTACCTCAATCGTGACACCCTCTCTGAGGAGGCCTTTCAGGCGATCAAAACCTGGGATCTGGGAGACATCGTCGCTGCATCTGGCCCCCTGCATCGCAGTGGCAAGGGCGATCTCTATATCAACATGGACGAGGGGCGCTTGTTGACCAAGGCTCTCAGACCCCTACCTGATAAGTACCATGGTCTGGTCGATCAAGAGATGCGCTATCGCCAGCGTTATGTTGATCTGATCGTGAACCCAGAAGCACGGGAGGTCTTTCGTATTCGTGCGGCGACGGTGCAATGTATCCGGCAATTTCTGGTGGAGCGGCAGTTTGTTGAGGTTGAGACGCCGATGCTGCACCCCATTGCCGGTGGTGCCACAGCGAGACCCTTTATTACGCATCACAACACGCTAGACATGGAGATGTTTCTCCGTGTGGCCCCGGAGCTCTATCTCAAGCGCCTGACCGTTGGCGGCCTGGAGAAAGTATTTGAGATCAACCGTAACTTCCGCAATGAAGGGCTTTCGACCCGGCATAACCCTGAGTTCACGATGCTGGAGTTCTACTGGGCGTATGCGGATTACCGTGACGCCATGGATCTTACAGAAGAGCTGATGAGAGAGCTTACGCAATCGGTGTTGGGCTCGACA
>CABYND010000026.1 GCA_902520195.1 Halieaceae bacterium
GCGCCTTTATTGGCCTTGCTTCGGTGCTATACTCCGCGCCTTTTTAAGGCGCAGCGGCTGCCGAGATCCGTTTGTAGGGTTGGCGGCCTCTGCGTTCGTTGTCTTTCGGGATCACAGCTCATGGCGAAAACGCTATACGACAAACTTTGGGACGCGCACCTCGTGGAGGAGCGCGAAGACGGCACGGCGCTCATTTACATCGATCGTCACCTGCTACACGAGGTGACATCGCCCCAGGCCTTTGAGGGTCTCACACTTGCCAACAGGGACCTGTGGCGGCGTAGCGCCAATCTCGCGGTGCCTGATCATAATGTGTCGACGCTCAAGAGTGAACGAGAGGCGGGCTTGGACGCGCTACCCGACGCCGTGTCTCGCGTTCAATTGCAGACCCTCGATGATAATTGCGAGGCCTTCGACGTGGTGGAAATCCCGCTGAACGATGTGCGGCAGGGGATTGTCCATGTCATGGGTCCCGAGCAGGGTGCGGTGCTGCCCGGTATGACCGTGGTCTGCGGTGACTCCCATACATCAACCCATGGGGCTGCGGGTGCGCTGGCGCACGGCATCGGTACGTCGGAAGTCGAGCACGTGATGGCCACTCAGTGTTTGATTCAGCGAAAAATGAAGAACTTCCGGGTAGAGGTCACAGGTCGCCTGCCTGAGGGCGCGACCGCCAAGGATATCGCCCTAGCGGTAATCGGTGAGATCGGTACAGCAGGTGGCACCGGCTACGCGCTGGAGTTCACGGGATCGGCGATTCGCGAACTGACGATGGAAGGCCGCATGACGCTGTGCAACATGGCCATAGAAGCCGGCGCTCGCTGTGGCTTGGTGGCGGTCGATGAGGTCACGCTGGATTATTTCCGGGACAAACCGCTGGCACCGAAAGGCGCACAGTGGGAGGCGGCAGAGACCTGGTGGCGGACGCTTCACAGTGATGACGGTGCTGTATTTGATCGGAGCATTACGCTCGATGGCGACGCCATTGCACCTCACGTGACCTGGGGTACCTCACCCGAGATGGTCACTTCGGTGCATGGACGGGTGCCCACTATGGCGGAAATGCCCGATGAGACGACGCGGCTTGGGTTGGCCAGGGCCCTCGACTATATGGGGCTTGAGGAGGGTATGGCGATCTCCGAAATCAGGCCTGATGCGGTGTTCATTGGTTCCTGCACCAATTCGCGCATTGAAGATCTCAGAGCTGCTGCCCAGGTGCTCGAGGGGCGTAAAGTCGCGCCCTCCATCCGCAAGGCGCTGGTGGTGCCGGGCTCAGGACTGGTCAAGGCCCAGGCAGAGGCAGAGGGACTGGATCGCATTTTTATTCAGGCCGGTATGGAGTGGCGGGAGCCCGGCTGCTCGATGTGTTTGGCGATGAACGCAGACCGGCTGCTTCCAGGTGAGCGATGTGCCAGCACCTCCAATCGCAACTTTGAGGGCCGACAAGGCAGTGGCGGCCGGACGCACCTGGTCAGCCCAGCTATGGCGGCGGCTGCAGCGGTGGCGGGCCATTTTGTGCCGGTGGAAATGGCTAGCTCTGCAGTAGTGGAGGGCGGCTGATGAAACCATTTACCGTGCATAGCGGGCTCGTCGCACCCATGGATCGCGCTAACGTCGATACCGATCTCATGATTCCAAAGCAGTTCCTCAAATCGATCAAGCGATCGGGGTTCGGCCCGAATTTATTTGATGAGCTCCGATATCTTGATGAGGGGCAGCCCGACGCGGATAACAGCTCACGGCCGTTGAATCCCGATTTTCCGTTGAATATGCCGTGCTACCAGGGCGCCTCGATCTTGCTCGCCCGGGAGAATTTTGGCTGCGGTTCGAGCCGTGAGCATGCCGCCTGGGCGATGGAAGATTTCGGCTTTCGTGCCGTGATTGCCCCGAGTTTTGCCGATATCTTTCGCTCGAATGCACTCAAAAATGGCATCCTGCCGATAGTGCTTCCCGTGGATCAGGTTGATACGTTGTTCAGTGTCCTGCGTGCTGAAGAGAGCTATACCCTGACAATTGACCTCGAGGCTTGCACGATTCTTTTACCCGATGGCGCGCTTTGGTCGTTTGAGATCGATGCCTTTCGCCGCGACTGCCTGTTGAAGGGTTTGGATGACATTGGCATCACGCTGGAGCAGGCGGATGCCATTCGGGATTTTGAGGGGCGGCACCGCGAGCGATTTCCCTGGCTGTTTGAGGACATTGTTCTGTGAGCAGCCGGATTCTGCTCTTGCCCGGCGACGGGATTGGCCCGGAGGTTGTCCGCGAGGCGCGACGGGTGCTTGAAGTCGTTGACGATCAGTTTTCTCTGGGACTCAGTTTCGGAGAAGGACGACTGGGCGGCATTGCGATTGACGAGGAGGGCGCGGCTTATCCTAATGCCACTCGTGCCCTGGCGAGGGATGCAGACGCGATTTTGCTTGGCGCTGTCGGTGGCCCGCAGTGGGACGCTCTCCCAGCCGCAGAGCGCCCAGAGCGAGGGCTGTTGGCGATTCGCGCTGACTTGGATTTATTCTGTAACCATCGGCCAGCGTTGCTGTTCCCTGATTTGGCTGAGGCCTCCAGTCTGCGGGCAGAGCTGGTGGCGGGTCTGGATGTGCTCATTGTCAGAGAGTTGACCGGCGGGATTTACTTTGGTGAGCCACGTGGCATCACCACCAACGCCGATGGCGTCCGTGAGGGCCACAATACCGACCGCTACAATGAAACGGAAATTCGTCGCATTGGTCGCCTGGCTTTTGAGGCGGCACAAAAGCGCAGTGGTCGTCTGTGTTCGGTCGACAAGGCTAATGTGCTGGAAGTGACCATGCTGTGGCGCGAGACGATGGACGCGTTGAGTACAGACTATCCGGACGTGATGCTATCGCACATGTATGTTGATAACGCAGCCATGCAGCTGGTCCGTGAGCCGAAGCAGTTTGATGTGCTTGTGACTGGAAATCTGTTTGGCGACATTCTCTCCGATATTGCTGCCATGTTGACCGGATCGATCGGCATGTTGCCGTCGGCATCCTTAAACGCGGAGGCCAAAGGGCTTTATGAGCCGGTGCATGGCTCTGCGCCTGATATCGCGGGTACTGACCGTGCCAATCCGCTCGCAACCATTCTGTCCGCGGCCATGTTGCTCCGCTATTCACTCAATGCGCCCAGGGCGGCGGCAGCTATTGAAGGCGCCGTAGCCGCTGTACTGACGCAGGGTCATCGCACGGCTGATTTGATTGTTGATGGCTACCCCGCCCCCGCTATCGGTACGCAGGCGATGGGTGATGCCGTTGTCGGGGCGGTGCGGGGCCATTAAGGAGACGGTGATGAAGCCAGTGAATGTGGCAGTGGTAGGCGCGACCGGTGCGGTCGGTGAGGCCATGATAGAGATCCTCGAGTCGCGCGAGTTCCCGGTCGATACCCTGTATCCGCTGGCCTCGAGCCGATCCGCCGGCAAGTCCGCGCAGTTTCGCGGCAAGCATCACACGGTGCAGGATCTCAGCACCTTTGATTTTTCCCAGACGCCGATTGGACTGTTTTCAGCCGGTGGTGATATTAGCGCCGAATATGCGCCGATTGCAGCTTCGGCGGGATGCGTTGTGATCGACAACACCTCTCATTTTCGTCGCGATAAAGACGTCCCGCTCGTGATTCCTGAGGTGAATCCCGAGGCCATTGCGGACTATCGGTCGAGGGGCATCATCGCGAACCCGAATTGCTCAACGATTGGCATGTTGGTGGCGTTAAAGCCGCTTTATGATGCGGTGGGCATTGAGCGAATCAACGTGGCGACCTATCAAGCCGTGAGTGGCACGGGAAAGGCGGCGATTGAGGAGTTGGCGGGGCAGACTGCGCGACTGCTGAATGGGAAGGCGCCGGATCCTGAGGTTTACCCAAAGCAAATAGCCTTCAATGCGATACCCCACATCGACGCTTTTCAGGACAACGGCTACACCCGAGAAGAGATGAAAATGGTCTGGGAAACGCAAAAAATTCTGGGCGACCCAAACATTCTTGTGAACCCGACCTGCGTAAGGGTGCCGGTATTTTTCGGTCATGCAGAGGCCGTTCATATTGAGACCCGGGAGCCGATTTCCGCGGAGCAGGCGAGATCGCTGCTGGAGGCTGCGGAGGGGGTGATCTTGCTGGATCGCCACGAGGCGGGCGGTTATCCGACGCCGGTCACCGAGGCAGCGGGCGCTGATCCCGTATTTGTGGGCAGGGTTCGTGCGGATATTTCACATCCAAGAGGCTTGAATCTTTGGGTGGTGGCTGACAACGTACGTAAAGGGGCTGCCCTGAACAGCGTGCAGATCGCAGAAGTGTTGTTGTCAGCGTATCTCCAGAGCGTTTCATAATGCTGGGGTCCGCTGTATCAAGCGCCAAGGAATGGCGATAGGGCCCCGTTAAAGCCAAACCACAGGACGGTAAAGGCGACGTGCCCATGAAAAGAGTTTCAATCTTAGCCGCTGGTGTTTTGTCCGCGGCGATCATACCCCGTGACGGCTGGGCCCTAGGGCTGGGTGAACTCACGCTTCATTCTTATCTCAATGAACCATTTCGCGCAGAAGTTGCGCTGCTTGAGGCCGATGCGTTTGATGATAGCGACGTGCTTGTTGGTCTGGCTTCTGAGTTCGAATTTGAACGACTGGGTGTTTCCCGGGACTTCTTTCTGACCCGCATCAATTTTCATGTTGAATCAGATGAGCTTGGGAGGCGTGGGGTGCTGACGACGGAAGCCCCGCTGCGAGAGCCATATCTTGATTTAGTTGTCGAGGCCCGGTGGCCCGACGGGCGTCTGTTGCGCGAGTACACGGCACTGATTGATTTGCCGCCGAGGCCGATGGTGGCGGAGGATCAGGATGCGCCAGTCGAGAAGGCGGCGCAGCTAGCCAATCAGGTAATAGTCTCGGAGGCAGGACGGACAGATGCCCAGACAGATGGTTATGCGACTGATGTGGCGATGAAACCTACTGCTGGTGCCCAATATCTTGTGACGAGCGCTGATACTTTGTGGCGTATTGCATCCGAAGGCGCCGCGGCAGGTATTTCGGTGCAGCAGATGATGCTTGAGATCGTGGCGGCAAACCCAGCCGCCTTTGAGGCCGGCAACATCAATGGTTTGAAGTCTGGCTTCGTATTGCAGATTCCCGAAGCCGACGATATCCGGATCGATCTCTCGACAGCGCTGGACGAGGTCGCCCTGCAGAATGAGGAATGGGCGCGAGGTGTTGCGCGTGAATCGCAGGGCCTGACACTGGTGGCCGATGCCAAAACCGAGGCTGCGGAAACATCAGAGTTTGTGTCAGACGAAACAATTATTTCTGACGATTCCACGCTGTTGATTGAAGAGTACGCCGATCTCTCTGATGAGGCGCCTGCGGATGTGGCTGGCGCTTCGATTTCTGACGAGTTGGACGCATTGATGATAACGGTCAGTCGACTTCAGGACAGCATTGACAGTCTCGAGGCGCAACTTGCCGAGCGTGACGCAGAACTGGACTCGCTCAGGTCTGCGCTGGCTGAACAACAGGCAGCCACCCTTGTTCCTGTTGTGGTGGGAACGCCGACTGCGCCTACCTCGCAACCGGCCAGCGTGTTACAAGCAATGCCGCTTTGGCCTTTTCTGGCTGGGCTTGCAACATTACTGGTCGGTGCAGGACTCTTGATTTGGCGGCGCCTGCGCCGAAATGCTGCATCTGCACCTTTGGACCATGCCGATTCAAAGGACGCGCTTTCTGCTGAGGCGATCGATGAGGCGAGCGACCCCTCGAGGTTGTCTGATCCCCAGATCATGGCATCGAAGGCGGTTGAGGAGGCCCAGACATATATTGCCTATGGCCGCACTGATCAGGCAGTGGAGGTGCTGAATGATGCACTGGCGGAGGGTTTAACTTCGGTCGCGCTGATCATGTGCCTACTGGAGTGTTACATCGAGCTGGAGCAGTTTGCGGAAGCGGATGCACTCCTGGAGCGGTTGGAGCAGGGAGATAACCCTGGATTGCTCGAGCGAGCGAGACAGATGCTGCTCGATGCGGGAATGGCACTCACTCCGCTCGATGACGATGCGGATGCTGCAGAGGCGCCGGCAGCAGACAATGTCGATATGGATGAATCGATTTACGGGGCTGAGACCAATCCGGTGGACAGCAAGCTCGATCTCGCCCGCGCCTATCTCGATATGGGGGATGAGGATGGTGCGCGCCCTGTGTTGCTGGAGGTCATCAAGGAGGGAGATCTGGCGCAACAGGCAGAGGCCCGAGAACTTTTTTTGCGGCTGGAGGCACCCTGATTCATTGAGACTGTCGAATTTGCCACTGTCTCCCGGCGCGCGTGTCGCAGCCCGAATTGAGTATCACGGCGGTCATTACCATGGTTGGCAGGCCCAGCCCCACTTGACTGTTCCCACGGTGCAAGAGGCGCTGGAGGCGTCCCTTCAGGAGATCGCCGGCGAATCTGTGAGGACAACCTGCGCTGGTCGAACTGACACTGGGGTGCATGGTTTTGCTCAGGTGGTGCATTTTGATGACCCCGTCGGCAGAAGCCCTAAGGCTTGGGTCATGGGGACAAACCGGCATCTGCCAGCGGACATCAGGGTCCATTGGGCGCAGGAAGTGGGTGAGGCATTTCATGCGCGCTTCAGCGCCACGGCGCGTCGATATCGTTACATCATTTGCAATACGCCGATCCGGCCAGGGCTGCTGCACGACTTGGTGACGTGGCACCGCCATGCACTCGATATCGGGCTCATGAATGACGCCGCTAAAACCTTGCTCGGCGAGCAGGATTTCAGCGCGTTTCGGGCCGCGAGTTGTCAGGCGTCTTCACCCAACCGATGCGTCACGGCCTGCACGATCACCAGGAACGGTGATTATGTCGTCGTCGACATCACTGCTAACGCCTTTTTGCACCACATGGTGCGCAATATTGTCGGTTCGCTGCTGGCTGTGGGCTCGCGGTCGTCATCGGTCGAATGGTTCCAGACGGTGTTGCAGAATCGAGATCGCGCCCAGGCTGCCGACACCGCGCCGGCAGAGGGTCTGTATCTGGTCGATGTCAGCTATCCTGAAGCATTCGGACTGCCCGAGACGCCAGACGGGCCGACTCTTCTTCAGGGACGCCTTTAAGGAGCCTGATTACTGCTAGAATAGGTGTTTGGGGGCGGAGGCTGGCCGTGCGCATCAAGATCTGCGGCATCACGAGACCCGGGGACGCTAAACAAGCTTTGGCACTCGGTGCCGATACTGTTGGCTGCGTGTTTCATGCTGAGAGCGCCCGTCATGTGACGGCAGAGATCGCTCAAGACATACAGATCGCCGTTGGCAATGCGGGCACCCTGGTCGGATTGTTTGTTGATCCTACTGTCGACCAAGTGCAGGCGGTGCTCGATCGGATTGACTTGGATGTTTTGCAGTTCCATGGACAAGAAAGTCCGGCATTCTGCGAGCAGTTTCAGCGCCCCTATCTAAAGGCCGTGGCGATGTCTGCGGATGTAGATTTGTCGGCGGTGAATAAGGCGTATGAATCCGCCCGCGGGTTGTTATTAGACAGCGCGCACGAGGGTCAGTTCGGCGGCACGGGTCAGCGATTTGACTGGGATTGGATCGATGCCGGGCTCGAAAATAGATTGATGTTGGCGGGCGGATTGAGCGCTGACAATGTGGGTGAGGCGATTCGTCAGGTGCGACCTGCAGCGGTCGACGTGAGTAGTGGTGTCGAGAGAGACAAGGGTATCAAGGACAGTGACCAGATGAGGGCTTTCATTGAAGCCGCTTTGCCGGAGATGAGCGAAGGTGGATTATGACTAGTGAAGTAACGCCAGAATTATTTGCGTCGGTGCCGGATCAGGATGGCCGGTTTGGCCGTTTTGGTGGCAAGTTTGTCGCGGAGACGCTGATGTCGGCGCTGGCTGATCTGGAGCAGCTGTATGCGCGCCTCAAAGACGACGCAGCATTCCAACGAGAGTTCGACGAGGATCTCGCCCACTATGTGGGACGCCCGTCACCGCTGTATGAGGCGTCCAGGCTGTCTGACGCTATCGGCGGCGCACGCATCCTGCTCAAGCGCGAAGATTTGAATCACACCGGTGCCCACAAGGTGAATAACACGATCGGGCAGGCACTCCTCGCCAAATATATGGGCAAGAAGAGGGTGATTGCCGAGACGGGTGCGGGTCAGCATGGTGTCGCCAGCGCGACGGTTGCAGCCAGACTGGGTCTCGATTGTCACGTTTTTATGGGTGAGGAGGACATTCGCAGACAGGCGCTGAATGTCTATCGAATGAAGCTCTTGGGAGCGCAGGTTGTCTCTGTGACTTCGGGTTCGCGTACGTTGAAAGACGCCATGAATGAAGCCATGCGCGACTGGGTCACGAATGTCGACGATACCTTTTACATCATTGGCACGGTCGCCGGCCCTCATCCTTACCCCATGCTCGTGCGCGACTTTCAGAGCGTCATTGGCCGTGAAGCGCGGGCGCAGAGTCTGGCTCAGTACGGCAAGTTGCCGGACGCCCTGGTGGCCTGTGTCGGCGGTGGCTCCAACGCCATTGGGCTCTTTCATCCGTTTTTGCAGGATGAGAGCGTTGCGATGTATGGCGTTGAGGCAGGGGGCAAGGGTCTCGAAACTGGTGAGCACGCAGCCCCGCTGTCGGTCGGCAGTCCGGGTGTACTCCACGGTAACCGCACCTATCTTATGCAGGACGATGACGGACAAATCCTTGAAACCCACTCGGTGTCGGCTGGACTCGATTATCCCGGTGTAGGGCCCGAGCACGCTTGGCTCAAGGATATTGGCCGCGTGCAGTATGTCGCGGCGAACGACGATGAGGCCCTGGCAGCCTTTCATCGACTGACACGGGTTGAGGGCATTATGCCTGCGCTGGAGACGGCCCATGCGATGGCCCATGCCGAGAAGCTCGCTGCCAGCATGACGCCGGATCAACACATCGTGGTAAACCTGTCTGGGCGAGGTGACAAGGACATCCTGACAGTGGCCGCCCTCGACGGGATCGAGGTCTGATCGTCGCGATGAGTCGCCTCACCCAGGTCTTTGCCGATCTCCAGTCTGACAAGCGAAGAGCCCTAATCCCGTACGTGGTAGCGGGCGACCCGAGTCCTGAGGGCACGGTCTCCTTGCTGCACAGCCTGGTTGATGCCGGAGCGGATATTCTTGAGCTGGGGGTGCCATTCTCCGACCCGATGTCAGAGGGGCCGGTCATTCAGAAGGGTCATGAGCGTGCGCTCGGCAATGGCATGAGCCTGCAACGGGTGCTTGGTATGGTGGCGGAGTTTCGCAAAGATAATGATCGAACGCCGATCGTGATGATGGGCTACGCCAACCCCATTGAACGCTTTGGTTATGAGGCCTTCGCCGCGGCTAGTGCCGAGGCCGGCGTCGATGGCTTGATTACCGTGGACCTGCCCCCCGAGGAGGTCGATGCGATCGACGGCGCACTGAAGGCGGTCGGGCTCGATAATATTTTCCTGATCTCGCCGACCACGCCCGAGCCGAGGGTGCAGAAAATCGTGGAGCGAGCACGCGGCTTTATCTACTACGTCGCGGTAAAGGGCGTCACCGGCTCGGCGCAGTTGGATACTGACGAAGTGGCCCGCAGTGTGTCCCTGATCCGAGAAAAAACCGCACTTCCCATTGCGGTCGGTTTTGGCATCAAAGACGCGACCAGCGCGAGTGCGGTGGCGGCCTCGGCTGATGCGGTGGTCGTCGGCAGTGCCTTAATCGCCGAAATGGAGCAAAAAGCCCATTCTGCCGAGGATCTGGAAGAGATCCAGATCCATGGCGCCGCGGTACAACTGCTACAAAGTATCCGCGCGGGTGTGGACTCTTCACCTTCATAGAAAAACGGCACCCTCGTATACTCTGCTGTTTCCGCGTTGGGGGATCCCATGAGTTGGATTGACAAAATCCTGCCGTCCGGCGTCAACAAAGATGAAAGCGCTAACCGCACCAGCGTCCCTGAGGGGCTCTGGAAAAAATGCGTGAAATGCGACGCGATTCTCTACAAGCCCGATCTGGAAAGAAGTGCCGAGGTATGCCCGAAGTGCGACCACCACATGCGCATTGGGGCGCGCCGTCGGCTCGAACTGTGTCTCGACCGGGGGGCGACGGAGCTGTTTGCCGATCTGGAGCCGGTCGATCACCTCAAGTTCAGGGACAAGCGCAAATATCGCGATCGTCTGACCGCCGCTCAGCGCAGCACAGGCGAGAAAGATGCGTTGATCGCTATGCGAGGCAGCATTCTCGGGGTTGAAGTGGTGACGCTGGCCTTCGAGTTCGATTTTCACGGTGGCTCGATGGGGTATGCCGTGGGCGAGAAGTTCACCCGTGCCGCAACGGTTGCGCTCGAAGAGGGCCTGCCCCTGATTTGTTTCTCGGCGTCGGGCGGTGCCCGGATGCAGGAGGCATTGATTTCGCTGATGCAAATGGCCAAAACATCGGCGGTTATAGAGCGTTTGAAGGGGCAAGGCACGCCCTATATCTCGGTATTGACCGACCCCATCTATGGGGGTGTTTCCGCGTCTTTGGCGCTGCTGGGCGATATCAATATCGCTGAGCCCGATGCGCGTGCCGGTTTTGCCGGTCCCAATATCATTGAGCAAACCATTCGTCAGAAGCTCCCCAAGGGATTCCAGCGCAGCGAGTTTTTGCTTGAGCACGGCGCAATCGACATGATTGTCCATCGCAATGACATGCGTGAAACCCTCGCCCGTGTGTTGGCGAAACTCACCAACCTCTCCCCGCCCGGGCAGCCCGTGCCGGTATTGGAAGGCGAGGTGATTGAAGCCGATGGGAGCTTTGCCTAGCCTAAGCATGGCCCCACTGTCGCTGAGCGCGTGGCTGGAACGTCTCGAATCACAGCATCCGGCTGAAATCGAGCTGGGGCTGGATAGGGTCTCTGCTGTCGCCTGTAAGCTGGGATTACTCGCGTCCCCTCCCACAACGCTGACCGTGGCCGGTACCAACGGCAAGGGCAGCGTTGTCACTGTCCTATCCACCGCACTGGTGTACTCTGGCAAGCGGGTAGGCCGCTACACCTCGCCCCACCTCAATCGTTTTAATGAGCGAATTTGCATCGACGACCTCGAGGTCCAGGATGCTGAGTTGATCGCTGCGTTTGAGGCGATTGAAGAGGCGAGAGCGTCCATTAGCTTGACTTATTTCGAGGTCGCCACGCTGGCTGCGCTCTGGATTTTCCAAGAGCGGGACGTTGATGTTCAGGTGCTGGAGGTCGGACTCGGGGGACGCCTTGATGCGGTGAATATTATCGACGCCGATCTCAGCGTTGTCACCAGCATTGGACTCGATCATACGGACTGGCTGGGAGATAGCCGCGAGCTGATTGCGATCGAGAAGGCAGGTGTTGCAAGACCGGGGCAGCCCTGTGTCGTCGCTGACCCTAATCCGCCTCATTCTCTGCTTTCAACCCTCGACGCGCAGGGCGCACAGACCTCTCTGATAAACCGTGATTGGGCTGTCGTTGAAGATGAGATGCAGACGGCATCCCACCAACGTTATCAGCTACCGGGTAATACCGGTCTACTGCCCGTGAATATGGCCGCGGCGATTCAAGCGCTGGAGCTCAGTGGTCTGGTGACCGTAGATCAGTCTCTGGTCGACCATTTGGCGTCGGTGTCCCTGACCGGGCGGCTCAGCAGGATGCAAACGGAGCACTACGAGCTGCTGCTGGATGTGGCGCACAACGTCGAATCGGTGTCTCAGCTGGCGCAATTTCTCAAAGATCATCCGGTATCTGGCAAGACCGTCGCGGTGTTCGGGGTCATGGGGGATAAGCCCATTCGTGATATGCTGTTCCTGTGCGAAACGGCGTTTGATGAGTGGAATCTTATTGATCTTTGCCATGTGCCCAGAGCCATGTCCACCGATCGCTTAGCGGAGTTTCTCCAGCGAATGGGCGCGGCAATCAATTACGGTCCCTTCCCGGATTTATGGCAGTCACTGATGACGCGAGTCACGACCGGTGACCGCATAGTGGTCTTTGGTTCGTTTTTCGCGGTGGGCGAAGCAACCGCCTATCTATCAGCGCATCAGCATGACGGGGAGCAAAATTAGGTGGATCCGTTATTCAGGCAACGAGTTGTGGGGACTCTGGTCCTGGTGGCGCTAGGGGTCGTATTCTGGCCCTTGATCTTTGTGACGCCGGAGACGCGGGAACCGATTGTGCTCCAGCCCATGTCACAGCGGCCTGCCGTTGATCAGACGCCGATCCCGGAGCCGGAAAGTTATGAGTCCGCTGTGGCTCCAAATCTACCAGAGCCGCCGAAAAACCCACCGCCGGTTCAAGAGGCCGCCGATACCCAGACCCAGACCGACGCTGAGGGCGGTGCGCTTGCTGCTTTGCTGGCCAGCGACTCGGTCGTCGCGCCGCAACCCAGGGTAGCGCCTCCGTATGAGGACCCGCTCATTGATGAGCAGGGGTTGGCGATCTTTTACGTTCTGCAAGTCGCGACGGTAGGGAACGCAGCTCGCGCCAATGAGCTGGTAGAGGGTCTACAGGAGAGGGGCTACAAAGCCTTCTCGACTCGCTATGACCGGGTGGACGATGAGCTGTTTCGTGTACAGATTGGACCGAATGCGGAGCGTGCACCGTTGATGCTTATCAAGCCTGAGATTGACGTGGTGCTGAAGGTCGATTCCCAGATTCTGAGGTACGAACAGTAACGTGGCGGACCTATTGGATCAGCTTGGTTTAGCAATCGGCAGCTTTAACCTGTTTGATTGGTTCATTGTGCTGGTCTGGCTGGTGTCCGCGGGCTATGGCATTGCAAGAGGTTTTGCGCGAGAGGCACTCTCGATTATCGGCTGGGTGAGTGCGTTTCTGCTGGCCAATATAGCGGCCGACGCGGTCTCTGATTTAGCGCGTAACCTGATCGACGAGCCGACAACCCGTTATCTGCTCGGTTGGGCGCTGACCTTCATTGCCGTGCTAATGATATTTGGCGTTATCGCCGCTTTTTTATCCAAGCAGATGCGACAACCAGGCTTCAATGTCGGAAATCGCTTGCTGGGCGGAATTTTTGGCCTGCTTCGGGGGGTGATCATTGTCGCGGCAATCAGTATCTTGCTGCGCGCGGCGCTGCCCGATTCCAACGAGGACTTGCTGGACGCGGCAGTGCTGATGGAGCCTGCAGAATGGGTCGCCGAGTGGATCGGCGCGAACTTTGATCGGGTCTTGGAGTCGGAGCCGACTGAGGCGGTGAAGGACACCATCGATTCGAGCGAGATGCTCTAGGACCGGAGAGGCAATATGTGTGGACTGGTAGGGTTGGTCGCAGAGTGGGATGTCGCCGCTGACATCTACGATGCCCTGACTATGCTTCAGCACCGAGGTCAGGATGCGGCCGGGATCATGACTTGCTCAGAAGGCAAGCTCATGCAGCGCAAGGGCGAGGGCTTAGTACGCGATGTTTTTCGGGCCAGTCATATGTCCCAGCTGCTGGGTCGCTTTGGCATAGGACATGTTCGCTATCCCACGCAGGGTAGCTCGGGCACGGCGTTGGCCCAGCCCTTTTATGTGAACTCCCCTTACGGAATAGCACTGGCGCATAACGGCAATCTCACGAATTCCGCGTTTTTGTCCGAAGAATTATTCCAGTCCGATCTTCGCCACCTCAATACGGACTCAGATTCAGAAGTGCTGCTCAATGTATTTGCCCATGAGCTGCATCGCCTGGGCAAGCTCCAGCCCACCGCCGGCGACATTTTTGATGCCATCAAGGTGGTCCATAAACGCTGCGAAGGTGGTTATGCCGCAGTGGCGCTGATTTCCGGCTTTGGTCTGTTGGCCTTCCGTGACCCTAACGGTATTCGGCCGCTGGTGGTCGGGCAGCGTGAAGGTAAGGGCGGTGGTACTGAGTACATGGTCGCCTCGGAGAGTGTGGCGCTGGATGTATTGGGTTTTGAGCTGCTGGGTGATGTGCTGCCGGGGGAAGCCATTTGTGTCACGCAGACGGGTGAGCTTCATCGAGAGCAATGTGCCGATTCGCCAAAGCTGACCCCCTGTATTTTTGAGCACGTCTATTTTGCGCGGCCGGATTCTCTCATCGATAGTATCTCGGTCTACAAAACGCGCATGCGTCAGGGCGCGGCGCTGGCAAAAAAGATTCTTCGCGAGCGACCCGAAAACGACATCGATGTTGTTATTCCCATTCCGGATACCAGTCGCGTCGCCGGGCAGTCGTTGGCCTACGAATTAGGCGTCAAGTTCCGTGAAGGATTCATGAAAAACCGCTACATCGGGCGCACTTTCATCATGCCGGGGCAAAGTGAGCGGAAAAAATCTGTGAGACAGAAGCTGAACCCTGTGCCGCTGGAATTTCAGGATAAAACTGTCCTGCTCGTTGATGATTCTATCGTGCGGGGCACGACCTGCGGTCAGATTATTCAGATGGCGCGCGAGGCGGGGGCGCGGCAGGTTTACTTCGCCTCTGCGGCGCCACCGGTACGATTCCCTAACGTCTATGGCATCGATATGCCCGCGGCCAACGAGCTGATTGCCCACGGTAGAACCGTCGAGGAAGTGCGGGAAGAAATCGGTGCCGATTGGCTGGTCTATCAGGATCTTGAGGATCTGATTGAATGTTCGCGGGAGGGCAACCCCGAGGTCGACGGTTTCGAGTCGTCAGTATTTGACGGTCAATACCTCGCAGGGAACATCGACGATCAGTACCTGCAATCGATTGAGGCTGCGCGCGCCGATGGTGCCAAGGGACGCGGCCCGTTCCTGGGAGCCAGTGACGGAGCGGTTGTCGGCCTGCACAACGACAATTGAATCATGACGAAAGAGACCGGTAAGTGGCTTTATGAGGATTTACAGTCAGACTGTCTGCGCAGCTAAGAGGCCCTGACGCGCTAGGCTGCCGCGGCCACCTTTAAGCGGCCTTATTCGGCGTCGCGACTGCTCCAGTTCCACGAGATCAGTCAGGCCCATGGCGGCGTTCAGGCGACCTCATCAATAATCGTTGCCGCTATTCGCTCGCCATCCTCGGCCAGCTTCTGGAAGGCCACCACCTGATCAAAGTTCATGTAGCGGTAGATTTTATCCGCCATGGAGTCAATCTTGCCTGCGTACTCGATATACTCAGCAGGGGTTGGCAGTTTGCCGAGTAGCGCACCGACTGCGGCGAGTTCAGCGGAGGTAAGGTACACTTTGGCCCCTTCGCCAAGGCGATTCGGGAAGTTACGGGTGGAGGTCGAGAGCACCGTCGATTTCGGTGCGACTCTGGCCTGATTACCCATGCACAGCGAGCAGCCTGGCATTTCGGTCCGCGCGCCCGCACGGCCGAAGATCGCGTAGTAACCTTCCTCCATTAGCTGATGCTCATCCATGCGGGTCGGCGGGCAGATCCACATCCGCGTGCTGACCGGCGCGCCGTGGGCCTCCAGTAGCTCCCCAGCCGCCCGAAAATGGCCAATGTTGGTCATGCAACTGCCGATAAAGACCTCGTCGACCTGATCTCCCTGTACTTCTGAGAGCAGGCGTGCGTCATCGGGATCATTGGGGGCGCAGACGATCGGCTGATCGATTTCCGCCAGATCGATTTCAATGACTGCCGCATACTCTGCGTCCGCATCCGCCTGTAATAACTCGGGGTTCTCAAGCCAGGCCTCCATGTTTCTGGCGCGGCGCTCGAGCGTGCGTGCGTCCCCGTAGCCCTCGGCGATCATGGCGCGCAGCAGCACAATATTGGAGCGCAGGTACCCGGCAATGGTGTCTTCCCCGAGTTTGATGGTACACCCCGCGGCAGACCGCTCCGCTGAAGCGTCGGACAGCTCAAACGCCTGTTCAACGGTTAAAGACTCTAAACCTTCAATCTCAAGAATCCGTCCTGAGAATATGTTTTTCTTGCCTTTCTTCTCGACAGTCAGCAGTTCCTGCTGGATCGCATAGTAGGGAATGGCGTGGACCAGGTCCCTCAAGGTCACGCCCACCTGCATCTCGCCCTTGAAGCGCACCAGTACTGATTCGGGCATATCTAGCGGCATGACCCCGGTTGCGGCAGCAAAGGCCACCAAGCCAGAGCCCGCGGGAAATGAAATACCCATCGGGAAGCGGGTATGGGAGTCACCCCCGGTGCCGACGGTATCGGGTAGCAGCATGCGGTTAAGCCAGCTATGAATGATGCCGTCTCCGGGACGAAGCGAGACGCCACCGCGGGTCATAATGAAATCGGGCAGCGTGTGCTGCGTGTCGATGTCGACGGGCTTTGGATAGGCCGCGGTATGGCAGAAGGATTGCATGGTCAGGTCTGCCGAGAAGCCTAGGCAGGCGAGATCCTGAAGTTCATCGCGTGTCATGGGGCCGGTGGTGTCTTGGGAGCCGACAGTCGTCATGCGGGGCTCACAGTAGGTACCGGGGCGAATGCCCTCCACGCCACAGGCACGGCCCACCATCTTCTGTGCCAGCGTGAAGCCTTTGTCGGAGTGCTCGGGTTGCTCTGGTGTGCGGAATAGATCGGTCTCACCAAGGCCAAGCGCCTCCCGCGCCCTGCCAGTGAGGCCGCGTCCGATGATGAGATTGATGCGCCCGCCTGCGCGGACCTCATCCAGCAATACGTCAGAGCGCAAGCTAAATTCAGACAGCACGTCGCCGCTCTCTGACAGGATCTTGCCGTCGTAAGGTCGGATTTCGATTACATCACCCATGCCGAGCGCGTCAACGGGCGCCTCAAACACCAGCGCGCCGGCGTCCTCCATGGTGTTGTAGAAAATGGGCGCAACCTTGCCGCCAATACACACGCCACCGGCTCTTTTATTTGGGATGCCGGGCGTATCTTCACCGAAGTACCAGAGCACGGAGTTGGTGGCGGATTTCCGCGAAGATCCTGTGCCCACCACGTCGCCGACAAACGCCACCGGCAAGCCTTCTTCTTTGATCGCCTCGATTTGCTTGAGTGGGCCCGTAACGCTCGGCGCATCGGGTTCAATACCGTCCCGGGCCATTTTGAACATGGCCAAGGCGTGCAGCGGGATATCGGGTCGTGACCAGGCGTCGGGGGCAGGGGAGAGGTCGTCGGTATTGGTCTCCCCTGTGACTTTGAAGACCACCATTTTTAAGGACTCGGGCACTTCGGGGCGATCGGTGAACCATTCTCCTGCTGCCCAGCTCTCTAATACGGCCTGGGCGCTGCTTGACCCCCCTTTTGCCAGCTCAACTACGTCATGGAAGGCGTCGAACACGAGCAACGTTTGCTTTAGTTCTCTCGCGGCGTGAGCGCCCAGCGCTTCATCGTCGAGCAATCCGACCAGCGTGGCGATGTTGTAGCCACCATGCATGTCGCCCAGTAGCTGGATGGCATGCTTGCGATCAATCAGATCGCAGCTGGCCTCTCCCTTCGCCAGCGCCGACAAAAACCCGGCTTTGACGTAGGCGGCCTCATCAACCCCCGGGGGGACACGCTCGGTCAGCAATTCAACAAGAAAAGCCTCCTCACCCGCCGGTGGGCTCTTCAGCAGTTCCACCAAGTCGGCAACTTGCTCAGGCGATAGCGGAGCAGGGGGTATGCTCTGGGTGGCGCGGTCAGCGACGTGTTGGCGATAGGCTTCCAGCATTTACAGCGTCCTTTTACAAGTTACATGCAGGGTTTTCCGGGGGCAGATTATAACTTGGCGAGGGTTTTCACCGTTAACGACGGTTTGAATAGCCCGCATTCATTTAGCCGATAGCTGAGACGTTTCCGCGATACAGAAACTGCTACACTTCGCCCGTTTCGGAGGAAACGTGTCTGACCTCAATCCCATTCGAACCCCCTGCATCGGCGTCTGCTCCACTGGTATCGGTGATGCGGTTTGTCGCGGGTGCAAGCGCTTCGCGCACGAGGTGATTGACTGGAATGGCTATTCGCAGGCACAAAAACAGGTGATTGATGCACGCCTGGATCGTTTCTTGGCCATGTGTGTGGCCAATAAACTGCGGATCGTAGACCAGAAGCTACTGGATTGGCAGCTCTCGGTGCAAAAAATTCGCCATCAGCCGCATCATGATCCCTACTGTCATCTCTATGCGCTGTTGAAGGCAGGGGCGACTCAGATTTCGCAGCCCGAGCAGTATGGTTTTGAGGTGCTGCCCAGTTGCAGGGACATGACCCTGGTCGCGCTCCGCGATCAGATCGATGAGGAGTTCTGGATCCTGTCCTCCGCGCATTACGATCGCTATATCGCCACCGGCGACTTGTTCGCGGATGAGCCGGCTCAAGAAGCGCTCCGATGAGCTCGGTTGAGGCCCTTGTGGATGGTATTCAGGCGTTTTTGCCTTGTGCCACGCCCGATGCCTGGGTGACGGCGGCATTGCAGCGCGATCAGGAGCCGACGCTACTCATTGACCATGCCAACTGTGAGAAAAAAGCGGCGGCGACAGCGCTTGCGCTTATGCATCGCTACACCGATAAGTCCGTGCTGCTGGACAAAATGTCCAGGCTTGCCCGGGAGGAGCTCCGCCACTTCGAGCAGGTGATCAAGATCATGGCGGCGCGGAATATTACCTACGAGCCGCTCAGTGCCTCTCGCTACGCTCAAGGACTTCATAAAGGTGTGCGACGACAAGAGCCCGGAAGACTCATTGATACGCTCATCGTGGGGGCGCTGATTGAAGCTCGCTCCTGTGAGCGTTTTGCCAAGCTGGCTCCCGAGCTCGATAAAGAGCTGGGCGACTTTTATTTTTCACTGCTGAAAAGTGAGGCTCGGCACTACAACGACTATTTATGCTTGGCAGAATCCTTGGCAGGCGAGGGGGATTTGGCTGACCGGCTAGAGTACTTCCGTGGTCTGGAAGCGGAGCTGGTACAAAGCGAAGACATTGAGTTTCGGTTTCATAGCGGCCCGGTCACGCTAATGCATTAACCGATAGAAAAGCGCTCCAGGCTGAGTTCACTATCTCGCTCGCGGAGCAACCAACCTGCTTGAGCGGTCCAATCCCCCAGAACAATACGTTCCCCGGTGTCGCACTGATGTCGGTCCGGTCGGTGAGTGTGACCGTGCACTATCACGGATACGTTGGCGTCGCGCATGGCAGCGCTCACGGCATCTTGATTTACATCCATGATGTCTTCGGGTTTGTTGCTCGCCGCGTCAATGCTCATTGATCTCAATTGGCGGGCCAGCTCCCTACGCTCATCAAGTGATTTCGTCATCATTTCAGCCTGCCAGTCGTGTGAGTGAACGAGCTCTCTAAACTGTTGGTAGTCCACATCGTCCGTGCACAGGGTGTCGCCGTGGAGCACCAGCGTGGGCTGCCCTGAGACGTCCAAGATAGTTTGATCTGGCAGCAGGGTGCCGCCGATATCGCTGGCGAACTGCTCACCCAGCATGAAGTCGCGGTTACCGCGCGTGAAGAGGATCTCGGTGCCGGACTCCGCGAGTGCGCGGAGTGTTAATCTGCCGCGGTCAGCCAAGGGTGAGTCGTCATCGTCGCCCACCCATGCCTCAAAAACATCGCCCAGCATGACGAGGGAGTCGAAGGGGGTTTCCTGTTTCAGCAGCCCAGTAAAAGCCGCCTCGATGT
>CABYND010000027.1 GCA_902520195.1 Halieaceae bacterium
GATGTTGTTGCTGTAGCTAGATGTACTGAGATGTAATGAGAAGCGGCAGCCAAGCACTTAAAATCCCCCGGCCTTTGCGGCCGTGCCGGTTCCAGTCCGGCCCCGGGCACCAAAATAAAAACAGGTCTTTAATCCCCAATCACGACGAGGCATCTATTGAGCCATTAAATTCTCCAATGATGCGACGTAGCCAAGAGCAATTTTCCCTTCATCAAGCTTCACATCTACCAAGTGATATTCCATTGAGGTATTGCCCTCACTGTCGGTCATAGTCAGCATCTGCCCGGTAGCCAACCACTCCTCCATCTCACCGTCGTCGTTTTCAGCATTGTTTGGAATAATCCATTGAATTTCCCAAGTGGTATTTGACTCTCGAATCCAACCTTCCAATGTTTGTCGTTGAGCCTTGCTACCTACAACTGTTTACCCGTTAGCGATCACAACCTTGAAATCCTCACCATTCATTGAGGCGATCTTTTCGAAGTCTCTGTCATTGTGAGCTTGGATGTACTCTTCCCAAATCTTCATGTTTGACAAAGCGCCTGCATACAATGGTTTGGACTCACCTCCTGCTGAGAGCCCCATGCCAATCACGGGCGGTTTTTCGGTCTCTTCGTGATGTCCAGCTTGCACGATAGACGCTGTAACCAAAAATGCTGATAACGTTGCAAAAATTATATGTCTTATAGGTTTTTCCTTGTTGAAGTCCAAATTCGTCGTATGCCCTAAAAGTCTCTCACATTTGCGCTGACATGACCTCTCACATTGAGACGGTCCTGCGGTAAGCTAGCAGAGGTTCTGTGCATCGACGGCGCGCTGCGCCAATAAATCTCTAATATGAATACAAGCTTCCCTGACCTCACCGCAATTTATTGCTCATTATTGGCGGTCTGGCTGTTCGTGTTATCAATCCGAGTCATTGGTCTGCGCGGCAATCCTACTTTCGCCTTTATTGCACAAGGTAAGGGTGATGAGGAACTGCTGAACCGAGCCATACGGGCGCAAGGCAATCTCATTGAATACGCGCCAATGATGTTGTTCGTTTTGTTTTTTCTCGAAACGTCCGGAGCATCAGAGTTGACTGTGCGGCTTTTAGGTGACGGCTTTCTCTTGGGGCGCCTAATGCATGGGATTTGTATGGGCTTCATGAGATCCAATATGCCACTCCGTGTCGGTGGCACAGTTTTGACGCTTCTTTCGCTTTTGGCGGGTGCGATTCTGCTGTTTCTCCACTCGAAACCTTTTTAGGCGGGGAAACCGCCACGAACTCGATTCCACCCCCTAATGTATCTGGGCGGTAACCATCACAGTCACAACAGCGGTTCGCTTTTTTCACAACCAGCTTCTAAGTGCGTCAGCAGGACATTTGTATCAGCGACAGGCGTTTACGGCCCCCGGGGGGATATCGGTGAATGTATCCAAGGAGGTGCTGCTTTGATTAGACCTCGGTATAGCCCTGGTATGATTTTGGCCTGAAACGCTTATTTTGTGAGCGTAATAACAGGGGTTTTCTTATGTTGGTTGTCGCGCCTTCCGCACCAACACAAGCTATTGCACGACAAGGGCGTCCCTTAGCGCGACATCAGATTTACGTTGAGACTGCGAAGACAAGGATTGAGCTCGTTAAAGAAGATCGTTAGCGTACATCAACGACGATTCCAGTGATGTTATCCCTTCCACCCCGTTGCAACGCTTCTTCAATCAAAGCCGTGAGAATGTGCTCACTGATAGATGCTCCTAACATGCTTTGAATCTTCTCAAACGGGAGCTCTTTATAGAGCCCGTCTGTGCAGACGAGAAACCTGTCGCCCGCTTTGACCTCGGTAACATCGGCGTCGAGGTGCAAATCCTGGTGAACGCCTACCGCTCTGGTCAGCACATTGGCTGACTCTAAACGCTGTGCCGCCTCACGGCATAACTCCCCTCTCCTATATCGCTCCTGGGCTAGGTTATGGTCCTCGGTCAGGAGCGTTAGCTCACCGCCTCTGAGGCGATAAATTCGGCTATCTCCAGCCCATATCAAGATGGCCTTGGACTGAAAAATAATGAGAGCGGCAACTGTGGTGCCAGGCATGCCCGCACCTCCCATATTTCTGCATGTTTGATGTGCTTGGCGAAGCCTTGCGGTGATATCAACTAAGGAGTCATCAACTGAGTTGCTCTGGCAGTAACTCTCGACATGCTCCACCACTGCCGCGCTCGCTTTATCACCATTGCCATGACCACCGATTCCATCGGCGACGAGCCATAGTCCTTCTGCTTCGTTTACAAACAGCGCGTCCTCGTTGACTCGTCGGGTATGGCCTATGTGAGTGCCTTGGCAGGTATAGGTTTTATGGGGGCTGGGCATTTTCCAGCGTGCTTCCTTATTTGAATTATGAAAAAAATCGTGGGCGGAACCAGTCGGGAGTCGAGCTTGCCACTGTTACGGGGCCCAGTTGTGTTGGATGGTCCGGATGACCTCCTCGGCTGACCCGGGTCGGTCATTAGGGTCCTTATTAAGGCACTTCATTGTCAATTCTGACAACACTTTCGGAACCTCGATATTTCCAAAGTGAGACGGGGCATCGGGCACCTTGTCGCGCACGTCCTCCAGGATGTTTCTCACCACTTGGCCAGTAAAAGGGGTACGCCCAGTGAGCGCCTCGTACATCACCGCGCCCAAGCTGTAGATATCTGATCGCGCATCGATGTCAGGTTCCCGATCGATTTGCTCTGGCGACATATACATGACTGACCCTTGGAGCTTGCCAGCACTGGTCATCGCTACGCCGATATCGAGGCCAGGTAAGTTGCTCTCAGTGGATGCGGGGGCACCCTCTCTGTGCCAGACCTTCGCAAGCCCCCAGTCCAGCAACAGGACCTCACCGTAGGGTCCGATCAGTACATTGTCCGGTTTGATGTCACGGTGCACCACGCCAGCAGAGTGGGCATAAGCTAGCGCGTTACCGACCTGTACGATGACATTCATGAGCTGTGAAAAATCGTAACGCTGTCGATAGTTAAACAACTCTCTGAGCGTATACCCGTGGACCAACTTCATAGTGAAAAAGTAGTGCCCACGATTGTCTCGACCGATCTCATAAGTAGGCATCGTGTTCGGATGCTGCAGCATCGCGGAAATACGCGCTTCGCGGAGCAGGCGCAGGTTTTCGGTCGGGTCTTTTTGAAACTCGGACTTGAGCGTTTTGTAACAGACTGTCCGCCCCAGATATAAATCACGGCATGACTGAATCAGAGATTTCCCGCCTGTGGCTATGGTCGAAAAATACGCGTAGCGAATTTTCGGGTTCAGTGTCTCTGGCAGCGGCGCATCAGTCTCATCCGCAAACAATTGGGGAGTTGCATTATTCCTCTGAGGGAAATGAAGCATTACGCCTCCCATCTATTCGAATTTAGAGTATGCCAGACAGCGTCCTAGTTGGTCAGACGGAGATGGTTTGACTTAGTTAGTCTGACAATGAGTCGCTTGATGCGCACACTAACAATGCGCAGACTGCGCACTGAATTGAACTCACTATCATAGCGAGGCAAGCCGTGGCATCTCCTACGGAAGACGATCACTTTCGTCCCGGTATCGCAGCGTTGCGGGCGTCCCGCGCTGTTGAGGCGCAAGCCCATTTTCAGGCAGCTGTTGATGCCGGCCTTGCAACTACCAAGAGCTGGCTGGGGCTCACGCTGGCCTCACTGGTGCTGGGCGACAACCGGGCCGCCGAAGCGTCGGTTGATGAAGTTCTGGTGCGTGAGCCCCACAGTCTGCGGGGTCTGATCATCAAGGGCGATCTGCAGTTGGGCCGGGATGAGCAACGCCAAGCGGTGTCGCACTACAACCTGGTCATGAGGCTGGCGGCAACTCTGGCCGATATACCTGCGCAACTGCAGCAGGATCTGGTCCGCATTCAGGGCAGATTGGAACAGATTTCACAGGCGTTTCAGGCGCAATTGTAGGACAGACTGCAGGCGGGAGGATATCGCCGTGATGCATCGAGCGCGCGTTTTCACCTTGGGTTGGACATGCTTATGGGTAAGGCAGAGCGCGAGGACGAATCTCAACCCTTCCCGCAAAAGCCCCATGCCTTTTATTTACCCGATATGCCCTATCAACCCTTTTATCCCAGTGAGGAATTACCATGGGTGAGAGAGGTCGAAACGGCCACCGACGCGATAGAAGCTGAGTTATCGGCTTTTCTCGCAAGCCGAGCGCAGGCCTTTGCGCCTTATATCCACGGTGGGCTGCAACTGCCGGGACAAACACCCGACACGCTCAAGTATCACGATAACTGGACGGCGGCCTTTCTCATACATGATGGCGCCAAAGATTCGGAGTGGTCAGCTGGCTGCCCCACGGTCAGCGCCTTGATGGACACGTTGCCGCTAACGGCAATAAAGGGGTTTTCGCCGTCGGTGTTGTTCTCAAAACTCAAGCCGGGTGCTCGGATCGATCCGCATACCGGGCTGTTGAACTGCCGCTTGATATGCCACTTGCCACTGGTGGAGCCCGCTGGCTGTGGCCTCAGGGTGGGGGATGAGCGCCGCGATGTGGTGCGGGGCGAAGTCTGGGCCTTCGAGACAGCATTAACCACGAAGCATGGAATAACAGCGCAGATGACCGCATCGTGCTGATCTTTGATGTCTGGCATCCGGACCTGACAGAGCAGGAGCGGCGCGACATCACCTCGCTACTGGAGGCAGTATGTGCATAGCGAGGTGCGGTCGCGCAATCCTTATTACGATTGGCGTGCAGTCAAAAGTGACGATATTTCACTCAATTGGACCAGTTTTATGCCGGTTGACGCGATGGTCCGCGGTTCCTATACTCCGGCGCCTCTGTTTGTAGTGCACGCACTACCATGACGCCTGCGGTGAATTAGCAATAGGCTTAGCCGCGTAAAAGGGGGCGTCCAGTGAGAGTATTGATGCGGGGTGGAGCAGCCTGGTAGCTCGTCGGGCTCATAACCCGAAGGTCGTCGGTTCAAATCCGGCCCCCGCTACCAATTCGATGGCAGCTCGTTGCTCGCTTGTCATCGCCTCGGAAGCCCCTTTTGGGGCTTTTTTGTGGCCGAGAGTAAAGTGGCCGGGAGGACGTAAGCATGTCGGGCAAGGAAGCGCAATTGACGCAGCTTTTGCAGCCGACAGTGGAGGCGATGGGGTATGTGCTATGGGGGATTGAGCTGATTTCCCCGGGCAAACGCTGCACGTTGCGGCTCTACATAGATGCGGATGCGGGCATCAGTGTGGATGACTGCGCCGCGGTCAGTCATCAGGTGAGTGGGGTACTGGACGTTGAGGACCTCATTAGTAGTGGGTACACCCTGGAGGTGTCCTCGCCCGGGGTCGATCGGCTGTTGTTCAGCCCCGAGCATTATTCCCCGTACGTAGGGGAGATGATTGACGTCCGGTTGAGATTGCCGGTCGAAGGCAGGCGCCGCTACAAGGGGATCCTGCTTGCGGCCAACAACGAGACGGTGGTCGTGGTGGCAGACGATCAGGAATTTGAACTGCCCTTACGGTCTGTGGATCGCGCGAGGGTGTTTCCCCGGCTGGTGATCGGTCAGGGCAAGTAGTGAAGGGGTATTACCCCGCGGGAAAGCTCCAGATTGGCGGCTTTCCATCAAAGCGAGAGTGAAACGATGAGCAAAGAAATTTTGATGGTTGCTGAGGCGGTATCAACGGAAAAAGGTGTCTCAGAGGACATTATTTTCGAAGCGATCGAACTGGCCCTGGCCACTGCCACCAAGAAACGCTACGACGAAGAGGCCGATATTCAGGTCACGATTGACCGAGAATCCGGCGACTACGTGACCAAGCGCCAGTGGTTGGTGATGCCGGACACCGAGCTGGCGCTTCTTGGCACACAATTTACGACCGAAGAGGCCGCTGAGGTGAATACGGCACTACAGCCCGGCGACTACCACGAAGAAGTTGTCGAAAACGTCGACTTTGGCCGGATTGCGGCGCAGACCGCCAAGCAGGTCATCGTTCAGCGCGTGAGAGACGCAGAGCGCGCTCAAATCGCGGATGAGTACCAGGGCCGGGAAGGCGAGCTTCTGGCCGGCACTGTCAAGAAAGTGACCCGCGACAACATCATTGTTGATCTGGGGAATAACGCCGAAGGCCTTTTGCCCCGGGGCGAATTGGTCGGCCGTGAGACGTTCCGCATCAACGATCGGGTGCGGGCAATCTTGACTGAAATTAATACGGAAGCGCGGGGCCCGCAGCTGATTCTGTCGCGCGCTTGTCAGGAAATGCTGGTGGAGTTGTTCAAGATTGAGGTTCCTGAAATTTCCGAGGGCGTCATACAAATCAGAGCGGCAGCCAGAGACCCGGGTTCCAGAGCCAAGATTGCGGTCAAGACGGGCGATCAGCGTATCGATCCAGTAGGCGCCTGCGTCGGCATGCGTGGCTCACGGGTTCAGGCGGTCTCGAACGAGCTTGATAACGAGCGCGTGGACATCATTCTCTGGGACGACAACGCCGCACAATTGGTGATCAATGCCATGTCCCCCGCTGAAGTGGAATCCATCGTAGTGGATGAAGACAACTCGACCATGGAAGTCGCGGTGGCGGAAGACAATCTCGCGCAGGCGATCGGCCGTGGTGGCCAGAATGTGCGCCTCGCTTCCGATCTGACCGGCTGGATCATCAATGTGATGAGCGTGGATGAGGCGATTGAAAAGCAGGAGGCCGAGGCGGGGGAAGTCATAGAGCGCTTCATGGTTGCGCTGGATATCGATGAGGACATTGCCACTGTGCTGGTCGAGGAAGGCTTCACCACGCTGGAAGAGATTGCTTATGTCCCGCTTGAGGAAATGAATGCGATCGAAGGGTTTGATGAGGAGATCTCTGAGGAGCTCCGGGCCCGTGCCAAAGACGCGTTGCTCACGATGGCGATTGCCTCCGAGGAAGAGTTGGACGCCAACGAGCCTGCTGAGGATCTGCTGACGATGGACGGCATGGACAAGCACCTGGCTTATGTATTGGCCAGTAAGGGCATTGTCACCATGGAAGACCTGGCAGAGCAGGGCGTTGACGACTTGCTGGATATTGAAGAGATGACAGAAGAGCGCGCGGCAGAGCTGATTATGACTGCCCGCGCCCCTTGGTTCGCTGAGGAGGAAGAGGCCACCGCTTGACGGATTCATGCGGCATAGCACTTCAGGTACTGAGCGGTTAGGGAGAGAGACATGGCAAAAGTGACGGTAGAGCAATTGGCAGAGACGGTGGGTGCATCGGTGGACCGGTTGCTCTCGCAAATGAAGGATGCGGGTTTGCCCCATGCCTCGGCCGATGAGGCCGTGTCTGAAGAAGACAAGCAGACACTGCTTGCGCACCTGAAAAAAAGCCATGGTGAGCGTGCCGGCGCACCGAGAAAGATCACCCTTAAGCGCAAGTCAGTGAGCACCCTGCGTGCTGGTGGCGCTGGCAAGCGGACAGTCAACGTCGAGGTCCGCAAGAAGCGCACCTACGTCAAGCGAGAGGATGCAGAGGGGGTCGAGGCAGAGGCCGATGCCAGTGCTGACGCTGCTCAGGAAGTGGCGGATCAGGCGGCAACGCCTGAACCAGTCCTCGCTGAAGTAGCGGGCGCGATGGATACGGCTTCTGACAGTGACGACCCTGAGCTGCTTAGGCAGCGCGCTGCCTCCCGTCGAAAGGCAGAGGAGCAGGCGCGGCAACTGGAGCTCGAGGCCGCCGCCAAAGCGCGGGCCGAGGAAGCCGCGAGGCAAGCTGAAGAGGGCGCCGCACAGGCGACCGGTAAGGACGGCGAGCGCAAGCAGCCCAAGCGCTTGCATGCCGCGCCATCAAAAGATGACGCCACCAAGACTCGGGACGAGCTGCGTCGTCGGCCGGGTAAAGGCCGCCTAGAGCGCGGTGGTGTCCCCGGTGCGCGAGGTAAGCAGCGTGGCCACAACCTTTCTATTAATGACCTTGAAGCGGCAGAGGCGGGTGTTGCGCGACGTCGTGGAGGCCGGCGCAAAAAGCTCTCCGATGAGCCCAACCAGCATGCCTTTGAGCAGCCCACCGAAAAAATTATTTATGACGTGAGCATTCCCGAGAACATCACTGTCGGCGATTTGGCCCAACAGATGGCGGTCAAAGCAGGTGAAGTGATTAAAGAGCTGATGAACCTTGGCGTGATGGCCACGATCAATCAGATGCTCGATCAGGATACGGCGACGCTGGTGGTGCAAGAACTCGGCCATCGCGTTGTGCTCAAGAGTAACGAGGAGGTTGAGGAACGCCTCGAGGAGACGTTGGCCAGCCAGGAGGGCACGCCTGAACCCAGAGCACCCGTCGTCACAGTGATGGGCCATGTTGATCACGGCAAGACTTCACTGCTGGACTACATCCGTGAATCCCGTGTGGCCAGTGGTGAGGCGGGGGGTATTACCCAGCACATTGGCGCCTATCACGTGAAAACCGATAAGGGGATGATCACCTTCCTCGACACACCCGGCCACGCCGCGTTTACCGCGATGCGGGCGCGGGGGGCGAAGTCGACCGATATTGTCATTTTGGTGGTCGCCGCAGATGACGGTGTGATGCCGCAGACCGAAGAGGCGATCCAGCATGCGCGTGCGGCGGATGTGCCGATCGTGGTGGCAGTCAACAAGATCGACAAGGAAGCGGCTGACCCCGAGCGCGTGAAGACCGAGCTGGCGGCAAAAGAAGTGATTCCGGAAGATTGGGGTGGCGATACACAGTTCATCCCGGTTTCCGGGCATACCGGGCAGGGCATTGACGACCTGCTGGATGCATTGTTGCTGCAATCAGAGGTGCTTGAGCTGACGGCGCCTGCCGATGTGCCTGCTTCTGGCATCGTGATCGAATCCCGACTCGACAAAGGCCGAGGCGCTGTTGCGTCGTTGCTGATTCAGCAGGGTACGCTGAAGCAGGGCGATATTGTGCTCGCGGGTCTGCAGTACGGACGTGTGCGCGCCATGCTCGATGAAAACGGCCAGCCGATCAAGGAAGCGGGCCCCAGTATCCCGGTCGAAGTTTTGGGCCTTGATGGTACGCCCGACGCTGGTGATCCCGTTGTGGCTGTCGAAAATGAGAAGAAAGCGCGTGAAGTCGCCGACTTCCGACAGGAGAAGATGCGATCCTCCAAGCTCGCGCGTCAGCAAGCGGCCAAGCTAGATAACATGTTCGAGACCATGACGGCGGGATCCGTCGAGACGCTCAACCTCATTATCAAAGCGGACGTGCGCGGTTCGTTCGAGGCATTGCAGGGCGCCCTCGCCGATCTCGGCAACGAAGAGGTGAAGGTCAACATCGTCTCTGGCGGCGTAGGCGGTATCTCAGAGACCGATATCAGCCTCGCGATGACCAGCTCAGCCATCATCATCGGTTTCAATGCCCGCGCTGACAGCAAGGCGCGCGCGGCAGCAGAAAATGAGGGGATCGAAATTCGCTACTACAACGTGATCTACGATCTCATCGACGATGTTCGGGCCGCGCTCTCGGGGATGCTGTCTCCCGAAATGCGCGAGGAAATTGTGGGTATCGCTGAGGTGCGCGACACCTTCCGCTCTCCCAAGTTTGGCTTGATTGCAGGCTGTATGGTGATCGAGGGCACGGTATACCGGTCCAAGCCTATCCGCGTACTGCGTGACAACCTCGTGATTTACCAGGGGGAGTTGGAGTCGCTTCGTCGCTTCAAGGATGACGCCAACGAGGTTCGTAACGGGACCGAGTGCGGTATCGGTGTGAAGAACTATACCGATGTGAAAGTTGGCGACCTCATTGAGGTATTCGACGTCAACGAAATCGCCCGCAGTCTCTGACTCTAGCCAGCATGGGCAGAGAGTTTGAGAGAACTCAGCGCGTTAGTCATTTTCTGCATGAAGAGCTGGCGCGGCTGTTACAAAGCGCAGTGCGAGACCCTCGCGTTCAGGAGGTAAACCTCACCGGTGTGGAGGTGAGTCGCGACCTGAGCCACGCCAAGGTTTTTTTCACACTGATGAGCGATGCGTCAAGTGAAGAACGCGCGGAAGTGACAGCCGTGCTGTCAAAAGTATCTGGTTTTCTCAGGTCCGAGTTGGCCAAAGCTTCCACCATGCGTACCGTTCCCAGAATCAGCTTTCGCTTTGACGAGAGTGTTGGGCGGGGTCGCGACATGGAGACATTGCTCCGCGAGGTGCGCCGCGCTGATGAGCAACTCCATACAGGTGATTCAGAAGACGCCTCAGAACCGGCAGACTGATTTTGGCGCGTCGCAAGAAAGGACGACAGGTAGACGGCCTGTTGGTGCTCGACAAGCCAACTGGCATGTCATCGAATGCAGTGCTCCAGCACACCAAGTGCCTTTTCGGAGCGGCCAAGGCGGGCCATACTGGCAGCCTTGATCCGTTGGCCACAGGCGTTTTGCCGCTGTGTTTCGGCGAGGCCACCAAGTTCTCCCAGTTTCTGTTGGATGCCGATAAAGGGTACGAGAGTACCTTTGTGCTTGGCGTGGGCACCGACACCGCCGACGCCGATGGCGCGGTGATTACCCGGGCCTCTGCCGCCCACCTTGCGGAAGATTCAGTGACACGGGCGATGGTAATGCTGACCGGGGCTATCGAGCAGGTGCCGCCCATGTACTCGGCACTGAAGGTTGATGGGCAACCGCTCTACAAGCGTGCCCGAGCGGGTGAGCAGGTGGAGCGTGCCGCCAGACCGGTGGAGATTTATGGCTTTGAGCTTTTGTCCTTTGAGCCCGGTGAGCAGGTGCGTCTCGGGGTCAAGGTCCGCTGCAGCAAAGGGACTTACATTCGCACGCTGGCCGAAGATCTCGGGGCCGCGCTGGGTGTGCCGGCGCATGTCTCAGCGCTGCGGCGATGCCAGTCTGGACCGTTTGCCATCGATGACTGCGTGACGCCGGAGCAGCTGACCACGGTGAAGGAGTCCGGGACCGATACAGATCTAGACGCACTGTTGCAGCCAATTGAGTCTTGCATACAACACTTACCCCGTCTTTCACTGTCGGAGGCCGCAACTTTTTACATTCGGCAGGGCCAACCAGTACTAGTGCCAAACGCGCCCCAGAGTGGTATGGTGCGCATCGCTGACGCAGGGGGTCTTTTTCTCGGCGTGGGCGATATGCGAGATGATGGGAAATTAGCCCCGAAGAGACTTCTCGCCCGGTAAACAAGCGGCAAGCGCCGCTCCACGAACTTGTCTGTAAACCTGCACGGATAGGCTCGATTCATCAAGCAGGTTGGAGAAAGAACCATGGCGTTGGAAGCAGCCGTCAAGGCGCAAATTGTTAAGGATTATCAGCAGTCTGAAGGCGACACCGGGTCCCCGGAAGTACAGGTCGCTCTGCTCACAGCAAACATTGAGCAACTGCAGTCTCACTTTAAGGATCATGCTCAGGATCACCACTCACGACGTGGTTTGATTCGCATGGTGAACCAGCGTCGAAAGTTACTGGACTACCTCAAGCAAAAAGACACCGCCCGCTATGCGGAATTGATTAAGCGGTTGGGTCTGCGCCGCTGAGGACCAGTCTGGGCCGGCCGAGAGCCGGCCTCGTCATATTTGGAGAAAACAAGTGAATGTAGTGAAGAAAACCTTCCAGTACGGTGACCATGAAGTCACGCTGGAGACGGGCCGTATTGCGCGACAGGCGACAGGCTCGGTCATGGTAACCATGGGCAGCACCAGCGTGCTGTGTACCGTGGTTGCTGAACAAAAAGCCAAGGCAGGACAGGCGTTTTTTCCGCTGTCCGTGCATTACATCGAGAAAACCTATTCGGTCGGTAAAATCCCGGGCGGTTTTTTTAAGCGCGAAGCGCGGCCAAGCGAGAAAGAAACACTGACCTCGCGACTTATCGACCGACCCATTCGCCCCCTGTTCGAGGATGGCTTCATGAATGAGGTGCAGGTGGTGTGTACGGTGATGTCGGCCGACAAAGATACCGACCCAGATATTCCCGCCATGATCGGCACTTCTGCGGCACTGGCGCTGTCGGGCTGCCCGTTTAATGGTCCCATAGGCGGTGCCCGCGTCGGTTTCACGGAAGCGAGCGGCTACATCCTGAACCCGAGCTACTCGGCGTTGGCAGATAGCCAGTTGGACATGGTGGTTGCCGGTACTAAGGACGCCGTACTCATGGTGGAGTCAGAAGCCAAAGAGCTGACAGAAGATCAGATGCTGGGTGCGGTGCTGTATGCGCATCAGGAAATGCAGATGGTGATCAATGCGATCAACGAACTGGTCAGCGAAGCGGGTAAGCCCCGTTGGGACTGGCAGGCGCCGGAAGCCGACGCCGAACTGGTGGCAGCGGTCGAAGCCGCCGCCTCGGGCCCGCTGGGTGAGGCATACCGCATTACCGAGAAAACCGCGCGCTACGAGCGTGTGGGACAGGTTAAGGACAAGGTCGTGGCCCAATTGGCGACTGAGGATGGTCCTGCGGAGGATGACATCAAGGACATCTTCAAGAGCCTTGAAAAGCAGATCGTTCGCGGTCGTATCCTGGCAGGTGAGCCGCGTATCGACGGGCGGGATAACCGCACCGTTCGTGCGATTGCCTGCGAAGTGGATATCCTGCCTAAGGCGCACGGCTCAGCATTGTTCACCCGGGGTGAGACCCAGGCGATTGGTGCTGTTACGCTCGGTTCAACCCGGGATGCGCAGATCATTGACGCTCTAGAAGGCGAGCGTCGGGATCCCTTCATGCTCCACTACAACTTCCCTCCCTACTCAGTGGGGGAAGCGGGACGCATCGGCTTTACGGGTCGACGGGAGATCGGTCATGGCCGACTTGCACGTCGGGGTCTGGCAGCCGTATTGCCCGGTGAAGAGGAATTCCCCTACACGTTTCGCGTGGTGTCGGAAATCACGGAATCCAACGGTTCCAGCTCTATGGCATCGGTCTGTGTGGGCTCACTCTCCATGATGGCTGCGGGCGTACCCCTGTCCGCCCCAGTGGCTGGTATTGCCATGGGTCTGGTAAAGGAAGGCAACCAGTTTGCGGTGCTGACTGACATTCTCGGCGACGAGGATCACCTTGGCGATATGGACTTCAAGGTAGCGGGCACTGCTAAAGGTGTTACCGCGCTGCAGATGGACATCAAGATCGAAGGGATCAACGAAGAGATCATGGAGCGTGCCCTCGAGCAGGCTCTGGAAGCGCGCCTGCACATTCTTGGTCAGATGAACACGGTGCTGGATGCGCCGCGTGAGATCACCTCTGAGAATGCGCCTAGCATGACGACGCTGAAGGTGGATCAGGACAAGATTCGCGACATCATCGGTAAAGGTGGTGCGACGATTCGCCAGATCACGGAAGAATCCGGTGCCACGGTGGACATCGATGACGACGGCACAGTGAAGGTCTTTGGTCAGAACGCGGCCGCGCGAGACGCCGCCATCGAGATGATTCAGGCCATTACCGCTGAGGCTGAGGTGGGTGAGGTCTACACGGGTAAAGTCGCTCGCATTGTCGACTTCGGTGCCTTTGTCACGATCCTGCCTGGTAAGGATGGTCTGGTGCACATCTCGCAGATCGCCGAAGAACGTGTTGAGAACGTGACCGATTACCTCTCCGAAGGTCAGGAAGTGCAGGTGAAGGTGCTGGACGTGGACCAGCGAGGCCGCATCAAGCTGTCCATGCGTGAGGTAGCGTCTGATGCAGCTGACGCCGCAGTGGATTCAGTAGATTCGGCTGAGCCAGAGGAAGAGTCGCTGGCTCGGGAGTAATAGCGCTCTGATTTAGCGTCACCGTAAAGTGGTCCCAAGGATAATTGAGCAGGTGCTGCGTGCTCCTTGATGCTGTAACGCGCCATCCCGAGAGATTGACCGCAGAGCAGAAAAGAGTGACGAGCGTTCTCAGGGATTGTCCGTCTCTGGCCGCTGATAGACCAGTTCACCACCCACTATTGTCAGTAGGACCTCCGTATTCAGGATCTCCGCCTCGGGAACGGTAGTCAGATCCTGATCGAGTACGGTCAAATCCGCCAGCTTGCCAACTTCGATTGAACCCTTGGCCTGCTCTTCAAACGCGGCGTGGGCTGCGGCTAGGGTCATGGCGTGTAGCGCCTCCATACGGCTGAGCTTCTGTGCCGGCTCAAAGCCGGTTTCGGGCACACCTTTTAGGGTCTTTCTGGTGACGGCTGCATAGAAGTTGGCGATCGGGTCGACGGGCTCTACTGGCGCGTCGGTACCGGATGCCACAATCACGCCTGCGTCAAGCAGGTCTCGCCAGATGTAGGCGCCTTCTACGATCCGTTTTTGGCCGAGACGATCAATGGCCCAAGGCCGGTCGGAGCTGAGATGGATCGGTTGCATCGAGGCAATCACCCCTTGCTCGGCAAACAGGGGTCCATCACCGAGTCGCAGGTGTTGGGCGTGTTCAATACGAAACCGGTGGTCACTGTCTCTATCTGTGAACGGCGCAAAGACAGCCAGCACTTCGGAGTTGGCGCGGTCCCCAATAGCGTGGACGTTGATCTGCCAGTTATCTTCTCGTGAGTCTCGAATCAGCGCTGAAAGCTCATCTAGGTTATAGGTCAGCACGCCAGAAGTGTTGGGTGCGTCGGTATAGGGGGCGTGGAGCCATGCTGTGCGGGAACCCAGTGCGCCATCCGCTTGTACCTTGATAGAGCGCACAGTCAGCTTGGCTCCTCCGGCGTTGATCAGGGGGCCTCGCGCAAGCCATTCGCTCAGCGCGCCTTCATCCGAGGCGTACACCATAGAATAGAGGCGCATATCCAGATCTCCACGCCGCGCCATGTTCCACTGCGCCTCGAGGTCTATTTGCGATGCACCCGCATCATGTGCGGTCGTGACGCCTTCACTGAGGAGGTGCTGCTGCGCCAGCTCAACAAGTTCCTCTGCCGTTTGCAGATCGTAGGTTTGTAGGGGGGCGGCAAGATCGATGGCTGTTTCATGGAGAAGACCTGTGGGTTGCCCATCGGACATCACAATCACACCACCCTCCGGGGCAATCGTGTTGGCGTCGACGCCCAACTGCTCCATGGCACGCTGATTCAGTAATATCGAGTGGCCATTGGCGTGCTCAAGCACCACCGGGTGATCGGGAACGGCCTCCGATAACGCATGGTGGGTGGGAAACCCCTCGACATGACCGGGGGGCGGATTAAGCCATTTGCTTTGGTGCCATCCACGGCCCTGCAACACCACGCCTTTGCGGAGCGTGCTTGCCCTTGCGGCGACGCGATCTACGAGTTCGCTGAAACTGCTGCCGCCGGTGAGATCCACCGAGCGCTGCGCAGATCCGATGCCAGCAATATGCAAGTGAGCGTCAATGAACCCCGGATAAGCCGTAGCATCTCGAAGATCAATCACGCGCGTAGCGGGGCTCCGTAAAGCGAGCGCTGCGGCTTGATCCCCCACGAAGCTGAAGCGGCCGTTACTGATGGCAACCGCACTGACCTGTGGCTGCTGTGGGTCCATGGTGACCAGCCGCCCCAGCACTATTATCTCCGGAGGTTCTGTTTGGGATTGGCAGCTGATCAGGGCTGTCGCGGCCAGGATCAGGGCCGCCAACTGTTGCAGGGGACGCATAAGAATTCCTGTATTACAAGCGCCGAGCCTAAGCCTTATTTGGGGCAAGAAAAAGGGGGCCGAAGCCCCCCTGTTGTCACATGCTGACTACAGTTTAGAAGCTGTAGCGATAGCGTGCGTACCAGAATGCACCACTGATACCGAAGGGTGAGTACTGGCTGTAGGTGTTACCGAGAATGGTCGCGGTGTTGAAGCCAAGATTGTTGACGTCAGTCGCTTTTTGACCGCTCTCGTCGGTGATGTTGTTTCCACCGATGAGAATGCTCGAATGGTCACCAATGCGATACTCGAGCTCGAGGTCGATCAGGTACTCGCTGTCGAAGATAGCGTCAGTACCGAATACGTCGTTCTCGAAGCTGTCATACCACTCGTCATAGAAGCTCAAGCGAGCCAGGATGCGGAAGTTACCCACCGTGTGATTCGCAGACAGGTTCCAGCGAGTCTCGGGGGTGGTCAGCTCGATCTGGCGGATACGGCCGGGGCCGATCGTACCAGGGTTGAACTTCTCCACTTCCGTTTTGTTGTTGTTGTAAGCGAGATTCCAGTCGGTGGTACCACCCAGCCACTCGGTATAGGTCGACACCACAACGTCCACACCATGAGTGTTGGTGTCAAAGTCGTTGGTGAAGAACCGGAACTGAGTCAGGTCACCAGCGCCTGGAACGTTGTCCGCGATCAGCTGGTCGATCTGCTCTTGCGACAGCACTACCTCGGAAGACAGGTTGATACGATCTTCTACGTCGATGTCGTAGTAGTCGACAGTGATTTCGAAGTTGCCCAACGTGGCATACAGACCGGCGGTGAAGTTAGTGGATTCTTCAGGGTCCAGCTCCTTGCCGCCCACTGAGAGGGCCACCGGGCTGGTCGCAGGAATCGTGCCATTATTCACCAGCGTGGGAACGCCGTTGACATTGATCAGCTCGGTTGAGGTGTTGGACGCATTGGCCTGACCCGGAGTTGGTGCTTTGAAGCCCGTGCTGTAGGTAGAGCGCACGCCAAAGTTGTCCGTGATCGCCCAGTTGGCACCCACCTTGAAGTTGGTGGTGCTACCGAAGCCATCAAAGTCCTCAAACCGCACGGCACCCTGTGTAACTAGGCTGTCTGTGGGTGTCCACTCAGCGTCCACGTAGACTGCGTAGTTTTCGCGCTCAAATGTGCCTGAGGTGGCCGCCGGGAACCCCGGGAAGCCGTTGGACGAGGTGCTAAAGCCCTGGTCTGCCAGAGGACCGGCAGTATAGGACTCGACCTGACCTGGACCGATTTCGAATTCCTCATTGCGGAACTCACCACCGAAACCGATGTTCAGGGTATCTGAGACGGTCCAGCTGAGGTCAGCGTTGAAGTTGGTGTCGGTCTGCTTGTAGAGACCGGGGTCAAAGTCACGCGGCGTGTCTGGGCCGAGACTTGCGTTCACCGTGTTGTTGATGAAGAAGTCCGCCTCGTGTTCACCAAGATAAGCACTCACGTCCCAGCGCAGGTTGTCATTGATCTGACCACGCAGACCGAGCAGGAAGGACATGTCGGAAATGTCACCGCCAAATCGGGGTGTGAAGCCACCGGTGATGGTTTCCTGGAAGCTGAAGCAGTTGGGATCAGCTTGCACCTGAGCGAACGCCACAGGGTCGGGGATGTTGCCATCCAGCGCGACAACTGGGCAGTTACCACTACCATCGGGTGTGAGGTCACCGATCAGCAGGGTCGCGCCACCGTCTCCACTGTAAACCGCACCGCGGTTAGTAGGATTACGGAAGAAGAAGCCGCCGTCGACCTCTTTGCTGTTGTAGTTGGCGTGGCCATACAGCTCCAGGGTGTCACTCAGGTCAACGCCGAAGTTGGCCCACAGCTTCATGTCGTCACTGACGATAGGACGACCCCAGATCATGGCGGGTACCGGCACGTTCTGATAGCCATCGTCGATCAGGCCCTGTGCATCGGCGCGCTGCTCCGAACGGCTGGTGGGGTCAGACTCTCCCCACTCGGCGGTCAGGTTCAGGAAGCCCGAATCGCCCAGCGGCAAACCAATGTTGCCTGCGATGGTGACCTGCTCGCCGTCACCTTCGTTGTACTCACCGTAGCGCACTTCAACGGAGCCACCCTCGCGGGCGTCGTTCAGCACAAAGTTCATTACGCCCGCGATGGCATCAGAACCGTACTGGGCAGAGGCGCCGTCGCGCAGGACTTCGATACGCTTCAGCGCCAGCGCGGGGATGGCGGCCGCGTCAGGGCCCTGTGAGCCATTTGAAATACCGTTACCGAGCCAGGTGATGACCGAGGCGCGATGGCGTCGCTTCCCGTTCACCAGCATCAAGGTGTGGTCTGGTGCCAAACCGCGCAGGTTGGCGGGGCGAACCAACGTTGCTGCGTCACTGATCGGCTGATCGTTAACGTTATAGGAGGGAACGACGTTGCGGAGCAGGTTGCTCATGTCGGTGTCACCCTGATTGCTCATGGTTTCACCGCCGATCACATCGACCGGAGCGGGTGAGTCGAGGGCAGAACGGCCCTCGGTACGGGTACCGATCACGACGACTTCTTCCGTCAGGTTTTCGTCCTGAGCAAAGGTCGCTTGGGTCGGCACCAAGAGTGCTGCTGCGACGGCAACAGCAAGTGTGCGGTACGTAAACTTCATGTTTTTCTCCGTGGCTTCAATGACAACAAATACGCTCAGACATCACCGTGGGCGCCAGGACTGCCTAAGACGCGATCAGGCAAGATCATGCGGCGAATATTACGTAAAATCGCCGAAAATGAGCTAAATAGCCTAGGAGACACGGCGACCCTGGCAGACCCTGCAGTGGTTGAGGATCTGGTCGAGGGA
>CABYND010000028.1 GCA_902520195.1 Halieaceae bacterium
ATCTCAGTAATTCTGATTTCGGGTTGCACTGCCGCAAAACAATATTTTCCCGAAGCTGAAAAAAACCAAAGCTTCTCGATGGAGGCATTTCGCGCAGGGACGTTTCGGTTAGAACTTGCAGGCGCTTGGACTGGCGGGGAGGTGGCGGCATATCGTTACGTTGTTCAGGGTGTGCAACCACCACCCGGAAGACAACTCCCCTATGCCGTGCTTGACGCCTTAGTGGCTGATCAGAACGGAAGTGATGCTGGATACTATTGGCTTGCTTGGTCGGCGGAAAATATGGGCTTAAACGACGCCGCCTACGAATATTATCGCTTGGCGAAGCTCATGTACGATTACAACCGCATACCGAACGATGACGAAGGTCTCTGGGATAGAGCACTGGCCGACGGAGATGAGATATATTTTTCAGAGTGTGGATATAAGTATCGTGAATGGGGCGGTAATGAGGCGATCCCATGCGTAAAAAATATGAGAACGAAGATAGTTACTGCGATAAAAAGAATAGAACGACTTATCCTGGAGGATTTGTAAATTTGCTTTTCAAAGCGCTATTTATTGCCTCAATCTTGCTACCTGCCACGAGCTTGGCTGACCTAAGTGATAACGAATATTACACAGAGATCTTGGAGCGATTTGAGCTAGAAGCCGCAGGTGAAAACGCAGACGCGCAAGTAGCCACTGCTGTGGCATATGTGAACTTGGGGCGTAAACAAGAGGCCGCGAAGTTGTTGCGCTCTGCGTCTAATGCTAAACACGGCAAAGCCACGCTGCTGCTGGGTGCTTTGTTGCTTGATCAACCACAGCTTCAGTCTAGAGATTTTGAGGCGCATGACATGCTATTGGCGGCGAGAGAAATGGGCCAGCATGACGCTCATCTATTACTTGGTCAGCTATACGATCAAACAACTGAGTATCCTTTTAGTCATCAGGTGTTTAAGTCAAAACTAGCTGCATTTAAATCATACGAGGTTGCCGCTGCTCTAGACGAGCCATTAGCCCATTTTGCCTTGGCAAGGGCGTATATGGAGGGACGGATCGTTGAACGGAGCCTGCAAAATTCCCAGCAACATCTCGAGTCGGCTGCAAAACTAAATCACGGTCCAGCTCAATATCTAAATGCACTCATGTATTCAGGTGTAGAGGATCGGCCGGCAAATATGGAACAAGCTATCTACTGGATGTGTAGATCTGCCGCTTCGGGATTCTTGCAGGCGCAAGTGTTTGTCCGTGATGGCGGTTATTGCAAGCCTAAGCAGGCGAGTCTTGCAACCAAACACGTATCACCTCAAAAAAATAGAAAGGTCTCTATGCCAGACAAGACCAATACCAGCGGGAGTAAAACCGCCGATTATTTTTCAATTTTCCTAAGTGGTTTTTTTCAGGCACTCGGCCAAGTGGCGGTCTATGAACTTACGGGGGTCTCTCCGTATGGAGTCTCATCACTAACAGATAGCGACTTAGAAGCTATCGCCAGTGTTGCGCGTAATGAGGCTCGCAGAGCAGCTCGTCATCAAATTAGGATGCAACAGATTTATCGGAATGTCCGGACACCCATGCCTATAGGAACCAGTCATAACCCCCCGCGGCTGAGGACCGGAGTTTATCAATAGATTTTTTTTCAGAATCTGTAAACGCGTCCTCAACCAAATCTGCTATGGCTAAAAAAGGCTCAAGCAATTTGGAGAGGCGTTTTGACCGCAGAAGTTTTGAAGTTCCCGCACCGCAGAAGTCATGTAATCAAATCATTGTTGAAGACTGCCAAGCGTCTTGAAGACAGCTCACCAGAGACGTGCATAGCCATTCAGGGGCAAGTTATTGCGATGATGTCTGAAGAGGTCGCTCAGTCTAGAAGGACCGCCTATGCGGCTCTAAGGGCCATGAGGGCGATGTCTAAGGGTGATGAAAGGTTTTGAAAAACGAAGGCCGCGACGCCCAAGTGCTCCATCAGAGTAGTCAAAGTACTGGTTGCGATGCAGGTGCCGAGCGCGGTGCGTTCGTGGACCTGCGTTTGCTGTGATGACGATTCCTTATTTGCCTTGAAAGACATGTGCCTTTGTAGTTGGCGTCACCGTTGGCTTAAACTTGGATGGTTTGATTTTTCCGGAAAATCGACAATATCAAATGAGTGGATTCCAGTATAAAAGTTTTGCTGTCTTTGCCTTGCTGTTCTCAATGCAAGGTTTTTCCGACACCTCCGATGGGATTGCCGCGTATAAAAATAAAGAATTTAAAGCCGCGCTTCACGAATTTTTGACAGCTGCGAGGCAAGGTGATGCTGTTGCTCAATCTTATCTGGGTGAGATGTACAGATTTGGGGAGGGTGTGCCGGTCGATAATCAAATAGCGGCTAGTTGGTATACGAAGGCCGCCAATCAGAGACACGTTCACTCTCAAGCGATCCTCGGAGCTATGTATGCCATGGGTCAAGGCGTCGAGAAGGATATCAATCAAGCAGTAAGGTGGATGACTGCGGCCGCAGATCAGGGAGATTTGTCGTCCAAGCTGGTACTCGCAGAGATATATTCGGGCGGAGCTTTAGTCCCTCAAGATCACTCTAAAGCTTTCACACTTTACAGATCTGCTGCTGAACTTGGAAACGCCAAAGCTCAACACCAATTAGGGGTGATGTATCAAGTTGGTCAGGGTGTGCCAGAGAACAGATTGAAAGCTGTCGAATGGTATAGGGCGGCGGCTGAACAGGGATATATGGATGCCCAATATAATCTTGGTGCGGCATATGACTCTGGTGACGGCGTTCCGCAAGATTTCAAGCAAGCCGCTCAATGGTACGCGGCTGCCGCAGCGCAAGGGGATGTGAGCGCACAATTCAATCTCGCTGTAATGTATCAGACCGGCGAAGGTGTCGAGAAGAATAGTCAAGAATCAATAATGTGGTACTCCAAAGCAGCTGACGGAGGTCATCCAGTCGCCCAATTTTCTTTGGGGATCATCTACCAACAGGGCTCGGGCGTCTCGGTAGATACGAAAAGAGCGTTGGAACTATTTGAGGAATCTGCGGCCAATGGACATGCGCCGGCGCAATATCAGTTAGGACTTATCTATAGAGAAGGCCTTCTGGGAGCTAATAAAAATAAGCGACGATCTTTTAATTGGCTGACATCTGCAGCCGAGAAAGGCAATCCGGCCGCCACATATGCTCTAGCAAACATGTACGAAAATGGAGATGGTGTCGCTCAAGATCAACAAAAGGCACTGATGCTTTACGAAGACGCGGCTGATCAAGGTTACGCTGATGCCCAGTACTATCTCGCAACGCTTTACGGTGGGGGTATTGGAGGTGTCCGCAAGGATAACGCCAGGGCGCTCTCACTATACGAGTTAGCCGCTGAACAAGGACAAACCAGCGCACTTTTTAACTTGGGTTTGATTTATAAGAGAGGAACTGGTGTACCTAGAGATCTCCGAACCGCGATTGGTCTCTGGCAGAGGGCGGCTGAAACTGGACACCTTAAGGCACAGTACAATCTGGGCTTGCTCTACTACAACGGCACCGGGATACCACAAGACTACGGTGAAGCACTCAAGTGGTTCAAGGCTGCTGGGGATCAGGGATATGCAGACGCTCAGTTTAACGCTGGGGTGATCTTCTCAAAAGGTTTAACAGGTACTCAAATCCCCCAAGCGGCGTCACTTTGGTACTTAAAAGCTGCGAAGCAGGGTCACGTCCAAGCTCAATTTAATCTTGGGTTACTGGCAGCAGGCGACGAGAGGTCATCAGGCAATCTGATATCTGCACACATGTGGTTCAACATCGCCGCTGCTAACGGTTTATCCGACGCTGAGATAAATCGCGACTCGTTAAATCAGTATATGAACGCTTCGGACGTTGCCGAGGCGCAGATGCGGGCAACACAATGTGTGAAAACGGGTTATTTGGATTGTTAACCTGAGCCTTGTTGGACGGGAAAAATGAAAAGGCATATCTATGATTGATTATGCGTCGGGCTTGATGGCAGGGAACGCAGGCTATTGGATATGGTTACTGGTCTCTCTTTTGGCTATTGCCGTTTTCGCCTCAAAAAAATAATTCGGTGACAGAGACGCCTTTAAGCAGTTGCTTGCCTCGGGACTTTGGGGTTTTTATTGGCGATATTTATCATCTGGGCCACTTAAGAGTCGCATAAAAAAGGGGATTACCAAAGCCCTTCAAACCCCGTTGTATGCCTAACCTCATGCACTGCCTCGACCATATCGACAGGCACAATAAATTCGTCATGGACTGTTAAGGCTGGAACTTCCGTACGTGCAAGCAGTCTTGCGACTTCAAAGACTAGATTGGCCTCAAGCCACGCGTATTGTTGACCCATCGCCTTGCCTTTGAAGAAGCAATCAGCGATTGGGGCGTTGCGATCTGCGATAGCTTTCATCATTGCGCTCACAGTTTTGAATCGACGTGAGTCACTCCTGTAGTTATCGCGCACAAGCTTTTTTTGATCTGAAATGTTCTTACTAGCCGCTAGTGATGCCGCTTGTGCAGAGGCATTGTTGAGCATGAGATTCGCCAGATACTTCGCTGTTGTGCGCGACATGCCTGCCACGTCATAAGGGTCTTCCGGATAGAGGAAGCGACCAGTGACATGGCTGTAGAGAACGTTCAACTGACTTGCTGGATAGTCAACGGTAGCCACTGGTGAGCCATTGATTGTGATGCGCTCACGCTTGGCTGATGAATATGACATGAAGGGGTGGTGACTTCTTCCGCCATGAATAAGTCTCTTTGATCCGTCCCAATCTTTGTACTTCCTTACGAGATGGAGATGTCCCAGATCCTCTCCATCTACTTCAGTCCGTTGGGCGTTCAAGAACTGGCAGTAATCGCCCATTAGTTCATTGATGTGTCTGGAGTAGGGATTCTCTTCAAACGGGACTAGGCGGCCATTCAAATCACGAAGCTCAACAAATTGTTGGGTGTTAGTAGCTGTTGCTTTGGGTGTATAGCCAAGCTCCTCACAAAGCCCCACAAGCGTCTCTGAGGCTCTAAATTCAGATAGCTGTGCTTCCTCAAAGTCTCCGTCATTCTTCTTCACAAGACGCGCTACGCCCTTCTTGAGCGTCAATAGCCCGTTGCGTTGAAGCTGTTGAATCACAGCGATCAGGGGCTTGTGGCCATACCCATGCGGGTTGTATTGCTCAGGTGCATTAGCCTGATTGCGCATGTTGAAAAGGATGGGCTGTGTTTTGTATTTGCCCACATTGCTCAAAATGCAGTGAAGGGCCTTTCGCTGTGCTTTGGTACGTAGGGTTGGCTCTGGCGCTAAAAGGGACTGATTAAAAATAATATTAGAAGGTTCAACCTCCACATCTGCACTCAAAAATAAATTCAATTTGGGCATGACAAGTTTTGGCTCACAGGGAGGGCTTAATAGCCTTGGACACCTTTATAGGTGTTGCGATTAGTAAGCTGATAGTGCCCCAATGGGACTTTGGAATTATTGGATATGTGGTTAAAAAATAACCAGTAAATCATTCTTTTATTACTTTCTCTGAATAAGTTGGGATACACATAAAAAATAAAGATACTTAGCACCCACATGCCACTTTAAATTCAAGCGGTAAGCGCACTTTTTCCCTCCGTTGGATTGCAAATAATTTAAATTTAATCTTGCAGAGGAGGCGCAAATATGATATTCTCGTCAACGCCTTTGCGTTATCGCGAGGATCCTCTGAAGCTTAGCATATTCAGAGACGACGTAGGCTGTTCATGGCCACTTTTCACGAACTTTATGGAGGCTCCAATTTGATGAGCGTTGTCGCCCTTTTCGCCAAAATTATTGAAGACACTGATATGTGGTACTCCGAGTTTCATGGCACCTCGCACTGGATGCGGGTGCGGGATAACGCTATGTGCCTGGCGAGTGAGACCAATGGGGATGCGCAAGTCGCTGAGTACTTTTCAGTACTGCATGACTGTATGCGCGAGAATGAAGGCGACGATCCAGAACATGGACCTAGAGCGGCAAAATATGCCGAAGAGCATAGAAGCCTAATTAATTTGACTAACCGACAGTTTCTTCTGCTTCAAAGGGCTTGTGCAGGCCACACCTTTGCCAGACCAGACGACAAGGCGGGAATTGATCCAACGTTAGCAGCTTGCTGGGATGGAGACCGGCTGGATATTGGCAGGGTAGGATTAACGCCAGATCCTAGATATTTGTTCTCGGATCAAGCTAAAAGGCGAGCGGAGTATTTTCCGGAGAACGAATCACACCGATACGGAACTTGAGGGAAAATGCCAACTGCAATGAGTTGGATGCTTTGGTCACTTGGCGGGATCGGCTTGATATTGATGTTGCATTGGAGCGGATTGATCGGATTAGAAGAACACTCCATTTGGTTTGGGATATGTATGCTGTTGGGGATGGTGTTTATTTTGTCGCTTTGTGTCCAAACGTATGTGGGCGCGGAATTTTAAAAGCATGGTGCAGAGCCTTGGATGCCGGCTTCGATGCAGATCTACATCACCTTTTAGTAAACAAAACTACTTTACACCTTCAACACCCCATCAAGTCCAACCAGACCTATACATACCGGGGTAGCCCCATGGTGACCTGCCTAGGGGGTAGCACTATTGGTAGCACCAAACAGTCCCTTGACGGATTGGGTGGCTCTAGGAAATGCTTAGTTTTCAGAGATCTTTGAAGAGTAGTGGTGCCTTGGCCCAGACATGACTGGTATCTCCGGCACCATTTAAAGATATTTAAAATATCCAACCTCTTGAAAGGCCTCTGAAATCTCAGACGGCTTTGAAATCTCAGGAGGGGGTGATGCAAGATGAAGAAGGATGGGTTGAGTGGGTTTTTTTCCTCGTTCTTGCAACTTGCTGGTGCATCCTTTGGGTATCTAGCTGGTTACCCTTCTGGTGTGAAGGCGTCTGCTCTCATCAAGGACTGCGAGAAGAAATCTTTCTAGGCCTCACTTTACTTGCCCCATTTATTGTTACGTTTTTGACGTGGGGCTGGGTGAAGCCCTTCTTTAAAGAGGATTCTTTTTCAGATGACCTTAAGAGGAGAAAGTTAGAGGACCGGATTTTGTATAAGACTATGGGCCTTTGGGTATTGATGTCGTCTTTACTAGTCTTCCTCTGGGAACACGTTGACCAGGAGTCATCTGAGCTCGACAGGAATATTCATATTCTACTCATGGTAATTGCCACCCTTCATTTGACAGACCTCTTTACAATTTCTCGGATGAAAAGCCTCTTCTCCTCCACTAAAAATCTCTCTGAGAGTGACTGAAATTACATCTTGTCGGAGGGAATTAACGCTTAATGTCCTCCTCATGAATTTTCGCCATTTCCTCCTTGATCTAAACCTCAGTCTGGAGCGCCGCCAGGTTTTTTTGTCATAACCTTCGCTTGAACGTCACTAAAAATTGGCGCGGGATCGGAGGTGTTAGAGCAAATGCGAGAGATGTGATGATGCGCTGTCCGCATGTCGTAGCCGTCTCCATAGCTCATCCCCACAGACTTCGTTGACCAGCCACCCAGCTGATCAATTAGATCCACTGGCGCTTCAATTGCTCTGAGTCTGTCTCTAAAGGCATGACGAATGCCATGGATTGTTGCACCAGCCTTACAGTAGCTCTTCATCCATTTGCCTGCAGCCGCACTCGCTGAATTGCCATTGCAATAACCGTCTTTGGCGTATCTGGGAAAGCAGTAACCCTGTTGTGTTGCTATGACTTGCTGAGCCGCCCAGAGGGAGTCACCAACTAACGGGATGATGCGTTTGCTATTGGAAGTCTTGAGTCTTCTTGCTTTGTTTGGGCGCACTTCAACGCACGGAAACTCATGTTCCAGATGAATATCACTGACATGAAGTCCAGCCGCCTCAGACAATCTCATGCCTGTATCCAACAACATCGCAAGTAGATGGCGAAGGTCATCGTCCTCGCGTCTACAAGCCGCTGACAGGCGGTTTAACTCATCCGCAGTCAGTGGTCGTCTCTTTTCTTTTTCTCCATCAGGAGCGATATAGATGCCTGTGAAAGGGTTTGAAAAGCCATAACCGAACTCGTTGATGGCAAAGTTCAGAATGGCTTTGACGCTTGAAAAGATCCGTTGAATTGAACTGCTTTGTAGCCCACGTTTGGAAAGCCAGTTCCGAAACTCAACAGCATCTGTCTTGGAGTAAAGGTCAATACTTTTATTCCCAAGAGCTGAGATGACGTAGCCAATGTTGCGCTTGGCATGGACAAAGAAAAGCTCCGCTTTGCCATGTCCTTTAGTGTCGAGATAGCGCTCAAGGATTTCTGAGATGAGTGGCAATTCAGATTTATGTTCAGCTTCAACCAGTAACTTTGAAGCGGGTGATTGGTTGTGTTTGATTCTGAGCATCAACCATTGCTCATCCAAACGCGCTGACAGAATCGTTGCGGCCTTCTGAGCCGATGATCGCGAAGTCGTCCTTAGCGACTGCACAAAGACAGGTCGCTTGTAATGACAACGGAGATCACTTGGGATTTTTCTTCTGAAATAAAAGACTCGACCCTTGCGATACGTAAAGGTCGGATGAGTATTTTGGTGCGACTGTTTGTGCATCACCCCCTCCTGAGATTTCAAAGCCGTCTGAGATTTCAGAGGCCTTTCAAGAGGTTGGATATTTTAAATATCTTTAAATGGTGCCGGAGATAGGAGTCGAACCTACGACCTTCGCATTACGAATGCGCTGCTCTACCAACTGAGCTACACCGGCACGGGCCGCGGATGTTAAGGAAAAGCCCTGCTCGGCTCAATACCCCCTGACGCAAAACGCAACGACATGCCTGATCCCCCACCCCAGGGTCAGCGGCACGCCTCATTTTCAGCATTCTGTCACCGTGGGCACATGGTTTACTGCGCGCATAAAGACAGGTCTCTCCATATGAACCGCTATCTGGTGACCGGCGCTCGTTGGACCGACTTCTCCAGTCCGTCGCAATTTGCTTTCCTGACCGCCAAGCAAGGCGTTGCTGTCTCTCCGCTGGATAAGCGCGAAGTCGGCCTGCGGGTGAACTGGAAGTTCTAAGTTTTAGCGTTGTGGCTTATGGGCCGGGGCAACCCGGCCTTTTTTATGCCTGACAGAAAAGTCGATCGAACTTTGATCTGAGAAAAAGCAAAAGATTGACCGTTGGATGATGGGTTGGGCTGGGCAACTCAGTTAGTGGTAGCACCGGTACTTAGACATCTTGCCCACGCCAGCATTGAAGGTATTGGTCGGATCCAGCTCTTGATAAAAGGCCGCATGGTCGGGCTCGGCGCAATACAAATGCCCCACGTTGTGCTCAGCGGGGTACTTGGCGCCGATGCCATCTAGTAAAGACATCATGCGCTCTTTGACCGCCTCCGGGTCCACGCCCGCTTTGACCACGAAGTCCCAATGGAACACGTGGCACATAAAGTGCCCGCCGCGGTAGGGCGCTGCAAACTGGTCGAGCAGATCCTCGGGCAGGAACTCATACCACTGCGTATAGTTTCTGGGCAGCGCCACATCGAATGCCAAAATGCCATTGGTCTCTTTGGCATGAATCAGGTTGTATCGGGCCGGCGATCCGCCTGCAACCATGCGGTGCAGTAACGCCGCGTCACCCTCCTTGGGCGAGCACTCAAAAAAGGCGCCCGCATCACCCGCTCTGGTGACCTCATGCAGCACCTGCCGGATCTCAGCAATGGCTGTATCCGCACCCACCAAAATCAGATGGTGCTCGTAAGTCTTGCGGTACTCACGCATTCGCTTGGGTAAATGATCCGGCCACCACTGTGCCAGTCGCTGCAGCAGATGGTCAGCGGGCCGATTGGGGAGGCCCGGTATCTTCTCAAGCCAGCGATCAAGCGCTGCCTTGATGCGATAGAGCCGCGGCAAGAAATCGGTGCCCAAGTATTTGATGATCAGAAACGTGTCCTTGCAGTAGCGGTCGGCCCCATCGAACCAGCTCTGGTGCATATACTCACCCATCTCGGGGAGCTCGCTGCACTCAGAAAGCAAGCGCCGGCGGATCTCGTTGAGCTGCTCGGGGTCATTGGTGCCCACATAGAACACCTGCTCCGCCTTGGGCTTGTCAAAGGTATCGACCCGCACCGCAAAGACCGCCAACTTTCCCGCGCTGCCGCTCGCCTCGTGAAGCCGGCGCTGGTCGGCATTGAATCGGGAAGGCGTCGGCTCGTTGATCTCGCGCACGCGCTCAATGTACTCGGGGTCCGACGCCAGGCCACCGTCGAGGGTTGCAGTCTCCAAATCAAACCGACCCGCGTCGAGGTTGCCCAGTATCTCCTCGGGGGTCTCTCCCAACTCAATGCCCAAGTGATTCACAAGCTCAAGCTCACCCTGATCGGTTAGCCGGGCAAATAACGCCAGCTCGGTGTAGGCCGGCCCCCGCTTGACCAGGCTGCCGCCCGAGTTGTTGCAGATTCCGCCAATGACCGAGGCACCGATACAAGAAGAGCCGATCACCGAATGCGGGTTCTTGCCGAAGGGTGCCAGCATTTGCTCGAGTCGATACAACGTGCCGCCGGCGTATACCAAGGCTTGTTGCGCATCGCACAGGGGCAGGCAGGTATCGAGTTTGAGGGTGCTGATAATCACGATTTCGCGATCGTAGTCGTCCCCATCCGGTGTTGAACCGCCAGTGATCCCTGTATTGGCGGCCTGGCAGATGACGATGCAGTCAGCCGCCACAGCGGCCTTGAGTATCTTCCAGAAAGCCAGCAGCGAAGCGGGCTCAAAGACCGCCAGGGCCGGGCCCTGACCAAAGCGAATGCCCGTGGTGAAGCGCTTGATCTGGTGCATCTCTCGCAGCACCCGCATGTCGGGCACTTCGGCGGCGAGCTGGTCGATCCAGCGGGTATCCATGGGCTTAGTCAGTTGTCAGTTGTCAGTTGTCAGTTAAGGCGGCATCAGCGCCGCAAGGCGCGTCCCCAGAAAACCAGGGACTTCAGGTTACTGAATACCCCAGGCGATGCCGCGCCGGAGTAACTCGTAGAATACCGGCAGATCCCAACTGCCCCGCTCGAGCTCCGGATATTCCTCGACTAAAGGCTGCATGTCGTAAGTAGATCTGCAGTGCCCGAGCGTAAAGTACAACACCGTGCCTTTCTCGTAGTCACGCAAGTACATCACTGCGTGCTCTTTGTCTTCCTCCCATTCACCATCCTGGAAGGCGTCTACCTTGCCCGTCCACCGGGTGTGCAGAAGCACTTCGCGCTCACCATGATACTCAGAGAGGTAGAGTTCGTCACCGCGCGTTTCAAAAGCCTCGATACCCGTCATCATGGGATGCTCGGGCGCAGTGACCTCTACTTGATAAGGCTCTACCGGGGGGTGCGACAGGAATTGACTCCCAAGTACCTCCATAAAATCGGGGTGATCCCGCGGTGCGCGCAACAGCGGCGGGTCGTGGCTTAACCACTCGAGCACCGAGTTGGTGGCATGGAGCGCAAACCACTTACCACCGTTCACCACATAGGATTTTAGTTTCGCCTGACCCGCGGCATCCGGCACTTCGTCGCAGGTATAGGTCACGAGCAGATCAGATTCACACATCGCGTCGACGTCACTGTAATCGTTGGCGACCTTGACTCGGATCACGTCATGCTCCGCCAGGAGCTTCAGCAGCTCCAGTCGCGCAAAATCGAAGTCGTGATATTTGCCACCCACTACCAGATAGACGTCTTTTCTTTTGCCAGCCATCAGTTATCCTCTCCTAGTCCCTCAAGCCTGTGAGCTCTTCGTCCCACCCTGCCACTATAAAAGTCTCTTTAGCGCGCTAAACCGTGAGGCCCGCGCACCCAATTACCTACTCCGCCTGCGCGGCCGCCATAGCAGCCATCACTGACTCCTCGATCTCCGAGGGCAGCGGGTTACGGCGCAGGGTCAAACCACCGTTCACCTGTAGGTTTTGACCGGTCATGTAGCACTCGTCGCTGCCAAGGAAGACCGCGGCGGCGGCAATATCTTCAGACGTATTCAATCGACCCAGCGGGTAGTTTTTGAGGAACGCCTCCAGCAACCCGGGGGTTTCCAGGTGTGGCGCGGTCATCGGTGAGGCCGTTAGCCCGGGCGAGATCGAGTTCACGCGGATGCCCTTGGCGCCGTACTCATCTGCGACACCACGGACCACGTGGTCGATACCAGCCTTAGTGCCAATGTAGGCATGGTGGTTACCCACCAGAATGGTCGCTGTTGCAGAGGAAATCTGGATGATCGAAGAGGGATCAGACATCACACCCACGAGCACCTGCATCCACTGATAAGGCCCCTTGAACTGCAGGTCCATCATCATGCTCAGCTCGTCTTCGGTGGTTTCCTCGAACTGAGCCAGCAAGCCAAGGCCGGTCGCATTCACCGCAATATCAATCTTGCCGTGTGCATCCATAATGACGCCGATGGATGACTTAATGTCTTCCATCTTGGTGATGTCGCAGGTCACAGCCATCCCACCAATCTCGCCCGCGAGCCACTCAAGCTCCTCGGGGTGACGGCCGCCCACAGCGATAGTGGCGCCCTCTTCAGCAAAACGCTGCGCGATCACCTGACCCATATTGCCGCGCCCTGCTGCGCCCAACACGTAAGCCACTTTGCCTGCCAATCGTCCCATGATCTGTCCCCCTTTATTGTTAGGTTAGGACTCAGGATAGTACTAAAGTCGCGGCCCTTGGGGGGATTTTCTGCGCGGATGCTGCGCTGGTTCATGAGCCGCCGCCAAGCTATGGTTAGCGGATGCCCGACCTGCCCATTCTGTATTCATTTCGGCGCTGCCCCTATGCCATGCGGGCACGAATGGCACTGGCCGCATCGGGCGTGGAAGTAATGCTCAGAGAAGTGCTGCTCAAGGACAAACCCTCCGAACTGCTCGCGGCTTCGCCCAAGGCCACTGTGCCTGTACTCGTGCTATCAGACGGCCAGATCATAGAAGAGAGCCTAGATGTCATGCAGTGGGCGCTCGAGTACCGCGACCCACTCAACTGGCTCGGAGGTAAGGCGCTCGATTCGGACTGGATCAGTGCATGCGATGGCGACTTCAAACATTGGCTGGACCGCTACAAATACGCTGAGCGTTACCCCGAGCACACCGCTGAGGGCTACCGCCAGAACGCCGAGGCTTTTATTCAGAGATTGGAAAACCAGCTGTCGGGCTCTGAATGGGTGGGTGGTGACGCAGCCAATGCCGTCGATGTGGCGTTGTTTCCGTTTATTCGCCAGTTTGCAGGCGTCGAGCCCTCGTGGTGGCAGCAAGCGCCCTACCCCAAGGTCAGTCAGTGGCTGGAAAACTGGCTGAACAGCGCGTTGTTCTCAGCAATAATGGCGAAGTATCCGCGCTGGGAATCCGGTCAGCCGGGGGAGCGGTTTCCGCCCAACCCGGATCGCGGCGCACCCATAAACCCATAAAATAACCACAAGTCACCCCAATTAAGGTTGGCGATCATGACATTTACTAAAGTCTCTGCCCTCTCAGTCTGCTCTGCGCTCTTGATCAGCTGTGCACAGGACGCGCCCGAGCCTGTTGATCTCGCCCTGACGCACGTCACCGTGATCGACGCGGTAAACCCGATACGCCGCAATCAAACCGTGCTCATCGACGATGGGCGAATCATCAATATTGTCGACAGCGATACTGGCCCCGAAACGCTCGCCACAGAGCAAATCGACGCCAGCAGGCAGTTCGTTATTCCCGGGCTTTGGGACTTCCACGTTCACTTCACCTTCGACAAAAGATTTACCGATGCCATGGCGGGGCTCTTCCTCTACCACGGCATTACCAATGTGCGTGATACCGGCGGGCTCCTTGAGGATCTATTGCCGGTCGTCGACACCTTGCGCAGCGCAGGTAGCAACGCACCCAACATCTGGTACTCGGGCCCGCTACTCGATGGCAAAGACGTGGTCTACGACGGCGTCAACTTCCCCGGGCTGGGTATCGCTAACCCCACCCCCGAAGTGGCACGCGCCAACATTGCCGAGATTCATGCGGCGGGGGCAAGCTTTCTGAAAATCTACGAGATGGTGACGCCCGAGGTCTTTGCCGCGATCGTGGACGAAGCGGGCGCCAGAAACCTCCCGATTGATGGTCACGTACCGCTCTCTATGCGCGCCCGTGATGTCGCACCTCAAGTGCAGTCACTCGAGCACTTGCGCAACTACGAAATGGATTGTGTCGAAGATCCCGAACTGTGGCTCGCTACCCGACAGGCAGAGCTCGCAAATGTGGCTAACGAGCCAGGCAACGTGCTGCGATCGAGACTGCATACGCTTCAGCGGCTTACCGCAATCACCAATGAGGATCCTGCGGTATGCGCCGAGACCACCGAAGCACTCAAAGCCACCATCACGGTGCCAACCCTGCGCATGAACTCCATGGATCTTAATGTGCCGTTTGATCGAGATGATTTTGATCAGGCGATGGATTTGATCCCGGCCAGCGTCAGTGCGGAGTGGTGTGACGCCCGCGACGCGTTAGCAGCGTCTGAAGAACCGGTCGATACCACTTTTGCTGAGTGGTCACTGCGCCGCACCGGCGAGCTGCATGCTGCGGGCGCGCCCATCGCGGCCGGCACCGATACACCGATTGGCTGGAGCATTCCGGGTTACAGCCTCCACACAGAGCTGGAGCAATATGTTGAGGTGGGTATGACGCCTCTTGAGGCCTTGCACTCTGCCACGGTGAAACCGGCTGAGTTCTTCGGGTTGGAAAACGAGATGGGGCAAATCAAGGCTGGGTTTCTGGCTGATGCAGTGCTACTGTCTGCCAACCCCATGGACGACATTCGCAACACCCGCAGTATTGAAGCCGTGATTCACCAAGGAAACCTGCTACCGCGAGCTCACCTGAATCAGTTGGTTACACCATAACAGTGGCGAAAACAGTCATGCGGCATTCTATTTGGTCAATTATTCTCTTAGCGACTTCAGGGTTAGGGGCTGAGGCCCCAGACACGAGGCAGCTTCATCCTCATCTGACTGAGCTCAACCCCGATTGGGTGATCACCGCCGATGAGGCCTACCGGTGGGTCTCGGTGAAGAACGACAATCTGCCTACGCTGACCGGCAGCCAAGAATGGCTGAACTACATGGCCTTTCTGGAGCAAACGCTGGCCCAATATGGCACCGTTGATGGCGTTAAGAACAGTTGGGAGTTTCAAAGGTGGTTTACCTCAGAGGATAGCCGTCAATGGTCTTTGGTTTCAGGTGGCTCAGCGGTGAGAGTCGCGAGCTACGGCGCCTATTCGGGCTCAACCGGCTCGGAGGGCATCACTGCCGAGCTGATTTACTACGACCACGACGACCCGCCGGCAGATATAGAGGGTAAGATCGTTGTCATCCCCACCCGACCACACCCGTCGGCCCCATACAGCGAAGACTATCTGATCAATTACACCTTCAATGATTACGAGCACGCGACCAACGCTGAAACGCTACCGACGCCCTTCGAGTTCGTCGATCCCTCTGAAAGTTTTACCTTTGATATTTGGTGGCAACTGGCGCAGCGTCTCGACCAGATTCCAAGAGATGGCAACGCAGCGGGAGCCATCATCGTCTATAACATGGCCTATGAGCGCACCCGCGGGCTTTACACCTTTCCCGTCCCGAGGCTTTACACATCGCCCACTCTCATACTATCCCGAGAAGACGGCGCCAGAGTCATCATCGATGCAAAGGCAGGGAAACACGCGACCCTGAGGCTCGAAGCCGAAACAGATACGAGCACCGCCTACCAATACATCACATACTTACCGGGCGCTCATTACGGCACAGCAGAAGACGAACAGATCGTGCTGGTCAACCACACCGACGGGCCCTCTATCACACAAGACAATGGTGCTCTGTGCCTATTGGCGATCGTCAAATATTTCTCACACATCCCACAGGCTCAGCGCCCCAGAACGCTGAAGATTTTTCTTGACGGTCGACATTACATGCCGGGGATGGAGTCAGCTCATAGTGAGGCGGACTGGTTCACGCGCCATCCAGAGGCTAAACGCAAAATCGTCGGCATGATCCAGACCGAGCACCTTGGAGAAATGGATTACCGCGAAGTAGACGGCAGAGTAGAACCTACCGGATATGCCGAGCAGTCTTATCTGTGGACACGCAATAACGACATTTTAATTGACGCCGCAAAACAGGCCGTTGACCGATACGGTTGGTCGCGCGCACAAGTTTCGGTGCCCGAGCGCGCCGGTAGCCGCGGCGGATTGCAACAGGTGTGGTGGGGCGTGGGCGCACTAGGGCTAGCCGATACGGGCTACTACAACTGCGACGTCTGGCACTGCCTCGACGTACCCGGATTTGGCCTCGGCGGATTCTTGGGGCACTACTGGAGCTCAGCGGCCACCATCGAGCGTTGGAACAAAGAGCTGTTTGTGAGTCAGGCTGCGACGATGACCGAGCTTACGGGCGTACTGATGTCAGCCGATCTGGATGCGATTCAGTCTCAAGGCGCGGTCGACTCTTTTCTGGACACCACCAACCGAGAAAAGCAGTTTAGCGAGGCGCCTTGAGTCGTTTTCCTTGCGCAGAACCCGCGTTATACTGCGCGCCCCCTAGGACCATAGCTCAGTTGGTTAGAGCGCTACCTTGACATGGTAGAGGTCGGCGGTTCGAATCCGCCTGGTCCTACCAAAATAGCTGTAAGTCATTGATTTCACTGAAATCGCACCAACCACGGTAGACACGAATCACCCAGTTTAGGGTATTGATCTACGAGCGACGAACGTAGGTCTATATGACTACTTTTCGAGAAGTAACAGAGGCTCAGATTGCCTCTAGAGAGCGCTGCGCCGGCTCACTGGGCCGCATTCAATTTCTACTCTCGATACCAGTTTTAATGTGTCCACGCGTCTCTTGGTGCGACTGTCAGCATGAACTTTTATATCCTGAATTTGTCTTAAAAGGCGGGAAAGTAACCAAAAAACCTTAATGTAATAAACCTGACCTACCATGCTATACCTAAAAATAAAAAACATTATCCGACTTCACAGTCGCCCGCCTCCCTTAAAATGTCGCTTATATCCTACATCCCGGCACCATTTAGGTACCGGACAGGGCAGCATCTCCGCTACTGATGCGGTGATGACTCAATTTCATCTTTAACCACTTTTAATTAATAGGGAGGGATCTCTATGATTCAGGTCGAAAACCTGACGCGCCGGTATGACGATTTCCTCGCCGTGGACGATGTGAGCTTTGAAATCGGCCGCGGTGAGATCGTGGGTCTGCTTGGTCATAACGGCGCCGGCAAGACAACCATCATGAAAATGCTGACCGGCTTTCTCGAACCCACCGGCGGAACCATAAATATCGACGGCCTGCTCATCGGCCGGGACACCACAGCCATCCAGTCAAGAATCGGCTACCTTCCGGAAAACTGTCCGATCTGGCCTGAGATGACAGTCATCGATTATCTGGATTATCAGGCCATTCTGCATGGTCTTTCCGACAATCAGCGTAGAAGCGCCATCGCTAGGGCGATCCGCCGCACGGCGCTGAAGGAAAAGGCCACTTCCCCCATCCAGACCCTGTCCAGGGGTTATCGCCAGCGTGTTGGCGTGGCCCAGGCCATCCTCCATAAGCCTGACATCGTCATCCTCGACGAACCCACCAATGGGCTCGACCCAACCCAGATTCGCCAAATGCGAGATCTGATCCGCGAGCTGGCCCAAACCGCAACGGTCGTTGTGTCTACCCACATCCTGCAGGAAGTTCAGGCGGTGTGCG
>CABYND010000029.1 GCA_902520195.1 Halieaceae bacterium
TCTTCCAGTTGGACCGCTGGACAACACGAAAAACCCCGCCCGCCACTGACACCGTTCCATTCGGCGCACGATCGCAAAAGTTATCCAGAGAGCTTTTGATACCGGCAATGAAGGATTCAAAATCAACAGCCTTTTCTGATAGTGAGGCAAAGACAAACCCACGATACGAGGCCACTTGAGCCACTTTCCGAAGAGAAAAGCGCGGGTCAGCCATATCAAAACGCGTGTTTTCATAGCCCTCAAGATACGGCACCCCCCTCAAGGTCCCGTCGAGATTGAAGGTCCACGCATGATACGGACACCTGAAAAGCCCTTTGGTATGCCCGCAACCGTCCCCAGCAATCCGCGCCCCCTTATGAGGACAGCGGTTATAGAAAACGTTGATCTCGTCTTGCTTCCCTCTAGCCATCACCACCGACTCTAGACCAACACGAGTTGTCCAATAGTCACCGGGTTCGGGAATTTGCGAATCATGCCCGACATAAATCCACGCCGAGCCAAAGATGCGATCCATCTCCAGAGCGAACACCTCCTCGCTCACATAGACATCGCGGTGAACTTCGTCATCCCTGATTAACTGGTCGATATCCATTGCTCAACCTTTAGGGTAATCTCGATCGCTTATCGAAACCCTGAGCTGCGCGAAAGCAGCTGAGGGTTACCGACAGCGGAGGAACATCAGAAACTATAGCCCAACATCACGAAGTACTGCCTGCCGCGATCAAATGCCTGAGCGGTGCTACCAAAGGTTGATTGGTAGTCTCCAAATATGCTGAATTCCTCGTCACCAACGTTGTCGACACCGGCAGTAACGCTGAGGCCCGACGAAGCAGACTGCCAGCGAGCGCTCACGTTAACCACAGAATAATCAGGCTGAACCAGAGGGTCTGCCCAGGCGGGTGCAAACGGGAGCCCACCCGCATTTGTGTAGAACTTGCTCCTCCATGACCAATCCAGTCGTGGCGTTATCTCTCCAACTTGGGTATCGAAGGTTTTTGTGACCGAGAGATTAGTATTCCACTCTGATATGAATACGAAGGGGTCAGACACATTTAAACCGGAGAAGAGATCAGGGTTCAAAGAATCGTAGCCAGCGTCCGTATAGCCGACCGCCAGATCAATCAACACACCATTCCCTGCCAAATAGTTAATCTCTAGTTCGAAACCCTCAATGGTCGCGTCGCCCGCGTTGGTGGTGTACGGCCCAACTCTACTCGGCTCGTTAATGAGAATCTGTAAGTCAGTATAGTCCGCAGAGTAGACCGCAAAATTTGCTCGCAATGAATTATCAAATAGCTCCACTTTAATTCCAGCTTCTAAAGAATCCACATATTCAGGGCCAAACGCAGGCAAGCTGGGCTCTGGTGGAAAAATTCGTTGCGTGAAACCACCGACCTTGAAGCCCTCGCTGTAAGTACCATAGAGCATTACGTCATCAGTAAGTGAGTAGCTGATGCTCAACATCGGTGTGCTTTCCGAGATCGAGTTATTTACAGTCTCGAATGGAACGACTCTGTCTCCTAAGGCACATACTTTTGTTGAGCCGTCCGGGTTGAAGCATGGGAATGGCAGCCCTCCAAGCGGCATTTCCTCAATGTACTGGTCAGGCAAATAATCTCTATCCTCTTTGGTATAGCGTATTCCGGCCGTCGCTGAGAGTTTTTCAGTGAAATCGAAAGTCGCCTGAGCGAAAGCCGCCTCGCTCGAATAGTCAAAGTAACCGCCGCTCTGTATTGACACAGTGGTGAAATCGACTGGGTTGATATTTTCTCCATCCTCCTCGAAGCCATATACCCCCACCAACCAGGTCAACCTGTCCTCTACCGCAGTACCAGACACCTGCAGTTCCAACGAAAATTGATCCTGTTCAAACGTGTCAAGGTAGTGAGTTACTGGATTGACTAAAATCGGAAGTCCCGGCACAGCTGGCTCCCCATCGTTCTGCACATATCCGTCTCGGTCGTTAGCGAATTCACCATCTAGGCTTCTGTGGCTTGCAATCAACTTTGCGGTAAATGCATCAAGATCCCAGGTCAGTGTCAGCGAGACAGCTTCATTTTCCATTTCTGAGAAGTTTGGCCCGGTGCCGAGGTTGGTATTATCTCCCGTGACTGCATTAGCGGACGTGAAACAAGCCGATGGAGCGTTTGGAAATGTGCAGACAATGGGATTTGGTCCGCCAAAATCTGGGCTAAATCCTGCAAACAAGTTATGAATGAAGGGGAAGTTACCACCAGGGATCGCAGTTCCGCTCTCAGGAAACTCATCAACCCTGGTTATGAGCAACGCTGGGCCGTTTGTCTCGTCATCGAAGTAATCAATAGATAGATCAGCAGTAAAGGTATCTGAGGGCGCCCATCTCAGCGCTAGTCTGCCCATTGAGGTGTCTTGATTACCCAGATCTTTGCCATCAAACGGCCTAAACACATACCCATCTTGCTGCAAACTTCCGAAACTGGCCCTCGCAAACAGAGTGTCAGATAAAGGCACATTGAGCACGCCTCTGATGTTTCTCCGCTCATCCGTGCCCACCTTGATATCAAATTTACCACCAAACTCATCATTGGGCTTAGCGGTGGTGATACTGATTGCTCCACCAACAGTATTCTTGCCAAATAGGGTTCCCTGTGGCCCACGCAGTATCTCTACCTGCTGAATATCGATCATGTCTAATACAGCACCCGCCGATCGGCCCAGGTAAACCTCATCGACATAAATACCAACACCCGGATCAATAGTTGGAACGAAATCTTTTTGCCCTACGCCCCGAATATAGACCGCAGCGTTATTGCCGGCGCCGCTGTATGCCGGCGTGTTCTGAAATACGAGGTTAGGCGTCACATTTTGCAACTTGGTGATGCGCGACATTCCCATAGCTTCCAATCGGTCTCCAGAGAGAGCAGTTACTGAGATGGGGGTATCTTGGAGTGATTCGGCAGTCTTACGCGCTGTAACGACCACTTCCTCCAAAGCTGCACTGGCGACCTGTGAAAAGCCTGCGACTACGATGGACAACAGGCAGGGCGAGATCCAGTGCCTGCTAACTGAAGTTGCTATTAAATTTGAGGGTGTAGATTTCAGCAATTCAGGTACATCGCGAATCGTTTTTTTAAGGTGTGTCATTGCATAGCTCCATTGCATTGTGATGAGCTAGACCGATTAGTCGCTCATAATTTTAAACTTAAAATATCAGGATGTTCGAGTTTATGGTATTGACGGCCCGCATTCCATATATGTGTGAGCAATGAGGTGGCAGGACCTGCAACCATATCACCTGAAAGACGTCGGTAATTTTATTGAACGAACTGCGAAGGCGGCCAAAACTAATGGAGTAGCAAACGCGGCGTAGATGAGGCTTAAATCTAGGTCTGCCTCTATCAGAACCCCCCCCACGAAAGGTGCAGCTATCGCCCCTAATCTGCCGACGCCAATCGCAAGCCCAACCCCCGTCACTCTGGCCTTTGAGTCGTACAACGCTGGTCCAATAGTGTAGAGACCTATCATGGCACCAATGAGGAAGAAACCCATCATGGCGGACAATATCATCAGCGCTGCCAATTCGGCGTCAGCCCAACCATAAGCCAAAATCGTAACCACGCTGAGTGAAAAAAACCAAGCCGCCAACTTGTTCACCGCATATTTACTGCCCAAAAGCCCAATCACCAATCCGCCTACGAGCCCGCCAGCTTGCAGAATTGCCCCTGCTGATATCCCTTGGGAAGTCGAGAGCCCAGCGTCTACCAATAATTTAGGTGTCCAACTCACAACAAAATAAAACGAAAACATGAGCGCGAGGTAACACGACCAAAGCAATAGCGTGTTAAACCCCGTTTCTGGCGGTGTGAAGCAGCTTCTCCAACCGCCATCAGCTTGTTCCAGATCCTCGACCGAGCTGTGTCTAGGCTCTAACAAATTAAACCTTTCTAGTAGCCGCCTTTTCATCTTGTCGGCCCCAGAACTGCCAGACCTCGACACAAAGTCAAGCGACTCAGGTAAGCGAATGACGATCAAAGGCAGCAGCAATGCTGAGAGCCCCCCCCCCAAAAAGAAATAGTGCCCGCCAATCTGCAAACTGGATTATTTGCGCAGCAATCACCCCCCCGAAAAGAGCGCCCAGGGGATAACCTGACTGGAGCAATCCCATGCAGATGGCGCGCCGTTTATCATTTGCGTACTCCGACACCAAGCCCGTCAGGGTTGCGAGCATCCCTCCGATACCGACTCCCGTAACAAAACGCATTGCTAGCAGCTGCAGTTGAGACTGCGTGTAGGCGGATACAATCATCCCGATCGTCACCGTGAAGAGGCATATGTGCACCAGCTGTTTCCTGCCCAGGGCATCAGCCAGAGATCCGAGCACAATCGAGCCGAACGCCATGCCTACTAACCCGGCACTCAACAGTAGCCCTAGGCTAGCGGGATCCAGCTGCCAATCGGCCGCAACTGGAGCCGCTGCAAAAGACATGACCAACACGTCGTAGCCGTCGAGCATATTGATCGCAGTGCAAAGGAGCACTACTTCCCACTGAGCGACGGACATCGCTCTGGAGTTGAGTTGCGCTCTAACCGACGCGGCCTCAAGTTCTCCGCTTACCTCTGCCATCCGATTGCAATCCCCGTCGCCTTTCATAAAAATCATAAACAAAGGTGCGATCCGATGCGACTGGCTATTCTCAACGCCCGCTTGGCCAGCGCCGATTATCAGGCCTAAAACTTATGGGGTAGCCAACAGACCGGAGGTTCTTCCATATTGATCATTGCAGGTGCCCGTCCAATCCGACCCGGCGACATCTGTACTGGGTCAAGGCGCAAACATTTAATCTTCAAAGACCCAAAGCGAGGATGAGTGACACACATGAACACGAGCGAATTATGGATAGGCGGAAAAGAACAAAAGCCCAGCTCAGGAGAGTATTTCGACGATCTAAATCCATCGAATGATGATCTCATTGCCCGAGTCGCGAGAGGAAATATGGCAGACGTCAACGCAGCTGTTGCTGATGCCAAAAATACCTTTGAGCATTTTAAGGACAGTGAGGTCCGCACAAGAGAGAAAATACTGTGCGACGCGGCATCGATAGTGGAGCGAGACCGCGATGTATATATGGACTTGCTCATCAGCGAAGTAGGCTCACCGCAGATGAAAGCCGCTTTTGAAGTAGAGTATTGCATCAACGCATTCCGCGCAGCAGCGGGCGTACCTAGAAGACTGGTCGGCCAAACTATGCCATTGGATCGGCCCGGCGCGTTCGGCATGTCCATTCGAGAACCAGTGGGCGTCATCGGCTGCATTACCCCATTTAATGTGCCTCTTCTGAAAAATGTGAAGCAGATCGCGATGGTGATAGCGACTGGCAATACAGCGGTTCTGATGCCTTCGGAATTCGCAACACAGGTCACCGTCCAGTTCGCAAAAACCCTTCACGAGGCAGGCCTCTCCGGGGGCGTATTCAACTACGTCACGGGAGATCCTGCGGAGATAGGCGACTTCCTCACATCACACAGTGACATTGCCGCTATCAATTTTTGTGGTTCTCCCAGAGTCGGCCAACACGTCGCCAACATCGCGGCGAAGAGTCTGAAACCTGTCACTCTTGAACTGGGCGGCAAAAACCCCTTGATCATCCTCGACGACGCTGATCTCGACAAGGCACTGGAGGCGGCAATGCTGGGCATATTTTTCTTTCAAGGCCAAGCTTGTATGGCCTCCAGCAGAATAATCGTGCAGTCTGAGATTGCGAAAAGGTTCATCCCTGCATTTGTCGAAATTGCTAAAGGAGTCAAAGTTGGCGACCTCTCAGATCCTGAAACCGCTATTGGGCCCATTATCAGCTCGCGACAAGCAAACAGGGTCAAGTCACATGTTGCAGACGCGCTCGAGAAAGGCGCAACGCTTCTCCACGGCGGTGAGTGGGTCGGCAACTGTTGCCCGCCGACAATACTGTCGGACGTGACCAGTGAGATGGTGGTCTTCGGAGAGGAAACATTTGGTCCTGTAACGTCGATTTACACCGTTGATGGTTTGGAACAGGCGATGCAGTTGGCAAATGACACGAGCTATGGGCTCAGCTGCGCGATTTTTACCTCAGATATCTCGAGCGCCATCAAGGCCGCCAAAAAATCCGACGCTGGAATGGTCCACATTAATGCGATGTCAATTCAGGACGAGCCACATATTCCGTTTGGCGGTAACGGCATGAGCGGTCTGGGTAGAGAAGGAACCGACGCTGATTTAGACATCATGACGCGATGGAAATGGATAACTATCCAAGTGGATTGATCGCGTGAGCACCTCTCAATCAATTGCCTCAGCACGCGATCGGGTCTTGTTTGGAACTGTCAGGGGCCTGGCACCATGCGTATACACGGTGCAGCCAAAATCTCGGGCGCGCAGCGAGGATAACTGCAATTACTAATCTGGAATAACTGAGAGTCAACATGGCGAGAGTGGCGCTTCCCAAGCATGAGCAGATTAGCGACCCCGCAGTTGAGGGCATTTTCGCCTGGGTAACCGAAATGGAGGGGAGCGTACCCAACCACTTTTACGTGGAGCTCAATTTCCCCGAGTTTTTCACTGCCAAGCTCGGTGCCACCAAGGTGCTGTGGGAGATGGGTGAGCTCACCATGGAAGAGATTCAGCACGTCGGCATTCTGGTCTCGCAAGCCAACGGCTGCCCCTACTGCACTGCTGCCTTTTGCACCATTCTGAACTACGGGCTGGGTACAGCAGAGGACTACGTCGGTAACCTATTGCAGCAGGGATTGGATGCCGTTGATACGGACCGCTTGAAGTCTTTGCTCGCCTACGCGCTGCAGGTGAACTATGACCCGGGCGCCGTAACCGACGCCCAAGTCGTCGCGCTGCGTCAGCACGGCCTGACGGACAAAGGTATTGTGCAGCTGACCCACACCGTCAGCGACTTCTCGTCTTATAACACACTGAATTTGGCGCTCGATACCGACTACGACTATCGGGACTTCTGGAAAGAACTAGCGGGTTTCACCGCCTCAAACTGAGATCTTTTTTTAAGCACTTCGCACGCTATGCCGAGGTGCTGGTATGGTATCGCCCCTTAACGATGCCGGAAATAACACGTCGCAGTGACCTCCTCCCTCAACATAAAACACATCGACATGGTGATTGTTGGGGCGGGCTTTGCCGGCCTCTACATGATCTATCGCGCACGGCAGTGTGGTCTCAGCGTTCAATGTTATGAGATTGGAGCGCGCGAGGGTGGCACCTGGTACTGGAACCGCTACCCCGGTGCCCGCGTCGATATTGAATGCGTTGAGTACTCCTACTCATTCTCCAAAGAGCTCGAACAGGAGTGGGACTGGAGCGAGCGCTACGCAAGTCAACCGGAGATAGAGCGCTACGCCAACCACGTCGCAGAGCGCTTTGATTTACGACGCGACATTCAATTTAACACCCGCGTCACCGCCGCCCATTTTGATGAGAGCACCCAGCGCTGGCAGGTTGAAACGGATACCGGCGAGCGCGTATCTGCACGATTTTGCATCATGGCGACGGGCCTTATCTCGGCACCCATCGAACCTCGCTTCAAAGGGCTGGATGACTTCGCCGGCGAGCAGTACCTCACCAGCCGCTGGCCAGCAGAAGAACCCACCTTCGCGGGTAAACGGGTCGCGGTAATCGGCACGGGCTCCTCGGGCATTCAAGTGATCTCCGAAGTCGCGCAGGAGGCCGGACAGCTCTATGTGCTTCAGCGCACACCGTCCTTCACCATTCCTCTGCGCAATCGACCGGTAGAACCCGGGCAAGCCAGTAAAATGAAACAGCAGTACGCCGAACTGCGGGACCGGCAGTTCAATTCTTTTTCAGGCTTCACGCTAGTGCACTCTAATCTGGCACCACCGCCCTCCAAATCGGCATTGGAGGTCAGTGAAGAAGAGCGGTTAGAAGAGTATGAGAACCGCTGGGCATCAGGCGGTCTGTCTCCCTACTACGCCTTCACCGACAGCTTGCTTAGCATGGAATCCAACAAAACGCTGGCTGATTTCGCGCGCACCAAAATTCGCGAGCGCGTCGATGACCCCATCATCGCGGAAAAGCTCAGCCCCGACTACCCCATTCTGACCCGCCGCCTGTCACCAGAGACCAACTACCTCGAGGCATTCAATCAAGCCCACGTTGAATTGATCGATCTCCATGAACACCCCATCAGTCACTTCACCCCTGATGGCATTGTCGTCGGTGACACGGAATTCCAGCTCGACGCCGTCATTTTCGCCACCGGGTTTGATGTGATGACCGGCGCCATGGACCGCATCGATATTCGCGGCCGGGGCGATCAAGCGTTAAAGGCACGATGGACCGAGAGCGTGACCAGTCACCTCGGCATGATGACCCATGGGTTCCCCAACCTATTCTGGATCAACGGCCCGCACAGTCCGTTCTACAACCCGATTTTGCTGGCCGAGTTCCAGTGCGACTTCGTCACCGAGCTGATTGATGAGATGACCGATCACGGCGCCGAGGTCATTGAAGCCAATAAGGATGAGGAGCGTCGCTACGTGCAACTCACCAACGACATTGGCAATAGCACGCTGTACCCCGAGTCTGACAACTACTACATGGGTGACAACATCCCCGGTAAACCGAGAGCGACCCTTTTCTGGTTTGGCGGCTTCCCCTTCTATCGCACACAGTGCCGCCTCGCTCGAGAAGCATGGAAAGGCTTTGAGTTAGGATCAGACCGCGCTCAACCTCAACAAGCTGGCTGATCCTGACAAGTGCATCCGCATCACACATCATGCTGGCTCTTTCGGCCACTGATAAGAATGGATAACCAACATGGATAGAGTCAAAGACAAAGTCATCGTCATCACGGGCGCCGCATCGGGCCTCGGCCTGGCAGATAGCCGTGTGCTCGCCCGCGAGGGTGCGCAGGTGGTGATGACTGACATTGACCCTGACGCAGGGCAGACCCATGCGAATGAAATTGGCGCTCACTTCATTACGCAGGATGTCAGCGAGGAAGCCTCGTGGCAAAACGTGATGAATGAGGTTGAGAGCCAATTCGGGCGACTCGATGGCCTGGTCAACAACGCCGGCATCGCGCCGATTGCCAATATCGAAGAGACCACGACCGATGTCTGGCGGCACGTGATGGGCATTCATCTGGATGCAACCTTTTGGGGGTGTCAGTCGGCCATTGCGCTCATGAAGAAAAGCGGCGGCGGTTCCATCGTCAACATGTCCTCTACGGCTGCCTTGATCGGCCTCAGCCCCTATCTCGCTTACTCCGCTGCCAAAGGTGGTATTCGCGCAATGACGAAATCGATTGCCATCCACTGCCGCTCAGAGGGGATCGGCATCCGTTGCAACTCGGTTCACCCGGGGTCCATCAGTACACCGATGGTGCATAAAGCCCTGAAATCATTGATGGGGACTGATCTGATGGCCGAGGAGGATCCCGAAAAGACCCGCGTCGCACTGGGTATCGGTGAACCCGATGACGTCGCCAATATGGTGCTGTATCTCTTATCCGATGAATCAAAGCATGTCACGGGCGCGGAGATGGTGATCGATAATGGCGACACCGTCATCTAAAGCGCAGATCACCACAGCCCGCTTCGACCCATGCTTTAAACACGATGCACTTCAAACAGACAGCCGAGCATAGATTCGTGGCAAGCGATAAACCAGCAAATTAGGAGACATCAATGCACATCACCGGCATGGTGCACATCAATATCAACTGCACTGACTTTCAACGCTCCAAGGCGTTCTACGAGACGCTAGGTTTTCAGGTGTACTGGCCCGTACCCGAGTCGAATACTGAAGAAGTCGCCAATGCCGTCGGCATGCCTAAATATCATGTAGAGGGGGCACTGATGGCGCTGCAAAACGCCGAACAACCGATGGTCATCGATCTGCTGGAGTGGAAGTCGCCACGTGATGATTCACCGCCCTACCCCAACCTTTATCGACCGGGGCTCGCGCGCATTGCATTATCGAGTTCAGACATTGACGCCGACTTCGACTTTTTGGTGGCCAATGGCGTCGAGGTCGTCTCAGAGCCAGTCAACGTGCATACCTCAGAAACCAGCTACGCGAGGTTCTTTTGCTTCAAAGACCCGGACGGCACTTTCCTCGAGCTGGTGCAGGTGATCACGACCGAGTGACATCTTGAACGCGTAGCGCCGTCAACCTTATATCCTCTGTGCTCCCAACACGTGCGCTGCTCAGGTGATCACAACAAGGCAATAAAAAAGCGGCCACTCAGGCCGCTCTCTTATTCATGGCCGACAGCCGCGCAATCAGTCATCCTGGGCTGCCTTGGACGCAAACTCGGCGTAGGCCGCAGCCGTCCCCTTGGCCATCTTATCGCCGTCGAAAGGAATCGACATTTCAGGCGTGAACTCCAGCACGATTCTCTCGGGCGTATCGAGGAATTTCACGAACAATTCCGGATCGAGTCCCATCGTAAAGTCGTTGTCTGAATCTTCCACTTTGGACATACCGTGGGCGAGCAACTTATACATCCACATTTTGATTTCCGGGTCGTCGTGGATCACGGTATGACCTTTGTAGGTCACCGTCTTGCCACCCCCCATGTGGGTACCCTTACTCGACATCACTACTGAGGAGCGTCCGTCACGCGCAATCGCTTTAATGCGCACCCGCTCACGGGTTGCTGTCATCCAAATTTTCCCGTCCACCGGAACGTAAGCTGTGGTGACACCCAGCGGGTGTCCCGCTTTATTGGCCCAGCAAAAAGTGCATTCTCCGGCGCAATTCACCAATTCCTGCTCACGATCCGGATCGAGCCGGTACTGCTTAACATCATCGTAATTGGTGCTCTGCTGTGTCATAGGTTATTCCTTTATATTGGCTTTTATTGTGCTGAGATCGCAAAGACGGGGTGGCCCTGCCTGTGCGCAACGAGAACCAGTCTGACTGGACTGAAAACATCTTGCAAAATTTACAGGGTGGTGTAATTTTGTTACCGCAACGTCATAAAAATAAATAGACGACATGGCAAAAGCACGGGGCAGATACGCTTCTCCCGCTCAGGCTGAGCGGCGTAAGCGTATTATCAGAGAAACACTCAAGCTACTTCAGGAAGCGTCGCCAGCTGACATCAGCATGGGGCAGATCGCTGAGCTGAGTGACGTGAGCACCAAAACCCTCTACAACCTTTTCAAAAGCCGCAATGGATTGTTATTGGCTGCCGCAGCTCAAACCAGAGCCGATGCCCAAACTAGCATCAACGTGATGAGCGCACCGGCGGGGATCTCGAGGATTCTGGAGCTCACCCGACGGACCATGGATACCTTTGAACGGTCGCCTGAGTTCATGAATTCAGCGATGTCGGTCGTGGTAGGCATCAGTGCCGACGATGAGGCCGAACATCACCGTGTCGGAATGACCCAAAAGTGGTTCCACGAGGCTTTGCTGGTCGCCGAGTCTGAGGACCAATTGATTCCGGGAACCGACTGCATGCAACTTTCGCAACTGCTGGCCGCCAGTCAGTGGGGCGTGACTCTGATGTGGCAGAAGGGCCTGATTTCACTGGAAACACTCAGACGTCAAGCGATCATCAAACACTGTTTGGACCTTATGCCCTTTTGTCGCATGAAGACCCGTAATTGGCTCAGTGATTTGCTCGGCTCTCTCACAACAACAACTCAGGGAAGCGTCAGTACTGCCCTGGCTTTTGAAGCGCGTATCGCAAGCTGATCGCGCATCAACACAGATTTTAAAAAAGGGGAAAAGCAGTCACACAACCGCTCAAACATAATAAACCAAAGCAGTAGTTCACCATCAGAGAGGCATTAATAATGATAAGTAAGCACCAACCATCGATGTTAAACACGCCAAAGCGGTTAACCGTCGCAGCTTGTGCTGCCGCGATCGCGGCAGGGTTCCAGAGCATTCCCTTGTTGGCTCAGGGAGATCTGGCGCTGGAAGAGGTTATCGTCACAGCGACCCGTCGCGATGAGTCGCTACAAGACGTTGCCGTTTCCGTTGCCGCCATCACCAAAGAGTTGAAACAGGCTCAGGTCCGCAGATTGGAAGACTTAGCAACGTTTTCACCCAGCGTATTCATTCGACGGACACCCGGAGCTGGCAGTGCCGCTTACGTCAACATTCGCGGTGTAGGTTCCAGTGATCCCGACAAGAGTTTGGACCCGCCTGTAGGCATCATCATGGATGGTATGTTCTTAGGCACAGTCAGCGGCGTCTTGATGCAGAACTTTGACATCGAGCGCGTAGAGATTTTGCGCGGCCCGCAGGGCACTCTCTTCGGAAAGAATACGACCGGTGGTCTCGTCAACATTATCCGTGGCGATGTCACCATGGAGTGGGGCGGCGACTTCAGTGTGGCATTGGATGAGCACGGCCGAGAGGACGTCAAGGGCGTCGTGAACGTACCACTCATCGACGATATCCTTGGGATCAAGCTGTTTGGCGCGCAGATCAAGAGCGATGGCTGGATGTACAACACCACGCTCAATGAAGACGTGGGCGGCGACGACATCATTAATTACGGCTTCGCGATGAAATGGGCGCCAACCGAAAACTTTGATATCAAAGTGCACTACGAGCGGATGGAGGATGAGAGCGATCAGGGCGCCTACGTCAACACCAATCAAGACACGGATTTCGCATGCTTGTTGCCCTTCTTAGGAGACTGCTACCGCACCTCGAAAGACACCTCGACCACAAACTCCATGAATGGCCGCAACTCCAGTGATAATGAGTACGACACCACGATTGTTACAGCGAATTGGGAGATCAACAGCGGTCTACAATTGACTTATATCGGCGGCCATCGCGATCAGAATGAACAGAACATGCAGCACTTTGATGCAGGTCCTGCGGACTGGCTTGAAATGAACTACTTCAATGACTGGGAGCAGACCAGTCATGAATTGAGGTTGACTAGTTCCTTCGGTGGTCCGTTCCAATTCGTCGCTGGACTATATTCATTTGATGTGGATTACGTTCAGCGATGGGATGTCGCCCACTTGCACTTTGTCCTGAGTCTGATCGGCGCCTACCCAGGTCCCCTGACACCCACATCACTGAACAGTAATGGGCAAAATCAGGAAACCGACTCCATCGCTGGCTTTGTTTCTATGGACTACGCCTTTAATGACAGTTGGACGCTCACACTTGGTGGCCGTTACACCAAAGAAGAGAAGGACTTCATAGGTGGAAATGGCGGCGTACCGTATGACCCTGCGGCGGGCGACCCGATTCCCTCATTGTTTGATCCCAAGCCCTATGCAGATGAGTGGTCAGAGTTTACGCCCAGCGCCTCATTACGTTGGCAGATAAATGATGACGTGATGCTCTGGACTTCTTATGCGGAAGGCTTCAAGAGTGGCGGCTTTTTTGGACGTCAGGCGGACTTCAACATCGATCCGACTTTTGAGCCCGAATACGTCAAGAACTATGAGCTTGGTTTGAAGAGCACTTGGCTGGATGGTCGATTGACCTTCAACCCGACTATTTTCTTGAGCGATTATGAAGAGAAGCAGGAATCTATTCTGATCCCTGTGAGTCTCTCCAACGTCGCGACCGTGGTTCGTAACGCTTCTACAGAGGAAATTTTTGGGGTAGAGCTGGAGATGAATTTCCAAATCACCCAGAACTGGAGCCTGCGTGCTAACTACGGATATATCGATGCCGAGTACGATAACTACATCGCTGACATCACAGGTGACGGAGTTATCACTGACAACTCTAACTTGATTCCGCGCAATACCCCCGAGAATACCTTTGGGGTGATCACTACCTACGATGCTGACTTTGGGCCAGGCACTCTGCAAACCACTGTGTCTTATCGATATCGTGATACGGTAGAAATTGAGGCGAGCAACGCACCCTTCGGTCATATGGATAGCATCAACGACCTAAGCGGCAGCATCAGCTATCTGTGGTCAGATAATCGCTATCGCGTAACGCTATATGGTAAGAACTTGACCGATGATCAGGAGCTGGCCCAAGGAACCATCGCGCCGCTTACTACTCGCGGCTGGTGGACGGCACCTCGCACCATTGGTGCAGAGTTTGCAATCTCTTTCTAACGCTCCACCTTTATCAAAAAGGGGGCATTAGCCCCCTTTTTCTGTGCTCAATAGAGGGCCCGGGGCCCGCCAGATATTCTTCGTTAGTACGACGGTGCTGTAGAAGTAACGGAGCGCTAACCCGCGGCGACTTCGGTACGATTTCGAACAGCGCTTACGTGCCACTTACCGCGAAGATATGACGGCAAGGCAAGCAATGCTGGCGTGGCCACCAGCGTCAAAATCGCTGCAAAAGACAGGCCAAATACGATGGCCTGCGACAGAGGCCCCCAGAACACAGCCATCTGACCACCGGCATTGATATTGCGATTGATCAGGTCGACCGACATGCTTAACGCCAAGGGCAGTAATCCAAAAACCGTGGTAGCCGTTGTGAGCATGACAGGTCGCAGACGCTGGGCTGTGGCACGGACAATAATACTGTTGATGGGCAACTCTGGGTGGCGCACCCGCACGTAATTAAAGGTATCGATCAGCACAATGTTGTTGTTCACAACGATACCCGCGAGAGAAACGATGCCAATACCCGTCAGAATCGCGCTGAAAGAACTCTCCGTTAATAACAGGCCGAACAGCACTCCCGCCGTTGACATAATGACCGCCAATAAGATCAGTGTGCTTTGATAAAAGCTGTTGAATTGCGTAACCAGCAACACAAACATTAGCAACAAAGAAAGTAGAAACGCGGCAGAAACAAAAGCGATGCTCTCTTCTTGCTCCTCGTTAGCACCCCTGAACTGAATATCGACGCGGGAGTCAAAGTCTTGAATGTCAAGCCAGCTCTCTAGCTCAGCAACAATATTATCGGGGATCACGCCCTCCACCACTTGGGCGCGGATGCGCTCTGATGGCGAGCCATTAATTCTTGTCAGCGTGTCGACGCCCGGGAAGGGTTGTACCGATACGAAATTACTCAGCGGAACGAGGCCTTGGGCTGTGCTGACCCTGATCGAATCCATCGCTTTGATGCCGCGATACTCGCGTGGATACCGAGCACGAATATCCACCGCATCATCGGCACCCTCCGGCCTGTACTCAGCCACTTTTACACCACTGGTCACAAGCTGTAAGGCAATGCCTGAGGTTGTGACATCTGCGCCATAAAGCGCTGCTTGCGCCCGATCGACTTCCATCCGCCATTCGATAGACGGTAATGGCCGGGTATCGTCGATATCGATGAGCTCCGGCAACGTCTCCAGGTAGGCTCTTATTTCACTCATCACGGGCTGCAATAAGTCTCGATATCGTGATCGCAACTCGATTTGGATTGGTTTACCAACACTGGGCCCTTGCTCTACCGGCTGCACCTCGACACGTAAGCCGGGCATATCAAGAGTTCTCTCACGAATTCGGCGAATAATGTCGAAACCCGAATCGCTACGTTCAGACTCTGGCGTGAGCTCAACAAACATCACGCCGATTCTGTCAGCAATGGCGTCAGGGCCATCCCCAGAAGAACCGGGCAGCAGTGTTTGAGTATTCATAGATCGAATACCTGGCACATGGAACACTCGCCGCTCAACGTCACTCACCAACTTATTGACCTCGCTGGCCGAAAAATTTCCACGACCGCTGACAGAGACGGTCAGAAACTGCGGGTCAGTGTCATTGAAAAAGATGGTGCCCTTTCCGTATTGGCCGTACGCCCAAAAAATACTTGCAAGCAACAGCGCGATAGCAGCCAAGACCGTCACAGGCCGCGCGCAAACCGTGGTCATTGCACTCGCATAGGCTCCTGTAAACCCGTTCAACCGCGTCGGATCTCCATGCTCTAACTCGTCGAGTCGTGCCGCAGTTGTAGCCGCATGGGCGGTGGGTTTACCAAACATGGTGCCCAAGACGGGTCCGAACAGGAGCGCGTACAAGAGTGATCCGCTCAAAACGGTAAACACAGTAACGGGTAAATAGCTCATGAATTGACCGGGAAGTCCTGGCCAAAACATGAGTGGTAAGAACGCAGCCAGCGTCGTCGCTGTGGAGGCTGTCACCGGCCAAAACATTCGTTTTACGGCCTCTGCATAGGCCAGCTTGTGATCTGCACCTTCACTCATCTTGCGGTCGGCATACTCAGTGACAACAATCGCACCATCAATAAGCATGCCCAAGCCCAGCAACATGCCAAACATAACCATGAAGTTGAAGGTGTAACCGAGCAAATAAATGATGCTCACCGAGAACAACAAGGAGACGGGGATACCTAACCCAACAATCACCCCGCCTCGAAAGCCCATTGCCGCCACAACGATCACCATCACCAGCGCCAACGCGGTCATGATGTTGCCCTGAAGTTCAGTGACCTGCACCTCGGCAAATTCAGATGTAATCAACGAAGGCTGCACTCGAATACTGGTTGGGAGTTGCTGGCTCATCTCCTCGACGATCTCTAGCACCGCATCTGATGTTTTGATCACATTCGCATCGGGCCGCTTCTTGACCTCGATGTACATTGCCCTCCGACCGTTAAACCGCGCATAGCTCGTACGATCTTTGAAGCCTCGCCGTATTTCAGCGACGTCGGCCAAGGTCACCACGGTGTCACCGTTTACTTGCACCGGCAGACCCATTACGTCGGAGGCGGTCTCAACCACTGAAGGGACTTTCACCGCAAACCGACCACTTCCCGTCTCTAGGCTGCCCGCAGGAATCAGCCTGTTGTTTCGCTGAAGGGTATCGGCCAGTGCCTCGCTTGAAATCCTGTAGGCCTCAAGCGCTTCAGGGTCAATCAGAACCTCCAGCAACTCCTCGCGGGTGCCTCGCATATCTGCGCTAAGGACAGACGGCACCGTCTCAATCGCGTCCCTCAGTAGGAGGGTCGCGTCATACATTTGTCTCTCACTGGCACCTTCGGACAACAGATTGATCTGCAGCAATGGAAAATCATCAACATTCAGTTCCTTGACGAAAGGCTCTTCCGCGGTCGTGGGTATTTCGGACTTTGCGCGATCAACAGCCTCTCGCGTATCGAGCAGGGCCATGTTCAAATCGACTTCAGGTTCAAATTCAACACCCAGAGATACATAACCCTCAGAGGCTGTCGCTGAGATCTCCTTGATTCCCTCAACCTTTCGCAATTCGACCTCAACGGGTTGTATTAGCAGACGCTCACCATCCTCAGGAGAAATACCCTCGTGCGCGATACCAATATAAAAATAAGGCAGCACAATGTGGGGATCGTTAGCGATCGGTAATGCAGCGCGAGCTAGAAGTCCACATAGGACTACCAAAGACATCAACATTAGAGTGGAACGTGATCGACTGA
>CABYND010000030.1 GCA_902520195.1 Halieaceae bacterium
AGAAATAATGTCCTGCGCCACGTTGCTGGGCGCGGGTGCGTACTTAGAGAATTCCATCGTGTAGGTCGCGCGACCCTGAGTCGCACTGCGCAGATCAGTTGCATAGCCGAACATCTCTGCCAGCGGGACTTCGGCGTTGACGATCTTGCCCGAGGAATTCTCGTCCATGCCCTGAATCAGGCCGCGTCTGCGATTCAAGTCGCCCACGCCGTCACCCATGTTTTCTTCAGGGGTCACGACTTCCACCTGCATCATGGGCTCGAGCAACTCAGCACCACCGACTTCTGCCAACTTCTTGGTGGCCATGCTGGCGGCGATCTTGAACGCCATTTCGCTTGAGTCCACGTCGTGGAAGGAGCCGTCATAGAGGGTAGCCTTCAGGCCGAGCAGCGGATAACCGGCGAGAACACCGTTCTGCATCTGCTCTTCAATGCCCTTATTTACGGCGGGGATGTATTCACGGGGCACGATACCACCGACGATTTCGTTGACGAACTCGAGGCCTTCCGCGCTGGTGTCATCTGCGGGCTCAAACTTGACCCACACGTGACCGTACTGACCGCGACCGCCCGACTGACGGACAAACTTGCCTTCAATTTCAGTGGTGGTCGTAATGCGCTCGCGGTAAGCCACCTGCGGCTTACCAATGTTCGCTTCGACGCTAAATTCGCGGCGCATCCGGTCGACGATGATGTCGAGGTGCAACTCACCCATACCCGAGATGATGGTCTGGCCGGTTTCTTCGTCGGTTTTCACGCGGAAGGAGGGGTCTTCCTGGGCGAGCTTACCCAGCGCGATACCCATCTTCTCCTGGTCGGCCTTGGACTTGGGCTCTACCGCCACCGAGATCACCGGCTCGGGGAACTCCATGCGCTCAAGAATCACCACATTGTCGGCGTCGCACAGCGTGTCACCGGTGGTGACGTCCTTCAGGCCAATCGCCGCAGCAATGTCGCCCGCCAGGACCTCTTTGATTTCTTCACGGCTGTTGGAGTGCATCTGCACCATTCGACCAACACGTTCTTTCTTCTGCTTCACCGCGTTATATACGCCGGTGCCTGACTCCAGCTTGCCGGAATACACCCGGAAGAAGGTTAGCGTGCCCACGAAGGGGTCGGTCGCAATCTTGAATGCCAGTGCAGAGAAGGGCTCGTTGTCGTCTGATGGGCGGGTCACGACGGTCTCGCCGTCCTCAAGGGTACCCTCGATCGCCTTCACCTCAGTCGGTGAAGGCAGGTATTCAATCACGGCGTCGAGTACCGCCTGCACACCTTTGTTTTTGAATGCTGATCCGCCCAGAATCGGCACAATCTCATTTGCCAGCGTGCGAATGCGGATGCCTTCCTTGATCTCTTCCTCGGTGAGCTCACCTTCGTCGAGGTACTTGGTCATCAGCTCGTCGGTGGCTTCAGCCGCGGCTTCCACCATGTACTCACGCATCTCGGCGACTTTGCCCTCGAGCTCAGCGGGGATGTCCTCGTACTCGAAGGTCATGCCCATATCATCTTCGCTCCAGATGATGGCCTTCTGCTTGATCAGGTCGATTACGCCCTTGAAATCTTCCTCGGCACCAATGGTCATCTGGATCGGTACGGCGTTGCAGCCGAGGCGCTCGCGGAGCTGCGAGACGACCATTTCAAAGTCTGCGCCGGCGCGGTCCATCTTGTTAACGAAAACCATACGTGGGACTTCGTACTTGTTCGCCTGTCGCCAAACCGTCTCGGTCTGTGGCTGCACGCCAGAGGAACCGCAGAGCACGACCACGGCGCCGTCGAGTACACGTAATGAGCGCTCTACTTCGATTGTAAAGTCAACGTGCCCGGGAGTGTCGATAATGTTGACGCGGTGCTGGTCAAACTGCTGCTGCATACCCTGCCAGAAGCAGGTGGTCGCAGCCGAGGTAATCGTAATGCCTCGCTCCTGTTCCTGCTCCATCCAGTCCATGGTGGCTGCACCGTCATGCACCTCACCAATCTTGTGAGACAGACCGGTGTAGAACAGAACGCGCTCGGTGGTCGTGGTTTTACCCGCGTCCACGTGAGCAACAATACCGATGTTGCGGTAACGATTGATCGGAGTCTTACGAGCCACGACAGTGTCCTCAGATTAAGGTTGGCAGACTGGGTTTTAGAAACGGAAGTGAGAGAAAGCCTTGTTTGCTTCGGCCATACGGTGCACGTCTTCACGCTTCTTCACCGCATTACCCTTGCCCTGCGAGGCATCGACAATCTCACCCGCCAGGCGCTGACGCATGGATTTCTCGCCACGGTTACGGGCGTAGTCCACCAGCCAGCGCATTGACAAGGCCACGCGGCGGGAGGGTCGGACTTCTACCGGCACCTGATAGGTCGCGCCACCTACACGACGAGACTTCACCTCGACCATGGGGGCAATGTTTTCGAGCGCCTCGTCAAAGACCTCGATGGGATCGCGCTTTGTGCGCTCCTCAACGAGGTCGAGTGCGCCGTACACAATCGACTCAGCGACGGACTTCTTGCCGCTGATCATTACGTGATTCATGAATTTAGCGAGGGTGGAGTTCCCGAATTTGGGATCAGGGAGAACTTCACGCTTGGCAACAACGCGTCTTCTTGGCATGTTGGCTTTCCTATCTCTTCAGGGTACCCGGACACTGCACGTAGCGGACCGGCCTTACTGTCAACGATGTGACATCTAGGTGGATGCCCGAGGGCATCCGCTATTACTTGGGTCGCTTCGCTCCGTACTTGGATCGGCCTTGCTTACGATCCGATACACCAGAGGTATCGAGGCTGCCGCGAACAGTGTGATAGCGCACACCGGGCAAATCCTTCACACGGCCGCCACGAATCAGTACAACACTATGCTCCTGCAGGTTATGGCCCTCACCGCCAATGTAGGAAGACACCTCAAACCCGTTGGTGAGCCGCACGCGGCAGACCTTTCGTAAAGCCGAGTTCGGCTTCTTCGGGGTGGTGGTGTAGACGCGTGTACAAACGCCGCGACGCTGCGGGCAGGCCTGTAGCGCGGGAACACCGCTCTTGGTGACTTTGCGCTTGCGCGGCTTACGCACAAGCTGGTTAATGGTTGCCATTCAGCATTTGCTCCAATTCGTTTTTTCGGGGCCGGGGCCCCGAAAATGAGCGCGCATTCTATAGACCGACCAAAAACCGGTCAAGCACGCTACAGTGTGACTATTCCTCTGCCGCGTCGGTCGCTTCAGCACGCTCCATCTCTTCTGCAAAGCTCTCGGTGAACTCTTCATCAGACATGCTCAGTGCCAGCTCGTCGCCCTGGGACTGCTTGCGACGCCGCTCCTCGTGGTAAGCGAGACCGGTACCCGCCGGGATCAACCGGCCGACAATCACGTTCTCCTTGAGGCCGCGCAGGTAATCCCGCTTGCCGGTCACCGCCGCTTCGGTCAGGACACGGGTGGTCTCCTGGAACGAGGCCGCCGAGATAAAGCTCTCGGTGGCCAGCGATGCCTTGGTGATACCCAGCAGTTCGCGATTGGCTGTCGGAGACACCAGGCCTTCTGCCTCAAGGCGATCACACTCCTCGAGGAATGCCGTGTACTCGGCCTGCTCGCCCTTGATAAAGGTTGAGTCCCCGGTGGTGCTGATTTCCACCTTGCGCAGCATCTGACGAACAATTACTTCGATGTGCTTGTCATTGATCTTCACACCCTGCAGGCGGTACACCTCCTGAATCTCATTGACGATGTACTCAGCCAAAGCCGGAATGCCCTTGAGTCGCAGAATGTCGTGGGGGCTGAGCGGTCCTTCAGACACGATTTCGCCCTTCTCGACGGTTTCGCCCTCAAACACCGACAGCTGACGCCACTTCGGAATCAACTCTTCGTAGTGATCAGAGCCATCCGGCAAGGTTGCGCTATCGGTCGGCGTAATCACCAGACGACGCTTGCCCTTGGTCTCTTTGCCGAAGCTGACAGTGCCGGAGATTTCCGCGAGGATCGCAGGCTCCTTCGGCTTACGTGCTTCGAACAGATCGGCAACCCGCGGCAGACCACCGGTAATGTCGCGTGTCTTCGAGCCTTCCTGTGGGATGCGAGCAATCACGTCACCCACCTCCACCTTGGCACCATCTTCCAGATTGACCATCGCGCCGTGGGGCAGGAAGTAGTGCGCCGGTACGTTGGTGCCCGCCAGCATCAGCTCCTTACCCTTGCCATCCACGAGCGTTACCGCCGGACGGATGTCCTTGCCCGCGGTCGGCCGCTCTGCAACGTCCATGACCGAGATACTGGACAGACCGGTAAACTCGTCGGTCTGACGCTTGATGGTGACGCCCTCGTCCATACCGCTGAACTTCACTGTACCCGCCACCTCGGTGATGATCGGGTGCGTGTGAGGATCCCAGGTAGCAACGATGTCGCCAGCTGCTACTGAAGCTTCGTCCTGAACGCGGATGGTCGCACCGTAAGGCACCTTGTAACGCTCACGCTCACGACCAACGCTATCCAGCAGCGACAGTTCGCCAGAGCGCGATACCGCCACCAAGGAGCCATCTGGCTTGTCGACCACCTTCATGTTGTGCAGGCGAATCACGCCATCATTGTTGACCTGAATGTTGTCCTGCGCCGCCTGACCCGATGCCGCACCACCTATGTGGAAGGTCCGCATTGTCAGCTGGGTGCCTGGCTCACCAATTGACTGGGCCGCGACCACGCCAATAGCCTCACCCATGTTCACTTGATGTCCGCGACCCAGGTCACGTCCGTAACACGTTGAGCAGATGCCGTAGCGGGTCTTACAGGTAATCGGCGAGCGCACGATAATTTCCTCGATGCCCATCTCGTCGACCTGCGCCGTCAAGACTTCATCGAGCATGGTGCCGGCCTCGATCAGAATCTCACCCGTGCTCGGGTCTACCACGTCTTTGGCCACAATACGACCCAGTACCCGCTCAGACAGCGACTCGATAATATCGCCGCCATCGATGACCGAGGTCATCACGAGGCCTTCGTCGGTGCCGCAATCCTGTTCAGTGACGACCACATCCTGTGCCACGTCGACGAGTCGACGGGTCAGGTAACCGGAGTTAGCCGTCTTTAGGGCCGTATCGGCCAGGCCTTTACGTGCGCCGTGGGTCGAGATGAAGTACTGCAGTACGTTCAAGCCCTCGCGGAAGTTCGCCGTGATCGGCGTCTCGATGATCGAGCCGTCCGGCTTGGCCATCAGACCCCGCATGCCCGCCAGCTGACGGATCTGCGCGGGTGAACCCCGAGCGCCGGAATCGGCATACATGTAGACAGAGTTGAAAGAGTCCTGCTCTTCGTCGTCGCCATTGCGATTGGTTACGGTCTCTTTGGAGAGCCCGGCCATCATCGACTTGGAGACCTGATCATTAGTGCGCGACCAGATATCGATCACCTTGTTGTACTTCTCGCCCTGAGTGACTAGCCCGGCACCATACTGTTGCTCGATCTCGGCGACCTCGGACTCAGCGCGGGCAATCAGCTCGGCTTTCGCATCCGGGATGGCAAAGTCGTTCACACCGATTGACGCACCAGAGCGCGTGGAGTACTCATAACCGGTGTACATCAGCTGGTCAGCAAAGATGACCGTCGACTTAAGACCCACTGCGCGGTAGCACTGGTTGATCACCCGCGAGATGGCTTTTTTCACCATCGGCTGGTTGATCATGTCAAAGGACAGGCCTGCGGGCACGATGTCCCACAGCAGTGCACGTCCAACGGTCGTCTCGACAATGCGCGTCTGCTCGGTGGTTTCCTCGCCCAGATTCATGAGCGTCTCGTGGATGCGCACTTTGACCCGCGCATGCAGTTCGACCCGGCCACTGCCGTAGGCACGCTGCACCTCTTCGGTGTCAGCAAAGGACATGCCCTCGCCCTTGGCGTTAATGCGGTCGCGAGTCATGTAGTAAAGACCCAGTACCACGTCCTGCGAAGGTACGATGATCGGGTCACCTGAGGCCGGTGACAGGATGTTGTTGGTCGACATCATGAGCGCACGCGCTTCGAGCTGCGCTTCCAATGTCAGCGGCACATGTACCGCCATCTGGTCGCCGTCGAAGTCCGCGTTGTACGCCGCACATACTAGCGGGTGCAGCTGAATCGCTTTACCTTCAATCAGCACGGGCTCGAAGGCCTGAATGCCCAGGCGGTGGAGTGTCGGCGCCCGGTTCAGGAGAACGGGGTGCTCGCGGATGACCTCAGCGAGGATATCCCACACCTCTGGCGGCTCACGCTCAACCATTTTCTTGGCGGCCTTAATGGTGCTCGCCAAGCCACGCAGCTCGAGCTTGCCAAAGATGAACGGCTTGAACAGCTCCAATGCCATCTTCTTAGGCAGTCCGCACTGGTGCAGCTTGAGCGTCGGGCCGGTCACGATCACGGAACGACCGGAGTAATCCACACGCTTGCCGAGCAGGTTCTGACGGAAACGACCCTGCTTACCCTTGATCATGTCAGCCAGTGACTTGAGCGGCCGCTTGTTGGAGCCGGTGATCGCCCGGCCACGTCGGCCGTTGTCGAGGAGCGCGTCAACTGATTCCTGCAACATGCGCTTCTCGTTGCGCACGATGATGTCCGGCGCATTCAGGTCTAGGAGGCGCTTCAGGCGGTTGTTTCGGTTAATCACCCGTCGATACAGATCGTTTAGATCAGATGTCGCAAAGCGACCGCCATCCAGCGGCACCAGCGGGCGCAGATCCGGCGGCAATACCGGCAGCGCGTTGAGGATCATCCACTCGGGCTTGTTGCCTGACTTGTCGAAAGCCTCCATCAGCTTCAAGCGCTTGGATAGCTTCTTGATCTTGGTTTCAGAGTTCGTCTGGGGAATTTCCTCACGGAGCTGCTCGATCTCGCCCTTGAGGTTGATCTCCATCATCAGATCCTGAATCGCTTCAGCACCCATCTTCGCGGTGAACTCGTCACCGTACTCTTCCATCGCCTCGTAGTACTGCTCGTCATTAAGCAACTGACCATGCTCCAGCGCAGAAAGACCGGGGTCAGTCACTACGTACGCTTCGAAGTAGAGAATGCGCTCGATATCACGCAACGTCATATCCAGCAGCAAACCGATTCGGGAGGGCAGTGACTTCAGGAACCAGATGTGTGCCACCGGGCTTGCGAGCTCGATATGGCCCATGCGCTCGCGACGCACCTTGGCCAGCGCCACTTCAACGCCACACTTCTCGCAGATCACACCACGATGCTTAAGGCGCTTGTACTTACCGCACAGGCACTCGTAGTCCTTCACCGGGCCAAAAATCTTGGCGCAGAACAGACCATCCCGCTCCGGCTTGAAAGTCCGGTAGTTAATGGTCTCGGGCTTTTTAACTTCACCAAAAGACCAGGACCGAATCATCTCCGGAGAGGCCAGACCGATACGGATCGCATCGAAGTCTTCGTTTTTCTCCCTGCTCAGCAGGTTCAGCAAATCTTTCACGTCTTATCTCCCCTCAGAAGCCGGGTGACTCAGACTCGAGATCGATATCGATACCGAGTGAGCGGATTTCTTTGATCAACACGTTGAAGGACTCGGGCATACCCGGCTCCATCTGGTGATCCCCATCGACGATGTTCTTATACATCTTGGTTCGGCCTGCCACGTCGTCGGACTTGACCGTCAGCATTTCCTGCAAGGTGTAGGCGGCACCGTAGGCTTCCAGCGCCCAGACCTCCATCTCACCAAAGCGCTGGCCACCGAACTGGGCCTTACCACCCAGCGGCTGCTGGGTAACAAGGCTGTACGAGCCGGTTGATCGCGCGTGCATCTTGTCATCGACAAGGTGGTTGAGCTTCAACATATACATGTAACCCACGGTCACGGGACGATCGAACTTGTCTCCGGTTCGCCCGTCGAAGAGCGTCAGCTGACCGCTGTCGGGCAGCTCCGCCATCCGCAGCAGTTCCTTGATGGACTCCTCTCGAGCCCCGTCAAAGACCGGGGTTGCCATCGGCACGCCCGCACGCAGGTTCTCTGCGAGCGCAATCAGCTCATCGTCGCTCAGAGAGGCGATATCCGCACTGCGGCGGGAATCGCTAGTGTGGCTGTAGACCTGCTTCAGGAAGCTGCGCAACTGCGTCAATTTCACCTGTTGCTCCAGCATGTCGTCGATCTTGCGACCGAGTCCGCGCGCCGCCATCCCGAGGTGAGTCTCGAGAATCTGGCCTACATTCATGCGCGAGGGCACGCCCAGAGGGTTCAGCACAATATCGATGGGGTCGCCATGCTCGTCGTAGGGCATGTCCTCCACCGGCATGATCACCGAGATCACACCTTTGTTGCCGTGTCGGCCGGCCATCTTGTCGCCGGGTTGGATGCGACGCTTCACGGCGAGGTAGACCTTTACGATCTTGAGCACGCCAGGCGCCAGATCGTCACCGCTCTGAAGCTTCTCGCGCTTGATCTCGTAACGCTCTTCAAGCTGGGTGTTCTGCTCTTCGAGCAGTCGCTTGGCAGACGCCAACTGACTGTTGAGATCAGAATCCGAGAGCTTGAGCTTGAACCACTGCTCACGGTCCAGATCCCCCAGCACGGTCTTGGTCAGCTTGGTACCTTTGCTGAGGCCGCCGCCAGATACGGTCGTCTTGCCTTCCAGCAAGCCGCCGAGGCGTGCAAACGTAGCCTCTTCGTAGATGCGGTATTCCTCTTTGAGGTCCTTGCGATAGTCCGCCAACTGAGCTGCTTCGATTTGCTTGGCGCGCGGGTCCTTCTCAAGACCATCGCGGGTGAAGACCTGTACATCGATCACGGTGCCCTTGTAGCTTGAGGGTACGCGCAGTGAGGTGTCTTTTACGTCAGAGGCTTTCTCGCCAAAGATCGCGCGAAGCAGCTTCTCTTCCGGCGTCAGTTGGGTCTCACCCTTGGGCGTGACCTTGCCAACCAGAATGTCACCCGCATCCACTTCGGCACCGATGTAGACAATGCCTGACTCATCAAGCTTGCCGAGGGCACCTTCGCCGACGTTGGGGATGTCTGCCGTGATTTCCTCGGAGCCGAGCTTGGTATCTCGCGCAATACAGGTCAGCTCCTGGATGTGGATCGTCGTAAAGCGATCTTCCTGAACGACCCGCTCCGAGACAAGAATCGAGTCTTCGAAGTTGTAGCCGTTCCAGGGCATGAACGCGATACGCATGTTCTGGCCCAGCGCCAACTCGCCCAGATCAACCGAGGGTCCATCAGCAAGAATATCGCCGCGGGCCACCACGTCGCCCGGCTTCACAATGGGGCGCTGGTTAATACAAGTGTTCTGGTTGGAACGCTTGTATTTAGTCAAGTTGTAGATGTCGACCGGTGAATCATCAATACCCACTTCTTTGGCATTAACCCGCACCACGATTCGGCTGGCATCGACCGAGTCGATCACCCCGCCTCGCAGCGCGACCTCACAGACACCGGAGTCTGAAGCGACATAGCGCTCCATACCCGTGCCCACCAGCGGCTTTTCGGTCTTCAGCGTTGGCACCGCCTGACGCTGCATGTTGGAGCCCATCAGTGCGCGGTTCGCATCGTCGTGCTCAAGGAACGGAATCAGCGCGGCTGCAATCGACACCACCTGCTTCGGTGAAACGTCCATGTACTGCACATCGGCAGCCGGCTTCACCGTGAACTCGTTCATGTGACGCACGTTAATCAGGTCGTCTACGAATCGGTTCTTGGTGTCAAGGGTTGCCGAAGCCTGTGCAATCACGTACTCGGCCTCGTTAATCGCCGAAAGGTACTCGATATCGTCGGTAACGACACCCTTCACCACTTTGCGATAGGGCGACTCTAGGAAGCCATACTCGTTGGTACGCGCATAGGTCGCCAGCGAATTGATCAGGCCGATATTTGGGCCTTCCGGCGTCTCAATGGGACAAACCCGGCCGTAGTGCGTCGGGTGCACGTCGCGCACTTCGAAGCCCGCGCGCTCGCGGGTCAGACCACCCGGGCCCAACGCCGAGACACGGCGCTTGTGGGTGACTTCCGACAGCGGGTTGTTCTGGTCCATAAACTGCGAGAGCTGACTGGAGCCAAAGAATTCTTTTACGGCGGCCGATACGGGCTTCGCGTTTATCAGATCCTGCGGCATCAAGCCTTCGCTTTCCGCCATGGAAAGCCGTTCTTTCACCGCGCGCTCAACGCGCACGAGACCCACGCGAAACTGGTTTTCCGCCATCTCGCCCACGGAGCGGACGCGACGGTTACCGAGGTGATCAATGTCATCGACCACGCCCTTGCCGTTACGGATATCGACCAGCGCACTCATCACATCGACGATATCTTCCTTGTCGAGGGTGGCAGACCCGGTCTTGTCCTCACGACCGAGGCGACGATTGAACTTCATACGCCCTACGGCAGACAGGTCATAGCGCTCAGGAGAGAAAAACAGGTTCTGGAACAGGTTCTCCGCCGACTCCTTGGTCGGGGGCTCACCCGGGCGCATCATGCGGTAGATCTCTACCAGCGCTTCGAGCACGCTCCGGGTGCTGTCCGCGGCCAGCGTGTCCGAGATAAACGGACCGCAGTCGTATTCATTGGTATAGATGGTCTCGATTGTATCGATGCCCTTCTCACGGAGCTCGGCGAGCAGCGCAACCGTGATTTCGGTATTGCACTCGGCCAGCACTTCACCCGTCGCGGTGTCGACGATATTTTTCGCCAGACGGCGCTCTTCGAGGTATTCCTCGGGCACCGAAAGCGCCTCAATACCGGCATCATCCAACTGGCGGATATGACGCGCGGTGATGCGGCGGCCACGCTCTACGATCAGCTCCTTGCCGGCCATGATGTCAAAGGCCGCCATATCCCCCTGCAGACGCTTGGGTACCAGCGTCATGGTGGCCTGGCCCTCTTCGCCCAGCTGGAAGGTCGTGGTCTCGAAGAACATGTCGAGAATTTGTTCGGAGTCGTAACCCAGCGCGCGCAACAACACGGTCGCCGGCAACTTGCGGCGACGGTCTATTCGCGCATAGACGAGGTCTTTAGGGTCAAACTCAAAGTCGAGCCAGGAGCCACGGTAGGGGATGACGCGCGCGCTGTAGAGCAGCTTGCCGGATGAGTGGGTCTTGCCACGATCGTGGTCAAAGAATACACCCGGAGAACGATGCAGCTGGGAGACGATAACCCGCTCGGTACCGTTGATGACGAAAGTACCGTTCTGGGTCATCAGGGGGATCTCCCCCATGTAAACATCCTGCTCCTTGATATCTTTAATCGACTTCGAGGAGGCTTCCTTGTCATAAATAATCAGTCGGACTTTAACGCGCAGCGCGCAGGCATAGGTGGTGCCGCGCAGCACACATTCGTCAACGTCAAACACGGGCTCACCCAGCGCGTAATCAACATATTCCAGCGCCGCGTTGCCGCTGTAGCTGACAATCGGGAATACCGATTTAAACGCTGCGTGCAGACCGTGCTCTCCACGATCCTCCAGCGAGACGCCGTCCTGGGTAAACTTGCTGTATGAATCCAGCTGTATCGCCAACAGATACGGGATATCCATTACCTTAGGTAAGGATCCGAAATCCTTGCGAATACGCTTCTTCTCTGTGTACGAGTATGTCATCAGTACTCCCCTACGGTCTGTGTTGTCCGACCACAACACAAACGATCAAAATTCGAACCGGCTTCACAACCGGGAAAAGGCCGGAGCGCCAATGCGCCCCAGCCCCGTTACGGTGCGTAAACTTCAATAGCGCTCAATTACTTGAGCTCTGCCGCGCCGCCTGCTTCCTCGATTTGCTTCTTGATATCTTCTGCTTCGTCCTTGGACGCACCTTCCTTCACAGGAGCAGGCGCACCGTCAACGACAGCCTTCGCCTCCTTCAGGCCCAGACCAGTCACTGCGCGAACCACCTTGATCACGTTGACCTTCTTCTCGCCACCAGAGGTAAGGATGACGTCAAACTCAGTCTGCTCCGCAGCGGCTGCGCCGCCAGCGTCGCCGCCTGCTGCAGGTGCTGCCACGGCAACCGCCGCCGCTGCAGAAACACCAAACTTCTCTTCCATTGCCTCAACCAGCTCGACAATGTCCATTACGCTCATCTCGGCAATCGCGTCGAGAATTTCGTCTTTTGAAAGTGCCATGTCTTAATCTCCGTTAAATAGATACAGGGTGAGGTCGCGCCTGTCAGGCCGCCTCTTGTTTCTGATCTCGAACTGCCGCCATCACGCGGACCAACTTGCCTGGAACCTCGTTCGCCGTGCGAACCAACTTCACGACGGGCGCCTGCATGACGCTCATCAGTGATGCCAGCGCCTGCGCCCTGGTCGGTAGCTTGGCCAACACATCGATTTGTTCGGCTCCGAGTAGCTGGCCGCTAACCGACAGTGCCTTCACTTCAAACTTGTCGTTGTCTGAAGCGAAATCCTTGAACAATCGTGCGGCTGCGCCCGGATCCTCCATCGAGAATCCAAACAGAGAGGGGCCGGTGAGGGTGTCAGTGACACACTCATATTCAGTCCCTTCCAGTGCCCGTTTGGCCAGCGTGTTTCGCACCACCCGGAGGGTGATGTGATTTTCGCGGGCCGAGGCACGCAGAGCAGTCATTTCATTCGATGCGACCCCGCGCGCGTCGGCGATCACAAGCGAAAGCGCACTGGCGGCTGTCTCGTTGACTTCAGCGACGATCGCTTTCTTTTCTTCGAGTCCAATAGCCACTTGGCTTACTCCTTTTGTGGTTGTTCAGGCCGCTGCATAAACAGCGACCCCCTCGGTGATGAACTGCCTCACCATCTGCGTAGGCAACCGGACGGTGTCCGTTATTAAGGCACTGCAGTGAGCGCCACCTACGGTCTTTGACAGCCTTTGGCGTTCAGCGAGGTTGCCCACACTTCCCTGCAAAGACTTCCAAAATGTGCAGAGCCAGCGTTGCGCCCTGCCCGACCCCCGCAAAAACAGGCGGGGGCCAGCGACCGCGGGCTCGCGCCCGTGGCCTAAATTCACTGCTTAAAAATCGATCGCGTTGTGGTCGATCGTGACACCGGGACCCATGGTCGTAGACAGGGTCACCTTGCGCACGTAGACACCTTTCGCAGAGGCCGGCTTGGCCTTCTTGAGGTCAGCCAACACGGCGATGAGGTTGCCTTTGATGGCATCCGGCTCAAAACTCACCTTGCCGATGCCGCCGTGGACAATGCCATTCTTGTCACTGCGGAAACGCATCTGACCGGCCTTGGCGTTCTGTACCGCGGCCTCGATGTCCGGAGTGACCGTGCCCGTCTTGGGATTGGGCATGAGGCCACGCGGACCCAATACCTGACCCAGCGTACCGACAACGCGCATGGCATCGGGCGAGGCAATCACAACGTCAAAATCCATCATGCCGCCCTTGATCTGCTCGGCAAGGTCTTCCATGCCGACAAACTCTGCGCCGAGCTCTTTCGCCTTATCGGCGCTCTCGCCTTGGGTGAAGACGGCTACGCGAACCTCTGCACCGGTGCCGTGAGGCAGGGTGGTCGCGCCACGCACGCCTTGATCTGATTTGCGCGCATCAACCCCGAGGTTGACCGCCACTTCGACGGTTTCATTGAATTTGGCAGTGCCAAATTCCTTGATCAACGCAACCGCTTCATCCAGCGGATAGCTCTGATTGGCGTCCACCTTTTCACGGAAAGCCCGCACTCGCTTGGATAACTTAGCCATCAGTTCACGCCCTCCGTCTCGATACCTGCCGAGCGGGCACTACCAGCAATAGTGCGCACCGCCGCGTCCATATCAACCGCCGTCAGGTCAGGCCATTTCTGGTTGGCAACTTCCTCGAGTTGTGCCCGGGTCACTTTGCCCACCTTTTCGGTGTTCGGACGACCGGAGCCGCTCTTGATGCCGGCGATCTTCTGTAAAAGAATCGAAGCCGGAGGCGTCTTCTTGATATAGGTGAAGGACTTGTCACTGTAGACCGTGATCACCACCGGAATGGGCAACCCCGGCTCAACGCCCTGCGTATCAGCATTGAAGGCTTTGCAAAACTCCATGATGTTGACCCCTTTTTGACCCAGCGCGGGGCCTACCGGCGGCGAAGGATTCGCCTGGCCGGCAGGGATCTGCAGTTTGATATAGCCGTCGATCTTCTTAGCCATGTTGCTTTCTCCTGGGTTCAAACGCCATTGTGCTGGCTACCTATGGCAACAAACACGTGGGCTCCCCATCATCGCCACCAGGATGGCGTTAACATCGGGTCAGATCCTGTCGACCTGATCCACCCGGTCAGGCTTTTTCGACCTGACCAAACTCCAGTTCTACGGGCGTAGAGCGCCCGAAGATCAATACCGCCACATTGAGGCGGCTCTTCTCGTAATTCACGTCCTCAACCACACCGTTGAAGTCGTTGAACGGACCATCGATCACCCGCACCATCTCGCCGGGCTCAAATACCGTCTTGGGCCTGGGCTGATCCACACCTGCCTCGACTCGCTGCAGGATGACATTGGCCTCGGCATCGGTAATTGGTGAGGGCTTGTCAGCCTTGCCGCCGATAAAGCCGAGCACTCGTGGCGTTTCCTTGACGAGGTGCCAGGTATCGTCATCGAGGTCCATCTGCACCAGCACATAACCGGGGAAGAACTTACGCTCGCTCTTGCGCTTTTGGCCGGCCCTCATCTCGATCACTTCCTCGGTGGGAACAATGATCTCGCCGAACCGGTCTTGCATGCCCAGACGCTCGACCCGCTCCTGTATAGCGCTGGCAACCTTCTTCTCATATTGAGAGTAGGCATGTACGACGTACCACTTTAAAGCCATGTTGCTACCCTCAACCCAAAATCAGTGACGCGAGCCAACCCAGCACGCTATCGAGGCCCCACAAGATGAGCCCCGTAATGATTACAAACACAAACACGATTAACGTGGTTTGTGTGGTCTCTTGCCGCGTTGGCCAGACCACCTTACGAATTTCCGTCCGTGACCCTTTCACCAGAGTGAAAAAGTCACTGCCTTTTTGCGTTAGTGAAGCCACCCAGCCCGCTATCAGTGCGAGCACCAGCAGCGCCAACACGCGGTACAGAATCGGCTGGTCCCCAAAGTAGCTATTGCCGTATACGCCGCCGCCTACCAGCGCCAACACGACAACCCACTTCAGCGAATCAAGCCTGCCTGCTGCGGCTTCACTCATGTTCAATCTCCACCCCGACCGGACCCATGCCCGCCGTCAGCCTTGTTCACCGCCCCAGCCTGCTCAGCTGAGGTGGCAGGCCAGGAGGGAATCGAACCCCCAACCTGCGGATTTGGAATCCGCTGCTCTGCCAATTGAGCTACTGGCCTTACACTCTTTTTCCGCGCCTCTGCTAACGGAAAAAGGCCCGCTTGCCAGAGACGACTAAGCCGAACAGCCAAAAAGGCGG
>CABYND010000031.1 GCA_902520195.1 Halieaceae bacterium
GCAGCGTTTAAGAATCCCGCATCAAAGTGAGCGTTGTGGCCCACTAAGATTGCCCGGTTGCAGTGGTTCGCCTTGACTGCTTGCCGCACCACGCCGAACAGTTCTCCATGCGGATTATCTTCTGGCACCGCGCCGCGCAGCGGACTCTCAGGATCAATGCCGGTGAACTCCAGCGCCGAAGGGTCAAGGTTTGCCCCCTCAAACGGTTCCACGTTGCGGCTGTGGGTCTCGGCAATCTCTAATTGACCATCTTCGCTCATCTTGAGCAAAGTCATAGCGATCTCCAGTATGGCGTCGGTCTGACAGTTGAATCCGCCAGTTTCAATATCCACAATAACGGGCAAGAACCCGCGGAACCGGTCGCGCATTGTCGGACCAGTAGCAGTCGAGACGACCTTGCTGTCATCGGCACCCGTTGGGTGCGTCGAATCCGTCATCGCCGTTAGCGGGACGCTGTCCAACCCACGCTGTCGCCAGCGCGTATGGGCACGACTTCGCTGTCACCGAGCCGGAACGCCGCGGGTATGGGCTGAGTGTCTTTGGTTAGCGTGATCGAGCTGCTGTTGCGCGGTAAGCGATAAAAGTCTGGCCCGTTAAAGCTCGCAAACGCCTCGAGGCGATCTAGCGCGTTTTCTTCGTCAAAGACTTCCGCATACAACTCGAGTGCGGCATGAGCGGTGTAGCAGCCGGCGCAGCCGCAGCTCGACTCCTTATCACCGCGGGCATGGGGTGCCGAGTCTGTGCCGAGGAAGAAACGCGGGTGGCCTGATGTCACCGCCCGGCGCAGCGCCAATTGGTGCTGGTCGCGTTTCAGTACCGGCAAGCAGAACAGGTGAGGCCGAACTCCACCAACGAGCATGTCATTGCGGTTGTAAAGCAAATGATGTGCAGTCACTGTAGCAGCAACATATTCACCGGATGCCTCAACGAACTGCACGGCATCGGCGGTGGTGATGTGCTCGAACACGATTCGGAGCGCTGGGAACGCGCCGACGATGGACGTGAGCGCGGAGTCGATGAACGCTTTCTCGCGATCAAATATATCCACGTGGTGATCGGTTACTTCACCGTGTATCAGCAGTGGCACATCATGCCGCTCCATCGCCTCAAACACGGGATACAGAGCCTCGACGCCCATGACGCCGGCGTCTGAATTGGTGGTCGCGCCGGCGGGATACAGCTTGATGCCCTGCACCCGCGGCGACTCGGCCGCCTCTGCCACCATCTCGGGCGTGGCGGCGTCGGTGAGATACAAGACCATCAGCGGCTCGAACTGCACACCTTCGGGCACATGCGCCAAGATACGCTCCCGATAACTCAGCGCATCGGCGACGGTCAGGACAGGCGGAGTGAGGTTAGGCATTACGATCGCGCGGCCCGCCCAACGAGCCACATCAGGCACTGTCGTGGCGAGGGCTGCTTCGTCCCGCAGGTGGATGTGCCAGTCATCCGGCAATGTCAGCGTTAACGAGGTCATGATCAAAGGTACCCGCTCGGTGTTGTCAGTGTAGCAGAGGTCGGTCGCCCGCAGCCCTCGCTGTGGCTTCTGTGGCGCGCATCCAGTCGCGGACGTACACTACGCTACCGTTTTTTTTAGGCATGGTTATGGCAACGGCGAAAAAGGTTGTGCTGGCGTATTCTGGGGGTCTCGATACCTCCGTGATCGTGCGCTGGTTGCAGGAAACCTATCAGTGCGAAGTGGTGACGTTCACCGCGGACATTGGGCAGGGCGAGGAAGTTGAGCCCGCCCGCGCCAAAGCGCAGGCACTGGGTGTCGAGGAGATATACATTGAAGATCTCCGGGAATCCTTTGTGCGCGACTTTGTGTTCCCCATGTTTCGCGCCAACACCGTATATGAGGGTGAGTACCTGTTGGGTACCTCAATCGCCAGGCCGCTGATCGCGCAGCGATTGGTCGAGATTGCCAACGAGACCGGTGCTAACGCCATTGCCCATGGTGCGACCGGCAAAGGGAACGATCAGGTGCGATTTGAGCTGGGCGCCTATGCCCTGAGCCCGGGTATTCAGGTAATTGCGCCGTGGCGAGAGTGGGACTTGAACTCCCGTGAGGCGCTCATGGCCTATTGTGGGCGGCACGATATCCCGGTGGATTTTGCCAAGGCACAAAAGAAATCCCCCTACTCCATGGACGCCAACCTGCTGCATATCTCCTACGAGGGCGATGTGCTTGAAGACCCTTGGATCCCGCCCGAGGAGGACATGTGGCGCTGGACAGTGAGCCCTGAGGCCGCACCCGATCAGGCGGAGGAACTGACTCTTACCTTCGAGCACGGCGACGTGGTGGCGATCGACGGTGAGGTGCTGAGCGCTGCGGAGTTACTGGCGAAGCTCAATGAGCGAGGCGGGGCTAACGGCATTGGTCGCGCCGATATTGTCGAGAACCGCTACGTGGGGATGAAATCCCGCGGTTGCTACGAGACGCCAGGGGGCAGCATTTTGCTGCGAGCGCATCGTGCGATCGAATCCATTACGCTGGATAGAGAAGTAGCGCATTTGAAAGACGAGCTAATGCCGCGCTACGCCAAGCTGATTTACAACGGCTACTGGTGGTCTCCCGAGCGCCAAGCACTGCAGGCCGCCATCGATCAGACACAGGCCGTGGTGAACGGTGATGTGCGGGTGTCGCTGTACAAGGGCAACATAACTGTCACCGGCCGGCAATCCAGTGATTCGCTGTTTGACGAGAGTATTGCCACGTTTGAAGAAGATGGCGGCGCCTATGACCAAGCCGATGCCGAGGGTTTCATTAAACTCAATGCGTTACGTTTGCGTCTCGCCGCCACCAAAGGCCGCCAGAATCAGTAGTTAAATAGCCAGACAGCTGATTCTCTGCGGACGCTATCAAACCTGCGTGCACCAGACGCTGGTCCGTTTAAAAGCGTGGACGAAAAGGGTGTAAAGTGGGGAGGTACCGCAGGGTCACATGCCCCTGTGACGCTGTTGGGTAAGCCAAGTGTGGTCATTAGCTTATGTTGCACAGCTGCCGGCAGGGACGGGTGAGGAAAAGAATATGAATTCGACGGTTGATATCCCCGCAGTGCAAGAGATGGACGCAGAGGCGTTCGACGTCATCATTATTGGCGCGGGCCTCTCCGGTATTGGCACCGCGGTGCGGCTCCAGCGGGATTGCCCGGATCGCGATTTCATCCTCTTGGAACAACGTGACGCAATCGGCGGCACCTGGGATCTGTTTCGGTATCCCGGTATTCGCTCTGACAGTGACATGCATACCCTGGGTTACGATTTCAAACCTTGGGAAGCGGAAAAAAGCATCGCGGACGGCCCCTCGATTCTGAGCTACGTGAACGAGACCGCAGATGAGCACCGCATCCGCGACCGAATCCGCTTTGGGCAGAAGCTCGTTGCCGCTGACTGGTGCAGCGGGCGCGGCCAGTGGCAACTCACGGTCGACACGCCAGAGGGTGTTCGGCGCTACCGCTGCGGCTTCCTGATGATGTGTGCGGGCTACTACAGCTATGATCAGGGCTATGAGCCCGAGTTCGAGGGCAAGGCGGCCTTCAAAGGTGAGTGGGTCCATCCGCAGTTCTGGCCGGACAGCCTCGATCACGCGGACAAGAAAGTGGTGGTGATCGGTTCAGGCGCAACGGCAATGACGCTGGTACCCAATATGTCGTGGCATGCCACGCACGTCACGATGCTGCAACGTTCGCCGACCTATGTTGTCTCGAGGCCTTCCATCGATGGCCTTGCCAATTGGTTGCGTCGCGTTTTACCGCCCAAACTGGCCTATGACCTCGTCCGATGGCGCAACACGGTCTGGCAACAGTGGATGTACAGTCTGTCGCGTATCGCCCCGGGAGTGCTCAAGCGCTCGCTGCTTAAAAAAGTGCAGGCAGAAATCGGTGAATTGGTCGATGTGGAGAAGCATTTCACCCCCCGTTACAACCCCTGGGATCAACGTCTGTGTCTGTTGCCGGACGACGATCTGTTCCGGGCGATCCAGTCAGGCAAGGCCTCTGTGGTCACCGATCACATTGAGAAGATCACGGAAAACGGTGTGCAGTTGGTATCCGGTGCGCATCTCGACGCCGACATCATTATTTGTGCGACGGGGCTGGAACTGGTCTTACTTGGCGGCGCTGAATTTACTCTCGACGGCGAGGCGATCGACTTTGCCAACGAGTGGACCTACAAGGGCATGATGTGTTCCAACATTCCCAATATGGTGCACACCTTCGGCTATATCAACGCATCCTGGACGCTGCGCGCGGATTTGATTGCGACCTGGGTCTGTCGTTTGCTGAATCACATGCGCACGACAGGTATGACCACGGCAACGCCGCGCATTGCGGATAAGCTGGCCGACTCCATGAGCCAGCGTTTCTGGATTGATGATTTCTCTGCCGGGTACATGCAGCGGGTGATGCACCGCTTCCCCAAACAGGGCGATCAAATGCCCTGGATGAACCCGCAGAACTACCGCAAGGATCGCAAAATGTTCCGCGATGACCCGCTTCAGGATGATGAATTGGTACTGGGACGCGCGGGTGTGGTAGCCGAGGCAGCAGTGCTTCAGGAGGCCAGCTAGTCCTCCATGACCGCGCCCGGGCTGCAGGAGAGCAGCATTTATTGTCCCTACTGCGGCGAGTCGATAGAGGTACTGTTGAACCCTGAAGATGTGGGTGCAGAGTACATCGAAGACTGCCAGGTGTGCTGCCGGCCAATTGAGTTTTTGCTGCGTGAGGATGCGGGTGGATGGCTGGAAGCCGAGGTGCGATCCGACGTCGAGTAACGCGCCCCGCAAACATTTTGCACGTCCCGCAACGTGATAAACGCCTCCTGTGATGTGCCAGCACCGCGCTCAGCGCGCGGGGAATGTCGAGTCGTTAGTGAAAGTCCCGGGATTGCACCGCCAAGGCGCTCAGGCGGTCGCTGCAGTCCTCCAGCGTGCCGGCAATCACATGTGTCACGCCATCACGAGATTCCACCGTTCCTTTGACTAACAGTAACTGCGCGGTCATCAGGCTTTGTCGGTAGCGCTCCTGAATCGCAGGCCAGACGATCACGTTGATATTGCCTGTCTCATCCTCCAAGGTCAGAAACACTACGCCTGAAGCGGTGCCCGGGCGTTGTCGACAAGTGACCAGCCCGGCTACCCGCACAAAGCGGTGATTACCCAGCGTCTCAAGCTCCGTTTGCCGCCGACAGCGATCAAAGGGGGGTTGATGGCGCAGCAAGGACAGGGGATGTGACCTGAGAGTCAGCCCGGTACTTTGATAATCGGCGACGACGTCCTCGGGGAGGGTGGGCGCTGTCGTGACGGCCGCATCGTCCTGAGAGCGCTGTGCCGCACTGTCATACGGCAGCAACGGGCGATGCGCTTCCAGCGCCATGGTTTGCCAATGGGATTGATAGCGATTGCCACTGATACCCGAGAGGGCATCGGCGGCGGCGAGCGCTTCTATGTCGCCGCGATCGAGGCAGGCGCGTTGGCGCAGGTCAGCGACGTTGGCAAAGGCGCGTTGACGCTGTGCGGTGTGAATGCGTTGGCCTGCCGCCTCACTGAGCCCTTTGATCAGCCTCAACCCCAGCCTGATGGGTGGCTGCTGCTGGTCCGCTGAAGACAGGATCTGGTGGTCCCAGCTGCTGTGGTTCACATCGACGGGCAAGACCATAATGTGATGCCGTCGCGCGTCCTGTATCAGTTGTGATGGCGAATAAAAGCCCATGGGCTGACTGTTGAGCAACCCGACATAGAACGCCGCGGGGTGATGGCACTTGAGCCAGGCAGAGACATAGGCGAGCAGAGCAAAGCTTGCCGAGTGCGACTCCGGAAAGCCATAACCGCCAAATCCTTTGATCTGACTGAACAACCGGTCTGCAAAGTCTGGTGTGTAGCCCTTGCTGATCATGCCTTGCTTGAGCTTGTGCTCGAAGGTGAGGAGTTTGCTGTTCTTGCCCCAGTTACTGATCGCGCGCCGCAGGGCGTCGGCTTCTCCTCCCGTGAACCCAGCAGCCACCATGGCCAAGCGAATCACCTGTTCCTGGAATATCGGCACGCCCAGTGTGCGCGACAGGACCGATTCAATGTCCTTATTGGGGTAGCTGATGGCCTCCAGTCCGGCTTTGCGGCGCAGGTAGGGATGCACCATATCGCCCTGAATCGGGCCAGGCCGAACGATGGCGATTTCGATCACCAAGTCGTAAAAACAGGCGGGTTTCAGTCGCGGCAGCATCGACATTTGCGCGCGCGACTCGATCTGAAAGACACCCAGAGAGTCGGCCTTTTGCAACATTCTGTAGGTGGCGGCATCTTCTTTGGGGATATCCTGTATGCGGCGAATATCAGGGTGATCCCGGCTGATCATGTCGAGGCTTTTGCGGATGGCTGACAGCATCCCGAGGGCGAGAATATCGACCTTCAGTAGCCCCAACGCCTCGATATCTTCCTTGTCCCATTGGATAACCGTGCGGTCTGGCATGCTGGCATTTTCCACGGGTACCAGATTCGAAATGGGCCCGCGGCTGATAACAAATCCCCCTACATGCTGGGAGAGATGGCGCGGGAAGCCCAAAATTTCCTGAACCCTCGCCATGAAGTGTTCTGCCAGCTGCCCGGAGCGTGCAAAGCCCTGTTGCTGAAAACGGTTGGTCAGTTCTCGCTCCCGATTCCACCAGGCCAGAGAGCTCGCCAGCTCATCGATAAAGCTGGCATCAAACCCCATCGCTTTGCCGACATCGCGCACCGCACTGCGCGACCGGTAGGTGATCACCGTTGCGGCCAGCGCCGCGCGGCGACGACTGTACTTCTCATAGATGTACTGAATCACTTCCTCGCGCCGCTCATGCTCGAAGTCCACATCAATATCAGGTGGCTCATCCCGCTCCCGCGAGATGAATCGCTCGAACAACAGCGACACCTGCTCCGGGGAGACCTCGGTGATGTGCAGGCAGTAGCACACAACGGAGTTGGCGGCAGAGCCTCTGCCCTGACAGAGGATATGGCGTGATTTGGCAAACTGGACAATGTCGTAGACGGTCAAAAAGTAGTACTCGTATGACAGCTCGGTAATCAGATCGAGCTCCTGATGGATGCGCGTCTGGATGGCCTCCGGCACGCCGCCTGGCCAGCGCAATCTGGCGCCGGCTGCGACTTCCTGTCGCAGATAACTGTTAGCAGTGTGATGTGACGGTACGACCTCTTCCGGATACTCATAGCGCAGCTCATCAAGGCTGAACTGGCAGCGGTCAGCGATATGACGCGTCTCGCCGATGAGGGTTTCGGGGTAGAGCGAGTGCAAGGTATCCAGTGTGCGCAGGTGCTGCTGGCTATTAATCAGCCGGCGGTGCCCCAGTTGCTGTACCGGGGTCTGTAGTCTGATCGCCGTCAGCACATCATGTAGCGCCTTGCGTTTGGCACTGTGCATTTGCACCTCGCCACAGGCGACCATCGGTACCTGAAGGTCTTGTGCCATGTGATAGCGGTGTTTGAAGCGGCGCCATTCGTCGTTCCCCAGCAGCCTGCTGATGCCGATCCAGACCCGCCCTTTGCACCGCCTTGCCAGCTGCTGCAGATGAACGGTCTGATTGTCGGTGTCATCCGGCAACAGGATGAGCAGGCAGCGTTTGAGATGAAAGATCACGTCGCGCAGATGCACACGGTATTCGCCTTTGCCGCTGCGGCGGCGTGCGCGACTGATGAGTCCTGAGAGCTCCCCGTACGCCTCCCGACTGGGGACCAGTGCGATTAGACGGATACCTTCGGTCAGGGTGAATTCGCTACCCACAATCAGCTTAAGCCCCCGCTCTTTGGCGGCAACGTGTGCTTTAACAGCTCCTGCCAGCGAGCATTCATCGGTGATGGCCAAAGCGTGATAGCCAGAGTTGGCTGCGCGGCCGACGAGTTCCTCAGGTGCCGAGGCGCCGCGCAAAAAACTGTAGTGGGTCAGGCAATGGAGTTCGGCGTACACGATAAATACTGTATAAATAAACAGTATTTTAGCGGTGTGCGGGCTTCCCTGAAAAGTGTCGTGGTGAAATAGCGTAGACTGTTTTTGTACGGTAGCGGCTGACAGGGCAAAGGCTGTCTATTTTTGGCGGTCACAAGCCCCGGAGTAGCCAGCAAGGATGAGCAGACACAGGAGTGCAGCATGAGAATGATCGACCGACGCCGTGGTCAATATGCCGTGATCGGCGTGCTCTCTTTATGGCTGTTGGCGTGTACCGGGGTGCCCGAAGGGGTTGATCCTGTTACCGGGTTTGATCAAAACCGCTACCTCGGCACCTGGTACGAAATTGCCCGGCTGGACCACAGTTTTGAACATGGTCTGAGCGAAGTCAGCGCAACCTATGACGTGAATCCCGACGGCAGCATTTCGGTCCTGAATCGTGGATTTGATCAGGAGGAGAGTGAGTGGCGCGAGGCGGAAGGCGTCGCGCGTTTTGTGCAATCTCCCGACATCGCGCACCTGAAAGTGTCGTTCTTTGGTCCCTTCTATGGCAGCTACGTAGTCTTTGAGCTGGGGGAAGACTACGACTACGCCTTTGTCTCGGGTTTCAACCGCAGTTATTTATGGTTTCTCGCGCGAACGCCCCAGGTCAGCGAAGCGTTGCGGGCGCAATTTTTGCAGCGCATCACCGAGCTGGGGTTCGACCCGGCTGAGCTCATCTGGCTGGATAATGCCTCCGAGGCTGTCGCGAACCGATAGCGGCAGATTGTCAGCCGGTAACAGAATGTCATGACGGGGGGCTGCTGAGTCAGCGCTGTCGGGTGTATGCGACAGCACAGCCCGCCGGCGTCAGGAAAGTGCGCCGGTGTCAGGCAAAAAGTCCATGTAGATACCAGCGGCGATTGTGCCGATCCTGATAGATCCAGACGGGTTGTTTCTGGGGTGTCTGGGCAATGTAGTAATCCCGGCTAACAGGGGTGGTCCACCACTGGTCCTCAATCCGCTCCGGGCCATGGAGAACATCGAGTGGCCCATTCCAGTATAGCCGCTCGGTATCCTGGTGAATCGGCTGTGGCGTCGGTAACAACCAGAATGGGCGCTGCCCCAAAGCGTCACTGCTACGGTCTTCCCGTGTGCCCAGCGTATGCGTCTCGAAGACGGCATTTTCCGGGAGGTGCTCATACCGGCAATCGAGGTAGCCGACTGCCTGTAATCCCAGTCTACTGCGCAAGCGGTCCACCAGTTCGTGCCGCGATGCGGTCGTGACCCCAGTATGAAATAAATCCTGTGGCGCGACAGCCGCCTCCTGAAGTTGGTCGACGACCAGCGAGATCCCTTCGATATTATCGGGCAGTGACCACGTGTCCAGTTGTAAACAAGACAGTTCGAACCAGAGCTTCGCATTGTGTTGTGCGACGTCGGAAAACACTTTGAACGCAGTGGCCTCTGGCTGTGAATCTTGCGGTGATACGGAGCGGCCCGCTTGCGTTTGGTGTGCTGGAGGCGGCGTCTGTATTAAGTGTTGTGGTCGTAAATAGCGCCACTCAATGGCAGCAGTGCCGAGTTGCGTGTTCAGCAAAAATTGGCAGAAGTGCGCCAGTAAACGCTGCATGGCGGGGTGTAGTTCCTTTCGGTTCTGGATGTCAAAGCCGAACCACAGCGTGTCCTCAAAGCGGTCGGGTGGCTGATAAGTCACAGCCGGTTCCTGTTGCCGACCTTGCACCTGATTCAGCCAGTTCACAAAGGGTTCACCGCACCGTTTGCCGAGCGCGTGGAGCGGGATATCGAGTAACTGTTCGAATCGCTGTATGCCGGAGCGCTCAAGCCGTTTAATGATATTGGGGAAGTCTGCCTGAATCAGCTGTAGCGGTAGGGGCGCCAAGCGTTCTGTGAGGAGTCGTTCGGGATGACGGGCGCTATCGCCCTCGGCATGGCTCAGTAGCCAGGCGGCGTCACGGGTTTCGGCGACACCTACGCTCACAGTCAGCCCACGTAGGCTCATTTCTGTATCGACCCGCTCCAGTAGCGGCCCAAGTCCCTGATGCAGGCGCAGACAGCTGCCGATTTCGATGGTCAGAGCATTGTCGCGCCAGCGCTCCAGATGCGGTGATAAGCCATAGGCCCAGGTGGTGAGCTGATCGAGCAGGGCATCTTCTGATTCCGGGTCGCGTTTCAGTGAGCGGTGTTTGGTGTGAGCAAGTAGCGCCTGTGCCGTACTGACTGTCTGTGCAGGCATCACGCCGGCGAGGTTGGCCGACTCGTCGCAGACCAGTACGCGTCGCTGGGCGACAATAATCGTTGCGGTACCACTCGCATAGCCATGCTGTTTCAGCAGGGCTTCCAGCGGCAATAAATCGAAGCGAAGACAGAGCCAGAGCGACATCACGCCATGATACTGTATTTTTATACAGCATTATGGCGTCCATGCACCCCCCATTTGGGAGTATCCCCGAGGCGGATGAATTCTGTGACAATACGCCGCTCTGACGGCCCGCAAAGCCCATCATTTTATCGGCTTCGTGTTGTGAGGCTCATACTCTCTTTATGAGGAAAGTCCCCATGTTTCGTTTGTATCAAGGAAGATTGCAATCGTTTGTAATGAGAACTGGCTCCGCCTATCACGCACTGTGGCTACTTGTGGCGGTGTTGCTGGCGTCCTGCGGCAAGACCGCAGACGAACCCGCGTCGCCAGTTGTTGACGTGCCACCGATATCCGCCGAGCAGCAGAGACTGGAGGACTTTTTTGCGGCGACCTGGGAAGCTGATCTGGCACGATACCCGGCCAGCGCCAGCTACCTCGGCATCAAAGATCAACACGACCAGTGGAACGATGTATCCGAATCCTTCCAACTTGAGTCACTCGAGTTGGCCCGGGAACGTCTGGCGTTTCTCGAAGGTATCGACACTAGTCAACTGTCACCCGCACGACAGCTTTCCTACCGGCTCTATCGCCTCGACCTGGAGCGCACGCTGGCTGGCGCCGCATTCCGGCACCATCGCTATGTGATCCATCAGTTCCGGGGCCCCCATACCAGTCCGATCAGCCTGCTGGTCAATGTGCACACGATTGATTTAGAGCAGGATGCCGAGGACTACATCGCCCGGCTGAACAACCTGCCCGACTATTTTGATGGCGTGATCGAGCAGATCCAGATCCGCATGGATAAAGGCCTGTATTTGGTCGACTGGATGATCCCGCAAATTGTCGAGTCCGCCGGCAATGTGTTGGTGGGCGCGCCCTTTGATCAATCGGGTTCGCCTTCGGTGATCTGGGCCGACTTCAACGACAAGCTCGCCACCCTTGACGTTGAGCCTGCCACCGCTGAGCAACTACGAGAGGCCGCGCGGCAAGCCTTGTTGACCGCGGTGAAGCCTGCTTACGAGCGTCTGATTGCGGCCGTGCAATCACAGCAGGCAGTGGCGTCCACAGAGGACGGGGTGTGGCGATTCCCGGACGGCGATGCCTTTTACGCCAGTCGGTTACGAGATTTCACGACCACCAATTTGAGCCCCGAGGCCATTCACCAAGCGGGGCTCGCCAACGTAGCGCGTTTACACGAGGAGATGCGTTCTGTGATGGCCGAGCTGGGTGAAGAAGGGGAGCTATCCGCATTTCTCGATCAGGTGCGCAATGATGAATCTCTGCGCTATGACAACACCGAGGCGGGAAGGTCGGCATATCTCGACGCGGCACATACGGCGATCGACAGGATGGCAGAGCGGTTGCCCGACTATTTTGGTTTGCTGCCGCAGTCGGATTTGATTGTAAAGCGGGTCGAAGCCTACCGGGAGCAGTCTGCGGGTAAAGCGTTCTACCAGAGTCCCCCGCCAGATGGATCTCGTCCGGGCATTTACTACGCCAACCTCTACGACATGAACTCCATGCCGACGACCGATCTTGAAGCACTGGCGTTTCACGAGGGACTGCCGGGTCACCACCTGCAGCTGTCGATCGCAGCAGAGCTGGGCGATGTCCCGGATTTTCAGCGCCATACCCGCTTTACCGCTTTCAGCGAGGGGTGGGGCCTGTACTCGGAGTATCTGGCCAAGGAAATGGGCTTTTATCAGGATTCTTATTCCAACTTTGGCCGACTCGCGATGGAGTTATGGCGGGCCGCTCGTCTGGTGGTCGATACCGGGCTGCACCATAAACATTGGACCCGGGAGGAGGCAGTGGCCTACCTCGTGGCTAATACGCCGAATGCCGAGTATGACTGTCAGAGAGCGATCGAGCGCTACATCGCCATGCCCGGGCAGGCGACCGCTTACATGATCGGTAAATTGCGGATCGTCGAGCTCCGCGAGATGGCCGAGGAGGCTCTCGGAGAACAGTTTGATATCCGCGCCTTCCACGATACGGTACTTGGCTCCGGCGCGGTGCCGCTGGATCAGCTTGAGGTCAACATACAGGGCTTGATTCAGCGAACCCTCGCGAGTCGCTGAGTCTTTTCCACCGCCGGCGGGACTGACTTCCCGCCGAACCCAATCCGCAGTCCAACCCATAGCTAGTTATTTCCAACGTAAGAGCGCTGTTCCTCCGGGGACGCCGGCTTGATTCATCGGGAAAAGATTCATCACGAAAATAATAATCGAAAAAAACGATCGATTTCATCTAAACAATCAGCTTTTCAATTTACTGTGATGGTGAGTAAATGCGGCTTGGGGTAACTGTTTTTAAAGAGGACAGCTTAATGAAAGCAACACTATTCAAAACGGCGGTTGCACACACCGCGCTAGCGGCAGCCCTGGTGGCCCTGCCCGTGATTGATTCGGCGGCCCGCAGCACGCCCAAAAGCACTCAGGCCTGGTGGCCTGCCAGCCTGGATCTGACGCCCCTGCGTCAGAACGAGCGCAGCACCAACCCACTGGGGGCCGATTTTGACTACGCGGCAGAGTTCGCGCGGTTGGATCTCGAGGCACTCAAGGCGGATATCAACGAGACGCTGACCACCTCGCAACCTTGGTGGCCTGCTGATTACGGCAACTATGGTCCGTTTTTTGTCCGTATGGCCTGGCACAGCGCCGGCACCTACCGCACCTCGGATGGTCGTGGTGGCGCCGATGGCGGTCAGCAGCGGTTCGAGCCGCTGAACAGCTGGCCTGACAACGGCAACCTGGACAAGGCCCGCCGTTTGCTATGGCCGATCAAGCAGCAGTACGGCAACCAGATCTCCTGGGCAGACCTTATGGTGCTCGCCGGTAACGTGGCCATGGAAAATATGGGCTTTAAAACCTTTGGTTTTGCAGGCGGCCGCACGGACGATTGGGAACCTGAGTGGGTCTACTGGGGTCCCGAGGCAAAGATGCTGGCCGATGAGCGCTATGCCGGGGGCCGTCAGCTTCGCAAAGGTCTCGCAGCGGTGCAGATGGGTTTGATTTATGTGAACCCTGAAGGCCCCAATGGCAATCCCGACCCGGTGCTCGCCGCACATGATATTCGTGAGACCTTTGGTCGCATGGCGATGAATGACGAAGAGACGGTCGCACTGATTGCAGGCGGTCACTCGTTTGGTAAGGCTCATGGTGCGCACAAGCCCAGCGATTGTGTAGGTCCCGAGCCGACCGGTGAGGCGATCGTTGAGCAGGGCTTCGGCTGGAAGAACACCTGCGGTAAAGGTAATGCCGAGGACACCGTAACCTCCGGCCTTGAAGGTGCGTGGACCGCGACACCGACCCAGTGGTCGATGATGTACCTGGCCAACCTGTTTGCCTATGAGTGGGAGCAAACGCGCAGTCCGGCTGGCGCGCTCCAGTGGCAGCCCAAAGACGGCGCGGCGGCGGGCACCGTGCCCGATGCCCACCTCGAGGGAGTGAGCCATGCGCCGGTGATGTTTACCACCGATTTGTCGCTCAAGTTTGATCCCAGCTATCGCGAGATCTCAGAGCGGTTCCTTCAGAACCCCGAGGAGTTCGAGCTGGCCTTTGCCAAGGCGTGGTTCAAGCTGACTCACCGCGACATGGGCCCGAAGATTCGTTACCTCGGTGACGATGTGCCGGCAGAGACGCTGGCTTGGCAGGATCCGCTCCCCGAGCGCGACTACAAGCTGATCAGCGATCGGGATATCCGCAATTTGGAGGCGGCGATTGAGGACAGTGGGCTGACCAATACGCAGCTGGTGAGCACTGCTTGGGCTTCGGCCTCGACCTATCGCGGCACCGATATGCGCGGTGGTGCTAACGGCGCGCGTATTCGTTTGGCGCCCCAGAACCAGTGGGCGATT
>CABYND010000032.1 GCA_902520195.1 Halieaceae bacterium
CGATATCAAGGCGTTGTTCCGGTCCGGCGCAGGCGAGTTATTGGGCTTTGCGCTGACCGGTCAAGCGGTCAAGGAGCGCATGGCGCTAGCCAAGGAATTGCCCGCGATTCTCGGCTGAATTAGCCGAGCCGTTAGTCACTTAAAAGCGCTTCCAGTTTTTCCTGATCGGCAACAAAGCGCCGGATCCCGTCGCTCAGTTTCTCCGAGACCATCGGGTCCTGATTATTCGCCAACAGAAATTCGCTTTGGCTGAGTGTTGGCGGAGGAGCATAGCGGTCGCCGCTGTCAGATAATCGTTGCGGCAGGTCGTTCTCATCGGCTTCCAGCTGCTCTAACAGATCTGGGCTGATGGTCAGGCGATCGCAGCCGGCGAGAGCTTCAACCTGGCCGGTGTTTCTGAAGCTTGCCCCCATCACGACCGTGCCGTAACCGTGCACCTTGAAATGGTTGTAGATGCGGGTGACTGACTGCACACCAGGGTCATCGACGGGGTTTTGAGTGACGAGATCGGTATTGACGGTGTACCAATCGGTAATGCGGCCGACAAAGGGTGAAATGAGGAATACCCCTGCGTCGGCACAGGCACAAGCCTGTTCAAAACTGAAGATCAGCGTGGCGTTACAGTGGATGCCGCACTGCTCGAGGATTTCCGCCGCACGGATCCCTTCCCAGGTCGCCGCGACTTTAATGAGCACACGATCGCGGCCGATACCTGCGTCGTCATAAAGCCCGATCAGTTTCTCGGCTTTGGCGATGGTCGCCTCGGTATCGAATGAGAGGCGCGCGTCGACCTCTGTGCTGATAACGCCCGGGATCACTTGATTGATCTTGGCCCCAACGCTGACTGCAAAGCGGTCGACCTTGTCCGCCACGGCTTCTTGAGACGTCGTCAGAAGCGCGACTTCGTCAGCGAATTCGGGCAACGCCGCGGCCTTGAGCAGCAACGAGGGGTTGGTGGTAGCGTCCGTGGGTTTGAGCCGTGTGATGGCCTCGAGATCACCCGTGTCAGCCACGACCGTAGTCATGGTGCGCAGTTGTTCCAGTTTGTTCATGATTTACCGCTCGCGTGGGGCATGGAAATGCAGCGCCCATAAAAATCGTGCTGACCGGTGCGAGCTTAGCAGAGCGGTCCCGTTTATGGGGGGCTAGCTCTATACTGATGGGCCCTACATTAACGGATAACTCGCTATGCATGCCATGAAGCTCACCGCACCGGGCGGTCTCGATCAGCTCCACCTCGCGGAGATCGAACCCCGCGCGCCGGGATTCGGTGAGGTACAGGTTGAGATCAAAGCCACCTCGCTCAACTTCCACGACTATGCGGTCGTAACGGGGTTGATCCCGGCGGGCGATGGGCGAATCCCCATGTCTGACGGCGCCGGTGTGGTGACCGCAGTCGGGGAGGGTGTCACGACTCTCGCCGAGGGAGATCGGGTCTTAAGTTATTTCTTTCCTAACTGGGAGGGTGGTCGACCCACGTTACCCAATCTGTTAGGTGTGCCGGGCGATCACGTTGACGGCTTTGCTGCGCAGACTGTGACCATGCCAGCCACGGCCTTCAGCCGCATGCCTGGCAACCTCGATTTTGACGCGGCGTCGACGCTGAGCTGCGCGGGCTTGACCGCCTGGCGGGCTCTGGTTGTCGAGACGGCTCTCAAGCCTGGCGACTGGGTGCTGGTGCAGGGCAGTGGGGGTGTCTCCGTTGTCGCCTTACAAATGGCGCGCATGATGGGCTGCCGCGTGATCGCCACCTCGTCCTCTGACGTCAAGCTCGAGCGCCTCGGTGCGCTGGGTGCCGAGCACCTGATCAATTACAAAACCCATGCCAACTGGGGTGAGCAAGCCTTTGAGCTGACCGGCGGCGCAGGCGTTGATCTGGTGGTGGAAGTCGGTGGCCCGGGCAACTTGCCTCAGTCGATCAGCGCGCTGGCTGTGGATGGCTGTATCAGCCTGATCGGCGTGCTCACCGGCTGGGCGGGGGAGGTGCCTACCGCAGCGCTGATGACCAAGAATGGCAGGCTGAGCGGAATCACAGTAGGAAGTCAGGCAGATCAGGCGAATATGATCGCCGCGGTCGAGGCTCATGATATGCAACCGGTGATCGATAAGACCTATCCGCTCGCTGAGCTGACAGACGCGTTTCGATATCAGGAGTCTCAACAGCACTTCGGAAAGATCTGCGTCAGTCTATGACCGTGATTCCGTTTGTGGTGGGTCCGGTTTTGCCCTAGGGTGGTTAGTGCGGCTAAACACTGAGAGACCAGGGGAGAAAAAGATGACTCGTTTATTGATTGGAGCAGTGGTCGCTGCTCTAGGCCTCACGGCTCAGGCGAGCGAGCCCGATGGCGCGCATGATGGCGCTGAATGGCAGATCTGGGCTTACTCGTCGGCGGCACCCGCGCCGCTTGGTACCGATGCGACGGTGCTGGGCTTGGATGGGTCGGTACTCCGCGAGGGCACCAACGGCTGGACCTGCATGGTGGGTAACCCGCGCCCTGCGCCGGAGGGTGGTTGGCCTACGGCTCACGACGCCATGCCTGTATGCACGGACGATGTCGGCATGAAGTGGATGAGCGACTTCATGGCGGGTAAGGCGCCCGAGATAGAGCGCGATACCTTCATGTGGATGCTTCATGGCGACGTGGGTGAAGACAACACCACCGCCGGGGTGCTTAACAAGGCTGATGCCAAGGACCCATCGCAGTGGATCGAGTCGGGTCCGCACTTGATGCTCCTGCCCCGCGATCCCTCATCCCTCGATGGCATGAGCGACGACTTCAACACCGGCGCGCCCTATGTGATGTTCCCGGGCACGCCGGGTGCGCATGTCATGATCCCGACCGATGGTTACTACGAATATCAGGATCCACAATAAACCCTGGCCGGGGCTGCCTGCATGTGGGCCCCGCCATCACAGGAGAACACCGATGACAGTGATCAAAACAACAGCGCTTGCGTTCATGGCCCTGCTGATATCCGCGACGGCAGCGGCGGGCCACCACGAAAAAAGCGAGGGCCCCAAGCTGGCGGCCAAGCCCGGGCAGATTGTGATTGTGTACTACTGGCCCTGCGCCGATGCCGATAATGGAATGGCCTTGCTCAAGGAAATGATTGCCTATGAGCGTGACGCTTCACCCTATCCTTACTCGGCGTCACCGGCGATCCATGCAGACGGCGCGTTAGTGTCGGTTGATGTGCACTCTTCTGCCGAATCAATGGAGAAGGCCGTTGCCTGGCAGGAGGCTGACGCTACGTGGCAGGCGCAGTTCGCCAAGATGGCAGCTGCTTGCGGTTCAGCGGAAGACCTTTCGGTAAATGTGTTGACGATGCAGTAAGCCCAGTGCGGTAACAAAAACCCGGCAGCTGCCGGGTTTTTAATGGTTTGTTCATTGATGTTCCAATGAGCCAGGAAGGTTACATCCGGTCTGATTTTTCATCTCGTTCTTCACGAACTTGTTTGCGGTGCTCCCAGATCGCATAGGCCGCCCCGACGATCCCAAGGCCCACCAAGAGCAGAACCTGCGTGAGGCTGAAACCATATAGACCGCACTCGGTGAGGCGTTCGATGAAGGAATAGGTGCTGACAGGGCAATCCATCGGTACCACGTTCTGAACATCCAGCCCCTAGTTTACGCATTTATTGATCGTGCTCTCTATGATGTATGCGAGGTAAGTCGCTACCTTGTTGGTTTGGTTAGGCGCCCGCAAAGCAGTTGAGCGCTTTATTCGCTCGTGCTACCCCGAATTTGTCCCCTTCTGCCGCAATCTGGCAAGCTAATGCGTGTAGTAATCCACCGCCGCTAGGGCTTACCGCTAATGTCTTCCTGCAGCGCCTCCAACTCAGCTGATGTACCCAGCATGCCCCCCTCGATTTCATGGCCCAGCGCATACTGCGGCGGCACGATCTCGGGATGCTCTCCGGGTTTGCCTGGCGGGGTATAATAGCCTAGCGCGTACTGACCCATAGAGTAGCCAATGAGCTCCTGAAGCGGCTGGTCGAGGTCTTTGGCGATCTCGGGCGGACAGGTTAAATACTGGTTCTCTTCCTGGCGCAACCAGCCCAGCGTATAGGTGATGTTGATACCGATGCGATCGGCGTCACTGCGGTTCTCGCCGCCGCCGTGAAACACCGACCCTGAATACACTAGGACTGAGCCTGCGCGCATTTCCGCCTGCGTGACTTGCTCTGGCTCGATCTGCACATCATCGGGCCACTGGGTGCTACCGGGCACTACCTGTGTTGCGCCGTTCTCGGAGGTGAAGTCAGTGATTGCCCAAATTGTGTTGAACTGTGGCTCTACGTGGGCGAGGTGGGAGCCCCAGGCCCACCGGTCACGGTGAATCAGCTGCGCTGTTTCACCGGGCCCAATGCGAATGATCTGGGTCAGGTGCAGCTGCACTGTTTGGCAGTAGGGCTCCAGAAAGAGTTTGCAGGGCGCGAGAATATCTGGGTGCGCAATCAGCTCCCGACATTTTTGTGAGCGCACCATCAGTCCACCTGTGCGGGTGGTTTTAAAGCCTGCAAAATCGTCAGAACCGAGATTAGAGCCCTCCATGTAAGGATCGGTCTCCGCTGTCAGCTTCGCGATGAACTCTGGGCTCAATACCTTATCGATAATGATGGCGCCATCTTCCTTGACCGCATCGGCAACGGTCTGCGCGTCGGTATCGAGTGAGAAATGTCGAATGTCAGGCATGGTAGAGCCTTAGCGTTAGCCCAATACGGCCACGCACTTGATTTCGATTTTGAGCGAGGGGTCGACCAGTGCGCTCACTTGTACGAGTGTCTGACTGACCTCCGGCGCCTTGCCGTAAATCATGTGGCGCTCGGTAAATAGCGACTCGACTTGCGCCATGCAGTCGTGCACATCGGTCACGAACCAGGTCTCATCGACAATGTTGTCCATGTTGGCACCAAACTCAGCCAGCACCGCCGCTACATTTTGATAGGCGAGCTTCATTTGCTCAACCAGATCCTCAGGTATGCCACCTGCCTCATCCATGGCAACTTGTCCAGCCATGTACAGAGTGTTGCCCACCTGAACGCCTTGACTAAACAGATCGGCGTAGGGGCCGCTGCGAAAGAGTTTTTTCTCGATAGGCATACTTGTTCTCCGGGTTGCTCTGCAAGTCGGCTTTTCAGCGCTTTTGCTCACGTATGAATTGTTAGCTGTGCGATGGTCGGTCACGAGTCACAATCTTTTCAGGGCGAAGATTAACACTGCAGACATAAGAGTTACCGCAGCAAAGTGAGGCAAGAGGGAGCCACTCAAAAAAACTGGCAGATCAGGGATTGGTCTGAAGATCAGGCCAACTCAGAGGTTGCCAATCTGCAGATTAACCCAGTATCAGGGAGTGGCATTGAAATGAAATGGCCGGATGCGCCAAAGGGCTGGCTAAACCTGCCAACCGGGTGGGCTAGTGAATGTCTTTACCGAGGCGAGTCAGCCGCCTTGCAGCGACAAAGCCTACAAGGCTGCTTGCGCCAAACAGGCCGTAGTATACCTGAAAACCTTGTTGGCCACTCCAGTTGGCGAGGGCCCAGGATTGCACCATCGGCACATAGATATCCGGGGTGTACGCGAGCAAACTGATCAGACCGACCGCAAGCCCCCGGATGCTGGCCGATACATCGCACTCATCAAGGGTTGCCCAGAAAATACCCCGTACTCCATAGGTGAAGAGCGCTATCAACAGCACCGTGGGGAATAACACCATCACGCCGACGGTGGCAGGTAAGGAGGGGAGGAGCGCCAACAGCCCCCCGGCAAGCAGCATGAGGATGCCGAGGAAGGGGATGACCTTAAAGTAGTCTCCAATAAACCCTGCCAGCACGCCGCCCAGCGGTCGCATCCATAATCTACCCACCGTGATGGCCCCCACCGTGACAGCACTTAACTGGAAGATGGATTCCAGCAGTCCGGCCAGAGAGTAGGTCACCCAGAAGATTTGATAACCGATCAGGATGACGAGGGCCGCCAGCCAGATTTTTTGGTTGGTGAAGAGTTCTTTCATTTCCCGGGCAAATCCTGACATGCCGCGTCGATGAGGATCAGGCGGGGCTTCCATCGTTGAGGTTCTGAGCGCGAAAAAGACAATCGGCGCGAGGCCGATCGCAACCAGGCCGTAGAACCCAATCACCGCGGTGAGAGATGCGCTCGTGCCAGCGCCCACACTATTCAAGAAGTAGGCAAAAACAGCGAGCCCAATGCTTGCCAACAGCGCCTCAACCAAACCGCGGCCGCTCTCCAGCAAACCAAAAAAACGACCCTGCTGGTCGTGGGGTGCGAGGAGCGAGGTGCCTTTGATCAGCGCACCCCAAAGCGTCAGTCCACTGGTCACGCCCCAGCCGATGAAAATCCATTTGATCTGCGTAAAGTCGGGGGCCGTGCTGAGCCAGAGTGCGAAAACCCCCGTCCCGGCCATCGAGACGCTGATCAACCAGCGGGTGGGCAGTTTGTCTGACAGCCACCCACTGGGTAGATAGGTTAAAAAGAAAATGACCCCCAAGATCGAGTGGCACTCAGCTAGTTGCGCGCGGGTGATATCGAAGGTCTCTAGCATCGATCCCTCGAAATTTTGGCGCATGTACACCGCCGGATAAATCACGCCGCTGCCTACAATCAGCAAAAGGAGCTGCACATAGCGATGCCTTAGGCTGGCCTTGGCCACTTTAGCCTCTGGCTGCGCCGGTGATGATGTCTCGATGGGTTTCTCCTTGTCGCCAAGTCATTTGCTTCTGTAGTGCACCTTATACAAAAGCTGGAGCTACCGCATAAATAACCGGCCATCTAGGCGGGTTTTTGTGACTGTCCTAGTAAACAGGCGCTTAGGTGATCAGCCCTCCGGGTGGTTGGCCTTCCACTCCATCGCAGCCCGCACCCGCCGTTCCACCGAGGGATGCGTATAGAACAGCCACTCCTCCAGCGTCCCCGGCCGTGGGTTTCGGTACTCAGCGGTCTTTACCAGCGCGCTCGCCATGCCGTCGGGCAAGTTCACCATCTCATAGGAGTAGTGGTCCGCCTCGGTCTCGTTCATGCGCGACAGCGTGTTCGACACTGGCTGGGTGAACATGGTGATTACGCCGACCAGAAACAGCAGCACCGGCAGGGTGCTGGGATCGCCGATGTCTTCCCGCGCGCCAAAGAGTCGCGCGACGGGACTAAATGCCTTGTAGGCAATGTAGAAGCTCGCCATGACGATGACAATGGTGAGGAACACACCGTCCCATACGTGGCCCAGCTTGTAGTGCCCGATCTCATGACCAGTAACCGCTTTCACCTCATCCAAGGTGGCTTCGTCGAGTGCGACGTCTGAAATAGCGATCCGCGCGGCGTCACCAATGCCCGCCACGTTGGCGGTGAAGTTATTGGACTGTCGCGAGCCGTCGTACATGAAGACCCTATCGGTCGGAATGCCAGCATCGATTGCCATAGCGTCGATCGCGTCGCGCACCTCACCGGGGGGTACTGGCTGATAATCATTAAATAGCGGTGCAATGTAGGTTGGGCCAACCATCATCAAAAAGGCAACAAACACGCCGCTGAAGGCGCCGCCCCAGAGCCACCACAGTTTTTTAGCTTTCTGGATAAACGCATAGATCGCCACCAGAAAAATGCCGAACAGCAGCACGGAGATTGCCAGTGCCAGCAGGCCCTGGCCGAGAAAATCCATTAGCGGTTGACTAGTGCGACCGTACTCGGTCTCGCGCCACCAGCCCGCGAACACCGACCAGGGCAATTCCAGCAACTCCGACACCACCAGATACACGGCTGAGATACTGAATACCCGTATAAAAAATCCCCGTTTGGAAAGTTTGTTTGCGGTTTTAGTGAGGAGGCCGGTACGGACAATGATTAGGGTAACGATCGCGCTGATCAGCAGGCCCCATAGCATCAACCATTGGTTACCGGAGGTGTAGGCGGCGGCTTGCGCCAGTGCTTCCTCGCCCAAGCCATCAACATAGGCGGCCGTCGCCGCTTCGACGTCAAATGACATGCAGTGTCCCCAGTTGTTATTGCTTTATTGCTGGCGACTCTAGCATTTAGCCAGCTGCTGTACCTTCAATTTCCTGATAATAGGCCATTAGAATCTCAGCCACCTCAGGGCGTGAGAACTCTGGGGGAGGCGCAATGCCCTGACCCAACATCTCGCGCACCTTGGTGCCAGAAAGTAGCAGGAAGTCCTCAGGGCTGTGATTAGGCGCATCGCGCATCATCACCACGCGGCCGAGCTTCTTACTGAAAGCGGTGTGGTCGGCGCGGTAGATCTTTAATGCCAGTGCGCCTTCTGGTACTTCGTCGTCGAAGATGGTTTGTGCGTCAAAGCCACCGTAGTAGCTCCCCACGCCCGCGTGGTCGCGGCCCACGATCAGGTGGGTGCAGCCTGCGTTCTGGCGGAATACCGCATGGAGTACTGCTTCGCGGGGCCCGGCATAGAGCATGTCAAAGCCGTAGCCGGTGACCATCACGCTATTGGGCGGGAAGTACAGGTCGACCATCTTGCGAATCGAGGCATCGCGCACGTCGGCGGGGATGTCACCGGGTTTCAGCTTGCCCAGAAGCATGTGAATCAGCACACCGTCTGCAGAAAGATCTTCCATTGCCATATGGCACAGCTCTTCGTGGGCGCGGTGCATAGGGTTGCGGGTTTGGAAGGCCACCACGCGCTCCCAGCCACGCCCGGCGATCTCGCTGCGAATTGCCATTGCGGTGCGGAAGGTATCGGGGAAGTCCTCCTCAAAGTAGGAGTAATTGAGCACTTCGATCGGACCTGAGATCACCGTGCGACCCTGTGCGGTAAAAGCCGCTACACCGGGGTGCTCAGGGTCATCGGTGCGGAAGATTTTATCGAGAATGGTCGCCACATCGTCATCCGAGAGGGTCTCAATGGCCTTAACCGTCATTACCGCGAGCAGGGGTTGGCCTTCGCGGTTGGGGTCGGTGAGCGCGAGGCGCTGGCCTGTCTCTGCCGGGCAGCTCTCTGCCAGATTAATGACCGGCACCGGCCAGAACAGACCGTCGGTGGTGCGCATGTTCTCAGCTACTGAGAGCGCGTCGGCGAGATTCATGTAGCCGGTTAAGGGCGTGAAGTAGCCCGCGCCCATCATCACCGCGTTGGCTGCAGCAGCAGAGCTCATCACAAGTGAGGGGAGGGTCAGCGCTTCGGCTTCGAGTTCGCAACGCCGCGCGTCATCAACAATCAGAGGGCGCAGTTCGTTCGCGCCGTGGGGTGCAATCAATGCCATGTTATCTCTCGTTTGAAGGGCGCTATCAGGCGGCTGCCGGAATCAGCCCTTGCTTTTCTAGTAGATCGAGCAGGTGCTCAACTTCTTCTTCCAGCGACTGCTGGTCGGTATGTAGATGCACCTCCGGTGCTTCAGGCGCTTCGTAGGGGTCATCGATACCGGTGAAATTCTTGATCTCCCCCGCGCGGGCTTTTTTATACAGCCCCTTGGGGTCACGCTCCTCCGCTGCTTCGAGGCTGCAGTCCACGAACACTTCGATAAACGGCATGTTGTCGGCTTCGTGCAGCTCGCGCACGATCTGTCGATCCACCAGATACGGGCTGATGAAGCTGCTCAGCACAATCACGCCGCCATCGACAAACAGTTTGGAAACCTCACCTACACGCCGAATGTTCTCGGCGCGGTCCTCAGCGCTAAAGCCCAGGTTCTTATTGATGCCCAGACGGATGTTGTCGCCATCAAGCCGGTATACCAGCACGCCGCGCTGATAAAGCGCTTGCTCAAGCGCTACCGCGATGGTGCTCTTGCCGGAACCCGACAGCCCGGTAAACCACAGGGTTGCGGCGCCGTGACCCAGTAACTGGGCGCGCTCGGGACGATTTATCTCACTGCCGTGCCAATGCACGTTGGTGGCTTTTTGCTCACTCATGGGGGTGGTCCTCGGTAGGGAGGCGGAATTCTACGCGGTGGGTGCGGCACAGAAAAGGGCAGGGGCGTTGAGAAGCGCAATGGTTTATAGCGGCTAGACCAGCGAAATCATTGGGATCGCGGTGGCACCACCAGAATCTCCAGCGGCAACCCCATGCGCCAGTAATCGCCAAAGCCGCAGCCGCCCGGGCCCATGATGAGGGTGTTGTTTTTATGGCCAATGGGCGTCAAAAATGCGCGGGAGGCGGCCACCGCAACCGCCATGAGAAAAGGATCCGGACTCACCTGCAGCCGCTCGGCCACGTCGCGAGCAATGGGTGCGGCAATCAGCGCAAACATAATTCCCTGATCAGTGGTCGCGTGGACGCCCGTCAGTCAGCAGCGGTGACCTGCCGCTCAAGCTCTTCATGAAAATGGCTTACGCGGCACTCGATCTCGTTAAGCCAGCAACCCTGAAAACCCTCGGAGTGCATGCCCTGTTGAGCGTGTGCCAGTAGCGACAGGTCCTGGTCGATGGTGTCGGTCATGGTGGCCTTGCCGGCGATCACGTCGGAGTAATCAAAAGACTCCCACTCGGGCCGGCCACTCTTGCCTGCGCTCTCGCTGCGCTTTTCCTTGAGATTGTCGGTGCCCTCGAGAAAGCGCTGCTCTTCACTGTTGGGGAAGCGCTCAAAAGAGAGCTTGTCCAGGTAGCACAGGTTGGGATCGGTGGCGTGGGGCCGCAGGCGCATCAACCACAGCATTTCGGGTTGATAGGTGAGGATGGCATTCGGGAACACGTTGGTCTGAATCACATCGGTGAGTTCTTCGTCCGTAAAGTTGCCGTAGTAGGGCTCGGTTTTTTCGAGCTCGCGCTTGGCGACCCGAATCGCTGCCTGAATCTCATCGACCTTACCCTCGTATTGCGTGGGGTCGAGGCCAAAGGCCTCGAGCTGCACGGTTAAGAGATCGGTGGGCTTGTCTGGCGTTGAGAACAGCGAGTCGGTGGTGGCGCCGGGCACCCAAACGCGGGTATGGCCGCCTTCGTAGCACTCGCTCAGTGATTCGGTGCAATCGACAAACCGCCGGTGCTGGGGGTGCAGGTAGTGCACGTGGTAGAGCTCGCTGAAGTTATCAAGCACCGCCTTCCAGTTGCAGTTGATCGACACAGTCTGATCCTGCACCAGCGTGAGGTTGCCGAACTCGTAGTGCTCCATGATCGGCAGCATGTCTTTTAAAAAGATAGTGAGCGGTTCGGCGTCGCTGTCGAGATTAATCCAGTAAAAGCCCAGCGCTTCTTCGCAGCGCACCTTGGGCAGGCAAATGGTTTGCTCGGGCAGACCCTGCTGAAAACCTTCCTGATGCGGGGCATAGATCAGGTCGCCGTCAGTACCGTATCGCCAGCTGTGGTAAGGGCAGCGGAAATTCTCGGTATTGCCGGCATGATCATCAACGAGCCGCACCCCGCGGTGCTGGCACACGTTGTAAAAGGCCTGCACGGAACCTGCGCCATTGCAGGTGAGCAGAATGCTCTCGGGGCCCAGATCAAAGACCACGTAGTCACCGGGGTTTGTGAGGTCCGACACGTGCACCGCGGCGATCCAGCGTTTGGCCCAAACAGCCTGCCACTCACGGGCGTACCAGTCGGTACTGATGTAGCGCTCCTTGGAGAAGTTTTTAATCTGCCCGCTGTAGGCCTCGCGGCCCTGCTGGTTGAGCGGCTGTTTGGCGTTCATACCTGTGCCTCGGTGTCCTGTTCGTCTCAGTCAGTCACTGAGCAGGGTGGTGAACTGTTGCTCCAGCGTCGCCACCCCCGCCCCCACCAGAGACTCTACTGCAAGCGCGGCCTCATCGGGAAATATCGCGGTTTTGCCCTCGCACAGGCCGCTCACGATGGTGGCGGCGCTCTCCACGGCATCGGCCAGTGGTGCGGTGCTGCCGGCGGTCATATCGGTGGCAGTTGGGCCCGGGTACACCCCGACACACTGGATCGTGGGATGCTTGAGTCGCAGTCCCTGGGTTGCGGCGTGAAGCGCGGCCTTACTCGTGCAGTAGCCCTCGCAGCCGGGCACGCTGGCGAAGGCCGCCATTGAAATCATGTTCACGATCATGGGTTGGCTGCTCGCCTGAAGCATAGGTAGTAGCGTATCGATGAGTCGCAAGGGGTGGTGCAGGTGCAGGTCCATCATGGCCTCAAGATTGGCTGTTTCCTCAGCGGCGTCTGCCGCGGTGGGAATCAGGATGCCGGCATTGTTGATCAGCACGTCAAGTTCTCCGATCGATGACGCCGCAGCTGCCACAGATTCCCCATCCGCAATATTGAGCTGGCACCATTGGATGCGCGGGTCCTCGAAATCACCTGGGGTCGTGCGATAGCCCGCGTGGATTATTTTCGGCGAGTACTGCAAGATCGTCTTGCAGAGTGCAGCCCCCAAACCGCGGTTAGCGCCGGTGATAAGTACCGAGCGATCTTTGAGATCAAACCGTGGCAGGGTGGGGGCCATAGGCAGGAGTCATAAACAGTAAAAAGTGAGACTTAAATGAAACAGTTTGCGAGCGGACATGCAATGCAGAGCGCGTGGGTGGTCGATGACCTCGACGCGGCGGTGGATGCGTGGCTGAAGGTGGGCATTGGCCCGTTCTTTTTTGTGGAGTACACCCCGGATCTGTTTGAAGAGAGCACCTATCGGGGCAACCCAAGCCCGATCTCGATGAAGATTGCTCTCGCACAGGCCGGCGACATGCAGATAGAACTCATCGAGCCCACGGGTGAACAGGCCAATATCTACC
>CABYND010000033.1 GCA_902520195.1 Halieaceae bacterium
TACCGTGACGCAGTAATTGCCTGCGTGCTTGCTGGCGCAGACGTAGGCCAGCTTGTCCATCAATGACATCAGCGTGCCGCCGTGCACCTTGCCACCAAAGTTGGTGTAACTCGGCACCATCAGCTCGGTTATCACGCTTCGCGAATACGCAACGGGATGCCCTTTCATAGCTAAACTCCTCGACTCTGCACCCCTATACGCGCCATAAGACGCTGGGGATTAGCCCTCGCCCTCACCACTCTCGCCCGCAAACGAGAGGCCTGGAGTTTAGATGGCGCCGCAGCCGATCTCCCAGCACCCGAAATCACCGGATCGCCATTGGACTGAATACCCATGGGGAGTATACTGAGAACCAATCAAAATACCCCCACAGGGTATTTTAACTTCCAATCAGGGGATGACCGAGTGAGAGACGAGACGCAGCAGAAAGCAGATGCCCGCCTGGCGCGCGTAGAGGGCCAGATCAGGGCCGTGCGAAAAATGGTGGCCGAGGACCGCTACTGCATCGACGTGGTACGCCAGGTGCAGGCCGCTCGCTCCGCGCTCAGGAGCCTGGAAACATTGATTATCGATGACCACGTTGACACCTGCGTGCAACACGCCCTCGAAGCCGGCGAGACCGGTGAGCGCAGAGAGAAGGTCACCGAATTGGTTTCCATCCTGACCGGAAAGAAAAAGTGATCTTAATGCGGGCCGCATTCCTGCTGACACTGGGATGCCTGACATCCATAGTGACGGTTGCCCGCCCAGTCTCCTATACCGGCGGCTGGACCGTGATTGAAGAATCGGATCGGCAATCGAGCTCGGTTTTAGTGCACTACACACCTGCACATCAGTGGTCTGTCGGACCGCGTGTAGAGTTGAATCGAGATGACGATTTTGCCCTGTATTCGGTTCAGCCAACCTGGCTCGCCAAACGCTGGTTCGGTGCTGACTATCAGGGCAACCTCTATTTTTTTGGTGGCGCAGGTATCGCGTCTGGCACCAACGGCAATCTGCGTGATGACCGTTTTGCAGCTTATGGCGGCGTGATGGCGGACTGGGAAACAAGATCCCTATTTGCGAGTTACCGGGCGCGCTATCTAGGCGCCTCGCATTTCGGCGAGCAATTCATGCAGGCCGCGAGAATCGGCTTCGCCCCCTACGAGGGCGACACCGGGGATTTACATACCTGGCTGATGCTCGAGATTGACCACCGTCCGTCCGACCCTAACTCGGTCGCGGCCACCCCCTTAATGCGCTTTTTCATGGGACCACTGCTTGTCGAGGCCGGCTACAACCTCACTGTGAACCAACCGCTGTTTAATTTTACCTACCGTTTCTAAGGAGGAGCTTCACGATGAACCTGCTAATAAAAAACATCGCCATGATCACTGCAGTCTGCTTCTGCTTGCCAGCTACAGCGCAGGAGCATCATGCTCACGATGATCATGCGACACACGATATGCATGACCAACACGATCACGAGGAGGCTAATTCAAGCCATGCCTCTCACAGTGGCCACACCGCTAGTGACGGACCGATTCTGACACGCACCAAAGACATTGAATCTGCGCTGGCTGACGGCGGAGAACCCATTGTCGCAGACGTACTGGGTGTCGTCTGTGACTTCTGCGCGCTGGCCATGAATAAGATCTTCAGCAAGCGAGAGGAAGTTGCTGCGATCTTCGTCGATCTCGATACCAAAGCCCTGAGCTTGGTGTTGGCTCCAGGCGCTTCTATGAGCGACCAGACCATCGCGGATCTTGCCGTCCAGGCGGGCTATCGGATCGCTGAGGTGCGGCGTGGTGATGCAGCCTTGGGCAACGCATCGTGAGAGGTGATTGGCGAGACAGCATAGCGCCCTCGCTGGCCCTTTTCGGCAGTGCTTCGACGTTACTTTGCTGCGCACTGCCCGCACTGCTGATCTCAATCGGCGCCGGCGCCGTGATGGCGGGACTGACGTCGGCGATACCGGGCATCATGTGGCTCTCAGCTCACAAAGATCTCTTATTCGTTCTCTCGGGCGGACTAATGGCCGCCAGCACCCTGTTGTGGTGGCAGCAACGCCATGCGCCCTGTCCTGTAGACCCGATAAAAGCCGCGGCCTGTGCGCGGCTCCGCCGAATCAACGTCTGGCTGTTGTCAGGCGCCTGGGTGGCGTACGTGACCGGCCTATTCTTCGCTTATATCTGGGCCCACCTATTCTATTAAGAAGTGCGGCGAACGCGTGTGGAAAGGAACAACCACAATCCCAACACCGCGGTTGCCAGCGCGAGCAATGAAAATACCCTGAGCAGCCACGTCCCGATCGTATCCCGATCCTTGTAACTCATGATGTGCAGCGACCACAAGAAGTCCCACCATCGCCACGCGTCATGGCGCACAACGGTCACCTCTCCCGACATCGCATCAACATAGGCGACCCGGTCAGGATCCTCCGCTTTCCACAACCGCCACAGCGGCAGGGGCGCTCCGCGATACTCACTGCCAGGCATGTCACGGTCGACCCACTTAACCTGATCGGGCTTGATGACCGTTCTTTCATTACCAAGCGTCAACGCTTGCTCTCCAGAAAGCGCGGCGATCGGTGCGCCCTGCTCATCCAGCCACTGCACACCGTCGTCTGTCTGCACACCGATTATGAGCTCGCCAACGAGGCGCTCCTGAATCATAACTTTATTGGCCGATACCAATCCGGCCTTCAACTGTGACAAATCCAGTTGAGTCGGCGGAACACTCAGCTTGAACTGGTGGCCGCGCACGTAATCGATATCAATGAATGCGAAATACAGGCCGCTCAGGGTCCACAGCAACAGCTGACACGACGTTACCAACGCGATCAGACGATGCCATCGCCTTAGCTTGCGCTGCCTTTGCAGCGGATGATTGTTGGCGCGGTCAGGCACTATTTATTATTTCACTGGTCATTTCGCTGGGATGCGGGGGCTACTGGGTAGCAAATTCGCATGGGCAGCCCTACTTCATCGAACTCCTGCACGCCCGAGGGCAGACAGTCGCGTTCTTCGCCATCAAGGCGCGCTACAACACCACAGACTAACGCATCGACCATATCGTCCCTCGCGCACTGCGCACGCGACACTGACGCCATCAAGTTCTGGAGCAGTCGGTCAATGGTTCGAGCCGGTATATGACACGCTAAAACGGTTTTCCGCTCGCAAAAGCCGGCGTCGGTCTTCTTAGTATGCTCCATGGGTACGGCCCCATTAAAACTACTGAAACAGAGCTCCGGATGGGTTTCCAGCCAATCAAAGTTATCGCTGCAGGATGAACCCAAGAGCGCCTCGGTCTCTCGAATCTTGGGTAGCAGGTGAAACGCCTGCTTGCTGACACCCTTGCCACAGTGGCCCTTACTCGCGAGATTAATCTCCTCGTATGTCAGTTGCGCCAGCGCCAACCTAGGCGGCACGGGAAACACACTACTCCTGCGCTTGCCGAGCAACTGTCTCGCGGCGCGGTCACAGCCCCGGAATCCGTCACTGGAGAGCCCTATGGGGATGTCAATACAAACCGTTGCCCGGGGCGCCAGCATCGGCACGATCGACTCAAGGGTCGGCAGGCAGTCCAGAGACCAGTCTTCACCGTTCCAACCTGCGCAGACCCATCCACCGCGACATCCATCGATACCGGCAGCAATCAAAGATCGACTGGTATGTGTTGCAGTCACAATGAAGGCGTCACACGTTCGCCTGAGCGACTCTGAGAGCGAGTCACAAAAGCACTATCTCTGCTTGGGGGGGCTTGAGCGTGATCAGGACTGAAATCGCCCGACCTTAACCGGCAACTCGGTAAACCCTCTGATGAAAAGGTTGCAGGTTCGCTTTGGCTCACCGACGACCTCTATGGTTTCAAAACGCTGCAAGGCTTCCTCCCACAGGATGCGCAATTGCATCTCAGCCAGACGGTTACCCATACAGCGGTGGATGCCGGCACCAAATGAGAGATGGTTGCGCACACTGGGGCGCTCAATCCAGAAGTCATTCGGCCGCTCAATCACCGCATCGTCGTAGTTACCTGATACAAACCAGAGCACCACCTTCTCGCCTTTCGCGATTTTACGACCATTAAGCTCTACATCTCGGGTCGTGGTGCGGCGCATATGGGGGAGCGGTGTCTGATAACGAATGATTTCAGAGACCATGGACGGTATGAGATCCGGGTTCTGCCGCACCTTCGCCATTTCTCCCGGGAACTGATTCAAAAACACTACGCCACCCGACATAGAGTTTCGGGTGGTGTCATTACCCCCGACAATCAAGAGCATGATATTGCCCATGTAGGTCAGCGGGTCATCCACCATGTTTTCAGTATTAGGGTCGGCTTGAAGCAAGCGAATCAGATCAAACGCTTCTTTACCGTCGCCTTTTCGCTCATGCCACAACTCAGTGAAACGCTGCAAGCAGGCTGTGATGTGTTCGATAATGACCTCGCGAGCGTAACCCTCACCGGCTGTGATTCTGACATCCGAGGTAAACATGTCTGACCATTTCGTGAGCTTATTGCGCTCTTCCCAAGGAAAATCAAACAGCGTAGCCAGCATTTTTGTAGTGAGGTCTCGGCTCACCAGCTTGACCCAGTCGAATGGCTCATCTTCGGGCAACGAGTCCAACACTTCGATAGTCCGCTCACGAATCAGAGCCTCGAATTCTTGAAGATTGCGAGGCGCCACCACATGATGCACTGCGCGGCGCTGGTCATCATGCTCAGGCGGATCCATCGCGATGAACATCTTCAGAATCATATCGGGCTCTGGATCGATAATGGCGATGGAGGGCTCCGAGGAAAAAGTCTCGGTATCGCGCTCGATTGCGACGATATCCTCGTAGCGAGTGACCGACCAGAAAGGGCCTGCGGGACTGTCAGGCTGATAGTGGATGGGGCACTCCTCGCGGAGTCGAGCAAACAGCTCGTGCCAATAGTCGTACTGGAACATGCGTGGATCAGACACGTCCAGATCTTCCAAAGACATGCCACGATAGTCCGGCACTGAAGTTCCCATTGGCATGTTCATAATTTGTTTCTAATCAGCATTTTATAGGTACAACGTAAAGTCATTGATACTACATTTGAAACTCAGGCAACCGCACCGTGATGTCCGCCATACCGTCTGACACCATGATCTGGCACGCCAATCGAGAATTATCTGCCCGATCAGGTCTGAGCCCCAGCATCGCGGTTTCTTGTGAGTCTGGCGCCGGCAAATCGTCTGACACCTCAACGAAACAGTGACAGGTGCCGCAAATAGCCCCGCCGCCGCAGTCCGCATCAATCCCCGGCACATCGTGCTTGAGCGCCGTCTCCATCAGAGACAGACCCACGTCACCGTCCACCATACGCTCTGAGCCATCATGCTGAATAAAGGTGATTACCGTCATCGACTGCTATTTCCTTTTCTGTTGACTCATGCCCAAGGCCCGCAATACGTCCCAGTGTCGTGCAGAGGCTATCACCACGTCTCTTAACCCGCTACCGCCTGATCTGCTTCGAACGCCTCGTGAAACGCCGCCAGCATGCTTTGCTCATGGCTCTGCGCCTCAGCGGTGTCTAAGGGCCGCTCCAGCTTGGCCCAGTCGATATCACCGTCATCAGCCATCGACTCGTAGTCAAGAATACCCAACTCTTCAAATCGAGGACGCACCGCATCGGTGAGCAGGCCGATTCTCCTCAGGTTGGGGACCACTCTCTGGAACAAAAGGTTGCGGAAAGTGGACATGACAAACCCATCAAGCACTTTGCGACGGCTCTCCTCAACGTCCCACCCAAAGCGACGGAACACATCCGTTGCAACCAGGCGCTCACGACTGATGGCACAGGCCTCGAACGCAAACAAGGCGCGCTCCTCCCGCTCTTCGACGGTCAGTGTTTGCACGAACTCCTCGAGGTAATTCACGCCGAACGTCACGTGGCGCGCTTCGTCACGGGTCACGAGGTAAACGATATCCTTCAGCACCGGGTCGGGAGTTGTCTCACGCGTTGTATTAAAGGCAGACAGCGCCAGACCTTCGATCACGATCTGCATGCCGATAAATTTCAGGTCCCATCGTGGGTCCGTGAGAATTTTGTCGATGATGCTATTGAGATGAGTGTTAATCGGATACATCAATCCGATACGCTGTTGGATGTATTGATTAAAGACCTCAACGTGTCGGGCCTCATCAAAAGTCTGAGATGCCGCATACAGCTTCGCATTGAAGGTTGGCGCGCAGGAACAGAGCTGACTCGCAACCAACAGGGCCCCCTGTTCTCCGTGCAGAAACTGCGACAGAGACCAGGCATTCATGTGCAACCAGAATTCGTCGCGCTCCTTGTTGGACAACGCAAGATAGGGAGGGTAGTCATGCAAATTCATGAGCTCAGCCTGACCTTCCTCCTCTGGCCAAGGCTGATCCCAGTTGATGTCCATTTGCGGATCCCAGTTGAGCTGCTTACCCAGCTCATACAGCTTTTTAATGCGGTCGTCCTGAACCGAGTAATCCCAGTTATACGAGCCGGTCAGCGGCGTCTTAAAAATCTGAGCGACGTGATCCACATCTGCACTAGTCAGCACATCCTCGAGCTCAGGGTTCTCACTCGGATAGTCCGGATTCGGGAACTGCTGAATTTTTCGGGGTGTCTTCTCACTCCATTCAATCTTCATTGCTCACACTCCTTGAATTGATGCCCCATGTTCGGTCTTGTCAAACTGTGACTCAAGGTATCATCTTGCCAAATAAAGGTCATTTATGGCCAAATGGGGTATGGAATCGTCCATACCCAGCCAGTATCTCTTGGTTCTTGTGGCACTCGCTCTTGAGCGGGGCTGCGCACCTGTACAACTCTTTAACAAGACCGGGCTGAGCCTCGACACGCTGAGTAGCCCGGGGTTGCGCATCGACGAAGTGCATGCAGACCAGATCATTGCCAACGCCTTAGTGGCAACGGGTGACCCCTCCCTCGGCCTGACTGTGGGACAACAGCTGAATCTGGGTGCCCATGCAGTCGTGGGGCAAACCTTCCTTGCATGTGCCAATCTACTCGAGGTAATGGACACACTTGTCCGCTACGGACCACTGTTGACGGGTCGACAGGCACAGATCGATCACTACAAAGATCCCGAAGCGAGTCGAATCGGTCTGACGTTGAGCCTGACGTCGCCATCCCCCTCGATTCGCTTTTCCTATGAAGCGGTATTTTCTGCCGCTCAGAAGACGCTGTCCGATCTGCTGCAAACACCGGCGGTCGACGTTGAGGTGTCGTTCCCTTACGACGCCCCTCAGGACAAACCGGCTTTCACAGAAATCTTTGGGAATAACGTCCGCTTCAATGCCAAAAGAGCGACGCTAACCATCCCCAGAGCACTGACAAAAGCACCCCTTCCCACGTCAAACCCGACACTCAGGGCTCTTTATGACGCAGAGTGCGCGCGACTACTGGCCGATCTGTCGGATAACGCGAGTTGCACGGAACGCACACTGGCCGCGCTAGACAAGTTGGAGGGCCAATACCCAGGGCTGGACCAGATGGCATCCATGCTAAATCTAAGCACCCGCACCTACCGTCGTCGATTACACGACGAATCCACCTCGTTTCAGGTGTTGCTGGATTCGACTCGTTGCAAGCATGCGACGCAATTGCTGACACACCCCGGACTATCGGTGGACCACGTCGCGCAACGGCTCTGCTTCAGCGATGTGTCTAACTTTCGCCGCGCGTTTATTCAATGGACCGGGGCGTCACCGTCGCAGTGGCGTAAAAACCAGCGTGCGACAGCAAACCTCAAACATCCTTAAAGTCGTCGCAAATCAGAGCCCTTATGCGGAAAGTGCAAATAGATTACGTGACCCGACTGCAACGTCCGTAAAATGACGATTCGATTAGTATCCAGTCTCACCAGCTCACCGGCCGTCTCGTCTCGGGCGTAATCAGACGGCGCCACGCTGATTCTCTCACCCGCCCGATAAGGCTCGGCAACCACCCTAGCAACGACTGACTGGTTTTCAGCAATATCCTGCAAAGCGCGATCCCAGGTTACCGGCAACACCTCGCCATGTCCGAGAGCATCCATGCGCTTTATCCACTGGGAGACTATCGGCGGCCAGGGTGAAGCCACGCGCCGATCAATCCGACAGGCGATCCACAACGGGTGGTAACAACACAGATCAAGATAACCGGGCCGCTTACCCGACAAATACAGACTGGCAGAGAGGCGCACGCCAAGGTGCGTGATAAATTCCTGCACCGCTTTTCGGGCTTGCTCGGCAGTCAACACGTCAAGTGTGGCGTTACGCATCATGTGCGTGCGGTCACGGGTAAACCTTACAACGCCCAAGAGCCCCAGCTGTCTGGCTAAAAAACCCAGCACTGTGATCGGCGAGACGACGGAGAACACGGCAAAGAAAATTTCGCGCTCAGCCCAATCACGCAGGGCCTCGTCATCCGCATCAAGCTGAGTGACCGAGGGATCGTCGTCATGCAGCGCTTCAACAGCCAAACGCGTGTCGCAATAAAAATGTGCGCCTCTTTGCAACACAGGAATGCGACGATAGCCGCCCAATATCTGATCCAGAGCGCCTCGCGGGGGCTGCGGAGACACTTGTATCGACGCCCAAGCTATATCGCTCAAACCCATGGCCAATCGGAGCTTTTCGGAATAAGGCGACATGGGGTAGTGATAGAGCACAGGGGTCACGTTCGGATACCTGGCAGAGGACTCATGAGGGCGCACTCCCTGAAGTATTGTTAGCGATCAAAACCATCGGCAATAAAAAAGCCGGCAGTGATGCCGGCTTTATTATCTGCTGCCACTCCCAAACGTGGCGCAAAGAGAACTTACTTCTTCTTGGCTGCCTTCTTCTTAGCGGGGGCTTTTTTCTTCGCTGCTGCCTTCTTCTTAGCAGGAGCCTTTTTCTTCTTCGCTGCTGCCTTCTTCTTCGCAGGAGCTTTCTTCTTTGCTGCTACTTTTTTCTTAGCAGCGGGTTTTTTCTTTGTTGCTTTCTTCGCAGCGGCCATGAGTTCCCTCCTAATGTGCCCAGCCTCAAGTGAGACGCTATCAAGCTTTATATTTGATGACAAGCAAAGTCGTGCGAATTACTACCTAACCCAATGCCGCCATTATGTGGCGCGTGATGTCGTCAACAGCACCCACGCCATCGAGTTGATGATAGATCACTCCATCGAGCTCACGATAGAAATCGACCAAGGGCCGCGTCTGATCGTGATAGACAGAGAGCCTGTTGCGGATCGTATCTTCCTGATCGTCATCGCGTTGAATCAATGCCTCACCGGTCTCGTCATCCACGCCGGGCTCGGCGGGCGGATTGTACTCCACATGGTAAACACGGCCTGACCCGGGATGAACTCTGCGACCGCTCAGCCGCTTGATTATTTCATCGTCGGACACCGCGATCTCGAGCACATGATCAATCGCGATGCCCTCATCCACCATCGCCTGCGCCTGGGGGATCGTTCTCGGAAAACCATCAAACAAGCAACCGCTCTGACAATCCGGCTCAGACAACCGCTCCTTGACGAGCCCAACAATGATGTCATCGGAGACCAGGCCACCGGCGTCCATGATGGCCTTGGCTTGCTGGCCAAGCGGCGTGTCCGCCGCCACCGCCGCTCTGAGCATGTCACCCGTTGAGATCTGAGGGATACCAAACTGCTCACAGATAAACTGGGCTTGTGTGCCCTTTCCCGCGCCTGGGGGGCCAAGAAGGATGATCCGCATAGGTAACTTCTCTTATTCGGTGCTTATCGGGTAATGCCGCAACGTGTCCGGTAATGCTTTGCGTGGTCGCTACGCTACACAGGCATCGGTCGGGCCGCAAGCTGATTGACAACCTCGCGCGAAGCCTCAGTCAGCCGCCGAGGCGCTGTCAGCCAACTCGCGCTTGGCGGCCTGCCAACGCTCCTCTAGTAGTTCCAGCGATTCCTCGCTGAGATGACTACCGTCACGTTCCGCCGCCGTCTCCATCAGACGAAACCGATCCTCGAAGCGACGATTGGCATGACGCAAAGCGGCCTCCGCATCTACGCCAAGATGCCGGGCCAAGTTCACCATCGCGAGAAAAATATCGCCAACTTCACTCTCAATGGCCGCGGAATCGCCCTCGGAAACAGCTTCGGCTAATTCCCCCAGTTCTTCATCCACTTTCTCCCGCACCGCATCAAGCTCGCTCCAATCAAAGCCAACACCCGCTGCCCGTTTCTGCAGCTTCTGACACCGGCTGAGAGCGGGCAGTGCTTTGGGAATATCGTCAAGCGTGCCCTTCTGGTTTTTCTGCTGTCGCTCCTCCCCCTTGATCTGCTCCCATCGCTCCTTGACTTCACTTGCTGACACACGTTGCCCATCAGTTGCCGCGAAAACATGTGGATGCCTGCGGAGCAATTTCTCCGCGATGCCGTCTACAACATCTTCAAAGGTAAAAAGCGCTTCCTCGCTCGCCATTTGCGCGTAAAACACCACCTGAAACAACACATCGCCCAGCTCATCTCGGATCTGCGAAAAATCTTCGGCAGCTATCGCATCAGCCAACTCGTATGTCTCTTCAATGGTGAAGGGGACAATCGTGTGGAAGTTTTGCTTCAGATCCCAGGGGCATCCAGAATCGGGGTCCCGTAGCTGCCGCATGATATCGAGTAACGATCGAATCCCACCCTGAGTAGTCGTCGCGTCATCGGTCATATATTTTCAATACCTCTCCCAGCACGGGCTTGAGCTTCGTCGAGCATGTTGACCCTCACGAGCCGGCGCCACCATCCATCCACCTAGACGAAAACACCGGTCGATAGATACCGGTCCCCCCAGTCAAAAATAATCGCCACAATCGTCGCTGCCTCGACCTCTGCACTGAGCTTGAGTGTTGCCGCGATGGCACGACCGGAAGAGACACCTGCAAGAATACCCTCCTCACGGGCAAGGCGCTTCATCATCTGCTCCGATCCACGCTGACTGATATTCAAGACCCGGTGCACGCGCTCATGCTGATAAATATCGGGTAAATATTCGGGCGGCCAACGCCGGATTCCGGGTATCTGGGAACCGTCCGTCGGCTGCAGGCCAATAATCTGAATGTCAGGTTTTTGCCATTTTAGAAACCGCGACACCCCCATGATAGTGCCGGTTGTGCCCATCGAGGCTACTAAGTGCGTCACGCTGCCGCCGGTTTGTTCCCAAATCTCGGGGCCCGTCGTGGCGAAATGGCCTCCGGGATTATCGGGGTTGCCGAACTGATTCAGCACCAGACCCTCACCGCTGGACTGCATCCGTAGGGCTAAATCACGGGCACCCTCCATGCCCTGCTCCGGCGACACATCAATCAACTCAGCGCCGTAGGCACGCATGGCGCCTTTTCTCTCCTCGCTTTGATTGCTCAGCATGATCAGCTTGAGCGGGTAGCCTTTGACCGCAGCGGCCATGGCCAGTGCGATACCGGTATTGCCACTGGTCGCCTCAATGAGTGTGTCGCCGGGTGCAATCACGCCTCGGGACTCCGCCTCGTTGATCATACTCATTGCCGGGCGATCCTTGACCAAGCCGGCGGGGTTGTTGCCCTCCAGCTTCCCCAGAATGGTATTGCTAGTCTCTCCCGGCAGGCGCTGAAGCCTTACCAGCGGCGTCTGACCTACCGTATGCTCAATCGTCGGGTAATCTTTGGACGCACTCATCGGCCTTGGCCCGTCACAATCGCTTCAGGCCCAAATCGGCATTGGATGCACATCGATTCAAAACACATCACTTTCAAGCCCCCTTACCCAGGCTCTTAAGATCTTTAAAAACCTCTCGAGTCCGAATCGCACGACCCCCTGTTAGCTGGCTGACCGCCACACGGGTAATCCCCTTTAGCAGCGCCAGTTCATCGTTAGCCAATGTATCCGCTCCCTCCCACCACTGCCCGAGGCGAATGATGCGCGCCCCTGGTAGCAAGCGGTCGCCCCGAGACTGCGGAGCGGAACCCTCCGCGATACAAAAACCCCTATCCACCTCAAAGCGGTAGTGCGCCTCAGCCCTGATGGGCTCTCGCAACTCATCGCTGTCCCATGCCACGCGATAGCCCAGCTCACTCAGTAAAACGAGCTCAAAACGACGCAGGCTCTCCTCGCCGGCTCCCTCATAGAGAGACTCAATCGCCTGCCCATAGGCCAGAAACAGGGATGGCAACACATCCATCCGGGGCACCGAGCGGACCAGCAGTTCATTCAGGTAAAGGCCGCTCATCAATGCATCACCACGCAGCAGGTAGCCTGGCCTCGGCGCTTCGGCTGAGCGCAACGTTTTCAGCTCACTGCGGCCTGCAAAGGTAATCAGTAGCGGGTGAAAGGGCTGCAACAGTGAGGCGAGGCTCCCACCACGCTTACGGCGATGAGCGCCCCTCACAACCGCGCCGCAACGCCCGAGCTCCGCACTGAAGAACTCCACCAGCATCCCGCTGTCGCCGTAACTTTGCCGAGACAGCACCCAGGCCGGCTGCGCCGTCCTCATTGGTCGCCCTGCGGGTCCAGCCCCAAGGTTTTCAGGGCCCGGATGTCGTCTGACCACCCAGACTTCACCTTCACCCACAGCTTCAGCATCACCTTGCTGTCAAACGCGCGCTCCATATCACGCCTCG
>CABYND010000034.1 GCA_902520195.1 Halieaceae bacterium
TTATTCTGCTTCTTCTTCGAGTGTGGTCAGAAACGCCCGGAAATACAGAACCATCGACCACAGCGTCAGAAAAACGGCCAGGGCAAGCAAGAATAAGCCCAGCAGCCGAATCTCCCCCACCGCCGGCCAGGACGGATACCAAATTAAAATAGGAATCGCCGTCATCTGAACACCGGTCTTGACCTTGGCAATACCGCTCACTGCCACCGAGGCTCGCTTACCCAGCTGCGCCATCCACTCTCGCAGCGCACTGATCAAAATCTCGCGACCAATTACCACCATGCCGGCCAGCGTGATAAAGATATTGTCCATGCGATGCATGAGCAGAATTAGCGCCACGGTCACCAGCAGCTTGTCGGCAACGGGGTCAAGAAATGCCCCGAACTGCGAAGTCTGGTCCATACGCCTAGCCACCCAGCCATCAAACCAGTCGGTCACGGCCGCCACAATAAAGACCACAGCGGCCCCCACCGTAGAAATAGGCTGCGGTAGGTAATAGCACACCACCATCAAAGGGATCGCCACGATCCGCAGTCCGGTCAGCATATTGGGCAAGTTTTGCGGCAAAGCCTGACTCCCGCTCTGGAATACCCGATTTTGACACAGCCAAGTGGCGCTGTACTCAGTCGTTCACCGTATGAAGATGGTCATAGATGGTCCGCGCAACAGAGTCACTGATGCCCTTGATTTTGGAGAGCTCCTCCACGCTCGCGTTTTCGATTGCTTTGGCACTACCAAAATGCCGAAGCAGCTCGCGGCGACGCTTCGCACCCACACCGGGAATATCCTCTAACAGGGACTGCTTACGTGCTTTTGCCCGCTGGCCGCGATGCCCGCTAATCGCAAAGCGATGTGCCTCGTCACGAATCTGCTGGATCAAGTGCAGCCCGGGATGATCACCCCTGAGCCGCATCTCTGCGCCGGAATCGGCGTCGACCAACGTCTCGAACCCTGCCTTGCGGGTGGTGCCCTTTGCCACGCCGACCACTTTGACACTGGAGATATCGTAGGTCGCGAGCACCTGCCGTGCCTGACTCACCTGCCCTTTTCCGCCGTCGATAAACAAAATATCCGGCAGCTGCCCTTCACCGTTGGCGAGACGTTTGTACCGCCGCTCTAATGCCTGCTGCATCGCCGCGTAGTCGTCGCCCGCGGCAATGTCTTTGATGTTGAACTTGCGGTAGTCGGACTTGCGCGCGCCATTCGCATCAAACACCACGCAGGAGGCTACCGTGGCCTCTCCCGAGCTATGGCTGATATCAAAGCACTCCATGCGGGTCGGAATATTCTCAAGCTCCAGCGCGCGGCGCAGCGACTCCAATCTACCCGCCATGGTCTGCTTGCCCGCAAGGAAAGAGCGCAGATTATTCTGTGCGTTCTGCTCGGCCATCTGTAACCAGCGTGAACGCGCATCACGGACCTTGTCTTTGATCACCACCTTACGACCCGATTCCGCACCCAGCGCCTCTTCCAACAGCGCGCCGTCTGCCATCGTATGGCTGGTCACGATCTCCTGCGGGATCTGCTGCCGCCCGGAGAGGTAAAACTGGGGCAAGAAGGCCTCAAGAATGGCCTCAGGCGACTCATCGAGGCGAATCTGGGGGTAATAGCTGCGGCTACCCAGCACCCGGGCCTCGCGCACAAACAGCACCTGCACGCAGGCATGGCCGTGCTCGGTGAACACCGCCATCAAGTCCAGATCACCGCGGCTGCCTTCAATGTTCTGGGTGGCCTGAACGTTCTGGAGCTGACTGATCTGGTCACGAATATCGGCCGCCTTCTCATACTCGAGCTCAGCCGCCGCTGACTCCATGTCATCGGCCAATCGTGTCAGGAGATCTTGGGAGCGACCATTCAAAAATAGCACCGTCTTGTCGAGCTGCTCCTGATACGCCTCGTCAGACACCAGACCCACACAGGGTCCGGAACAACGTCCGATCTGGTACTGCAGGCAAGGACGGGAACGGTTGCGGAAATAGCTGTCGCGGCACTGCCTGACCTTGAACACTTTCTGCATCAAATGCAGTGTCGAACGCACCGCGCCTGCGCTGGGATAAGGGCCAAAGTACTCCCCTTTGCGCCGTTTGATGCCCCGGTGAAAGCTCAACCGTGGCCAGCGATCCTCCGACGAGAGGTAGATGTAGGGGTAGGACTTATCATCCTTCAATAAAATATTGTAGGGCGGCCGGTACTGCTTGATCAGATTGTGCTCGAGCAGCAGTGCGTCGCGCTCGGTGGTGGTCACCGTCACTTCGATATCGGCAATGCGCGCCACCAACGCCATGGTCTTCGCAGAGAGCCCCGATGCGCGGAAGTAACTGGTCACCCGGTTTTTGAGGTTCTTGGCCTTACCAACGTAGAGCAGCTCGCCAGAATCATCGAACATTTGATACACGCCGGGACGGGTGGTCAGCTGCGCTAGATAGGATTCTGCGTCGAAATCAGTCATGCCGGTAAGCTTATCCCGCAGCACCTATGACACGCGGCTCGAGCTCTAGCGACACGTCGTAGGCCTCTTTCACACTAGCGGCGATATCCGCAGCCAGGGCCAGCCAGGCCGCCGCCGATCTGGCGCCACAACCTTCCAATACCAGCGCGTGATCATCCGAGACTTTCACGCCATCGCGCTCCTCTCCCCGCCAACCCAATTGATCAATAAGCCACGCGGCCGAGATTTTCACGGCATCATTGGAGGCAGGATACACAGGCACCTCGGGGAAGTTTTGTCGCAAAATGTCGATATCTTGCTGCGAAATGACGGGATTTTTAAAAAAACTGCCCACATTCGGAGTAATCACCGGATCGGGTAACCGCTCACGACGAATACTGATTACCGCCGCCAATACCGCATCATGAGTGAGCTCCGCCTTGCTGAGGCGTGCGCGTAATGTGGGATAGTTGGCCTCAACTGGCGCCTCACGGTCCAACACAAAGTCAACCTCGGTAATGATCCACTCTGCCCCTGCCTCGTGCTTGAACACACTGTCACGGTAGCGAAATTCACAGTCCTCGAGGGACAGACAGGCGCGCTCACCGGTTTGCCGGTGAACCGCATGGACCGCCTCGATGCAATCGGCCACCTCAACGCCGTAGGCACCGATATTCTGAATAGGCGCGCCCCCTACCGACCCGGGAATCAGCGCCAGGTTGGCAAGGCCATGAAAACCCTGGTGATGACACCACACAACAAAATCATGCCAAGACTCGCCCGCGCCGACTCTGATCACCACCTTGGTGTCGTCATCGCTCAGCACTTCGCGGCCCTTGATGGCCATGAGCATTGTGGTTCCAGGTAAATGATCGCAGAGAATCACATTACTCCCGCCGCCCAGTACATGGGGCACGGCGCCCTCATCCAGTGCGGCAATCTCTGCCCGTAACTGATCTGACGAGGTGAGGGTGACCAGACGCTCTGCTGAGGCGTGAAGTTGCAGCGTGTTGAGCGCCGTCAGACCGATGCCCGCCGTCACAGTCTTATTGCTCCGCGCCGAGTAACGCGCGCACCGCGGCGAGATCAGACTCGGTATCGACGCCCGCGGGCATGGCCTCGGGTGCCAACTCAATCTGAATATGCGCATCGTGGGCCAGCGCGCGCAATTGCTCCAGCGACTCGCTTTGCTCTGCCGCCGCAGGTGGCCAACTCACAAAGGTGTTGAGAAAACCCGCCCGGTAGGCGTAAAGCCCGATATGCCGGAACACGGGTGCCGGCACCCCGCCTTCTCGGTGAAAAGGAATCGCCGAGCGCGAAAAATAGAGCGCCCTGCCTGTTTCGCTCGCGACCACTTTCACTACTGATTGCTGCTCAGCGTCTGTGGGTGCCAGCGGCTCCATCAAGGTTGCCATATCGGCGCCTTGGGTCTCGTTCAGCATTGCCGCTACACGTTGGATATTCGCCACCGGCATCAGCGGTTCATCGCCCTGCACATTGACCACAATGGCGTTCTCTTCCCACCCCAGCTGCTCCACCACCTCAGCAAGGCGATCAGTCCCCGAGGCGTGATCAGCGCGCGTCATCGCGACCTGGGCTCCCCGACTGGTCATCTCATCAGCGACACGCTGATCATCGGTTGCGACAACCACCTGCGCTCCGCCGGCTTGCATGGCCCGCTCCCACACCCAGGCCACCATCGGCTTGTCTGCAATGGGCAACAACGCCTTCCCAGGAAGCCGTGTGGAGCCAAAGCGGGCGGGAATCACAATATGAAACATCGCGGTATTACGCCTCGACAAATCGCGCAGACGGCAAAAGTGCCGTCAGCTTTGTCAGCAATGATGACGGTAATGCCACCTCGATGGCTACCACCCAGACGCGAGGGTCGGTGCACTCGGGTAACTTAACCGCGTCCTTGGCAGTCATCAGCAGCACCTGTTCGTCACGACGGTCGAGATGCGCTTGGGTCATCGCTTCGTGATCACCCAGAGACTCCGCTTCTATCGCGAGTCCCTGCCCCCTGAGCATCTCGAAGAACTGTCTAGGCTGCCCCAGGCCCGTCATGGCAACTATGGATTGGTCTCGCCACTCGGCGACACACTCAGACCACCTTACCTGCCGGCCAGATGCCAAGTGCAGAGCACCCGAAGTTTGATAACTGAAGCCGCGATCAGGGTCACAGCTGTTTCGCTCAAGAACCACGTCGACATTCCTGAGGCGGCTCGCTGGCTCTCGCAAAGGTCCCGCTGGCAGCAATCGACCGTTACCCAGGCCACGCTCCGCATCGAGCACTAGTAATTCGATGTCGCGGGGCATGGGGTAGTGCTGCAGGCCGTCATCCGAAAGCACCACATCCACCACGCCTTGATCGACCAGCACGTCCAGCGCCCGCTCTCGGTCGGCGCACACCACGACCGGCACACCCAGCTCACGCCGAATCAAAAGCGGCTCATCACCCACAACCGCCGCGGTATCAACCTCTGTCACGCTGTGAGGCTCAGGGCCGTACGTACCGCCATAGCCCCGGCTGACCACACCCACGCGATAGCCCTGCTCTGCAAGCCATTTTCCAAGGCCAATCAACACGGGAGTCTTACCGGTGCCGCCCGCGGTCAAACCGCCGACCACGATGACGGTAACGCCCTCGGGGGTGCTGCCCTTGCGGGATGCTTGCTGGCGACGGCGATGGATCACCCACCTGACAGGCCAGGTTAGGGGAATCAGGCACCAAGACAAGAAGCTGTTGCCGTACCAGATGTGATTGAGCAGGCGCTCCAATGCGCCTTGCGTGGTGCTCATGAGGGGGAGAAACCCTGCTGATAAAGATTGGCGTACAGCCCGCCCGCCGCCATGAGTTCAGCGTGGGTCCCAGTGCCGACGATGCGCCCCTTATCCATAACCACAATCATGTCCGCCCGCTCCACCGTGGAGAGCCGGTGCGCGATGACCAAGGTGGTGCGCCCGGCCGAGACGGCCTCAAGCGATGCCTGAATAGCGGCTTCTGATTCATTATCGAGCGCTGCGGTGGCCTCATCGAGGATGAGCACCGGGGCATCCTTTAGCACCGCCCTCGCTATCGCCAGGCGCTGCTTCTGACCCCCCGATAACCCGCTACCGCCATCACCCAACATGGCGTTCAGCCCGCCGGGCATCGCCTCAACAAATGACGCTGCCAGCGCAGTCTCCAGGGCTTTATTCAGTCTGGCGTCGGTTACCGTGTCCAATTGCCCAAACGCCACGTTGGCCCGCACCGTATCGCTGAACAACACGACGCTCTGGGATACCAAGCCAAACTGCCGGCGATAATCATCGAGCTTGAAATCCGCTATCGACTGATCATCCAACCTGATGCTGCCGGCACTCGGTGCATAAAAACGACACAGCAGGTGCATGAGGCTGCTTTTGCCGGCACCAGAGCGCCCGACAAACGCCACCATTTTGCCTGCGGGGATCTCAAGGCTGATATCTGTCAGCACCAGCTGCTCGGCGCCGGGATACCTGAAGCTCACCTGATCCAGCACAATGGCGCCATGGGCACGCTCAAGCGGTAGCTGCCCGTGATCGGGCTCCGGCTCGGCGTCAATTTGCGCGAAGAGATCCTCTGCGGCAGCAAGGCCTCGCTGAATGATGCTCTGCACGTTGGTCAGGGTGCGAATGGGCTTGCCCAACTGGGTCGCCGCGGCAATAAACGCCACCAACGAACCCGCAGAAAAACCGGCGAGAATCGCGGGGTCCAATGCGAACCAAAACAGCGCCGCTAAAGCCAGCGCCAATAGCACCTGTGCGATCGGTGTCGACACCGCTTGGACAAAGGCCAGCTTCAGGCTCTGCACCCGGTTGAATTGGCTCGCCGCCCGAAATCGTTCGCTTTGTTGCTCGGTGGCAGAGAACATGCGGATCTCATCAAACGCCTGCATGCTCTCGTTACTGAGCTGGGTCACCTCGCCCATGGAATCCTGTATGCGCCGGCTATAGCGCCGAAAGTGCCGCCCCACCGCCACCACAACGCCGGCAATTGCCGGGGTGATCGCAAAAAATACGAGGGTGAGTTTCCAGTTTAGGTAGAGCATGTAGCTGATCAGCGCCAACACTGTCAGCCCATCTCGCAAAATGGTCTTGAGCGCCTCGGATGAGGCGCCACTGACCTGCTCCACGTTGAAGGTCAGCTTGGACACCAGCTCACCGTGCGTGTGGCCGTCAATAACTTGCTTGGGCATGCGGATCAACGCGTCGAAAACCCGCGTACGCAACCGGTGAACCACCCCACGGGCAACAATGTTCATAAAGTAGTTGCCGAAAAAATAACCGCTCGCGCGAATCAGCGCACAAACGACTGCCGCGGCGGGTACAGCGATGCGCGCATACTCAACAGCCCCTTGGTCACCCGGCGGCCAGAACCAGTGCGCCGCCGCCGAAACAAAACCCATGCTGATCTGTGACGCCTCGCCCAACGAGTCCAGCAAAAACTGGGTAAGGTCCGCCAGCAGCACGTTGGCAACGGAGTAAATCAGAAAGCCAAAAATACTCAGCACAAACGCGCCGCCATGCCGGGCCACATAGCCCAGAAGGCGGCGATACAAGGCCCAGTCGCTAGATTTTCCAGTCTCTGTTTTCACTTTCGTTGCCTAGCGCGTGTTTTCAGTCGCAATTGTGAGGCGCGTGATATTGAGCTGCGCTGCCACATCTATTGCGGTTACTACATACTGATGTGGGGTCATCGCATCGGCCGACAAGGTTACCGGAATGTCAGTATTGCCGCTCAACCGCTGGCTCAGGGCTTCCGACAGTCCGCGTGCGGCGTTAGGTACGGGCGCTCCATCCAGCGTCATGTTCCCCTCCACATCGACAACCAGTAGCAACGTAGTATCGGTACTCGCCGGGGCTCCTTCCGCCTCAGGCAAGTCAACCACCAATTGCGTCAGCTCGGAAAAACTGGTCGAGACCATAAAAAAAATCAGCAGCAAAAAGACCACGTCGATTAGCGGTGTGAGATTGATCGAAACTTCGGGCCGGCGCAGCTGCCGAAAGTTCACAGGTCGTATTCCGTCTTTTGGTTGCTGTGCAGCGCATCGACCAGCTTGATCGCCTCGCGCTCCAGATCCACCACAATCGACTCAATCCGCGCCGTGTAGTGCCGATGCATCACAAGCGCAGGAATCGCAACCGCCAGACCTGCTGCGGTCGTCAGCAGCGCCTCAGAAATGCCGCCGGCCAGCGCGTTGGCGTTACCGGTGCCGTGGGTGGTGATTTCGGTAAACACGCTGATCATGCCCAACACGGTACCCAGCAGGCCCATCAATGGCGTAATCGCCGCAATGGTTCCCAACGCATTGAGGTAGCGTTCAAGACTATGGATGACGTGGGATGCCGCCTCGCGGATGCTCTCGCGCATCACCTCACGTCCCTGGTGCCGATTGGCCAGGCCCGCAGCGAGAATGGCGCCCAGTAGTGAACCTTGGCGCAGGGCTTTGAGTTTCTGGGCATCAAGCCCCTCGCCCTGGAGTTGCTGCCAGACGGTGGCGAGCAGGTGCGGTGGCGCAATCCGCTGCTTGTTCAGCGCGAAATGCCGCTCAATAAAGATCGCCAGGGCCAACACCGAGCACACCACGATAAAAGGCATGACCCAGCCGCCCGCGGCCAACTCTTGAAACACAAACAACCCTCCCTCAGAGAGCCTGAGTATACCGAGCCGCCAAGGTCAGCCCCAGACAGGGTTTTGGCAGGTATTTACGGCATTATTAAGAACCAAAACGAGGTGTCAGAAACCCCCTTTGCGCACCGCTGGGGCAGACGGTCGAAATGGGCCACAATGAAACCCCAGGGCACATTGAGGATGGTCTAGGTGAGCTTGAGTTGGAACATCAGAACCAACCAACAAAAGCACTAACTAGACTTCGGAGTTGCTCCCCCAACCGGTAGAAGTTATTGGTCAAATCCGTTAGACAAGCGATTATGATAGGCGCCGTTCTTTATGACTTTGGCCACCAGCGGGATGCTCAAAAAACGCCTCAGGAACTGGGTACCGACGCCGGGCAAGGTGCGCCAGATTCGCTCATTGAGGATTTTTGGCAGCTGGGTTGAAGACAGCAATCTTTGGCAACTGAGCCGACACACCACCGCCAAGGCCTTTGGCATTGGCCTCTACTGCGCCATGCTGCCCGTGCCCGGACAAATGATCATCTCGGTAGCACTCGCCATCGTGTTTACCGCCAACGTACCACTGAGCTTCTCGCTGATCTTCATCACAAACCCGCTTACCATGCCCGCGATCTACTATGCGGCCTACAGGCTGGGCGCCTGGGTGCTGGGTAAGGAACCGCTCGATATCGAGTTTGAAGCCTCCTGGACCTGGTTTGTGCAAAGCCTCGACATCATCTGGTGGCCGCTGCTGGTCGGCTCACAGCTGATGGGCGTGATACTCGGGATATTGGGCTACTGGATGATCGATACGATGTGGCGCAATGCGGTCCGACGCCAGTGGCATGCGCGGCACAAACGCCGTCAGTGAGCGAGCGTCTCCGCCACCGGTAAGGACGCCGCACGCATTGCGGGCAGCGTTGCTGCGAGCACCGAGAGCCCAATGGCGATGCCAGCAACAGTCACCGCATCCTGCCAGCGGATATCCACCGGTACGAACGCCAACGGATACACGTCGGTCTGCAGGAGCGGTGCACCCAACCACTGCTCAAGCATCACGGCTAAATCCGGTGCGTTGATTGCAAGCAGATGACCCAAGGCCACGCCCGCTAAAGCCCCCACTACACCAATGAGGCCTCCCTGTAGAAAAAAGACCGCGGTGATATCGGCGCGCCCGCCACCCATGGCCATCAGCATCGCCACCGCCTTGCGTCGGTCTGTCACCACCAGCATCAAGGAGGACACCACGTTAAACGCGGCAACAAAAATCACGATGAACAGAATCAATCCGATCAGATCCCGCGACAACTGAATCGCCGTGTACAAATTGCCGTGGGTGGCTCGCCAATCGGTCACCCTGACCTCCGACGGCAACATCTGGGCGATCTCCCAGCGCCATCGCGTGGCCGCGAACACATCCTCAAGTTGCACCGCCACACCGTGGCGGATACTGACCCCTGTCGCGAGCGCCTCCAGCGCATCAACATGCACCAGCGCCAGCACCTCATCGAGCTCGGTCCCCGACTCCAATACCGCGCTCAGTCGCAGACTGAGCGGCTGATAAGCCACCTGATTTCCCTCTGGCAAAATAAACGTCACCCGATCGCTCACACTTAAATTCAGGCGCTCAGCCATTGCGGCACCGAGCACCAGTGATTCAGGGTGCCAATCCGTCACCTCCGGGCTCAGCAGCGACTCGTAGGGCGCCAACGCCGACCGCTCAAGGCCAGTCAGCTGCGCCGCCGAAACCGTCTGCCCCCGCATCAACAGCGTCTCTGCGAGCATGAAGCGCCTGATTGAGGCAATGTTGGGATCCTGCTCTAGCGTCTCGATGAGCTCTTCCAGGGGCTGTGGCTCCCCCGCGGTGGTCACCTGAACATGGGGCAGGAGCGACAGTATCCGCTCGCGCATCTCCCGCTCGAAGCCGTTCATCACCGACTGCACCGCCAACAGCAGCGAAATGGCGAGTGCCATTCCAACAATCGATACGCGGGACAAAAAAGCAGACAAGCCCTTGCCGGGATCCAGCGTCTGACGCAGCGCGATGCTCCAGCGTAACGACCAGGGCACTAGCGCGGCTCCAGTCGGCCGTTCGCGAGAGTCAGCTGCCGATCCATACGCTGGGCGATTACAGGATCATGGGTGACCACGACAAAGGCGGTATCACGATCACGGAGCGCGCTCATAGCAGCGAGCACCTGCTCGGCCGTATCCGGGTCTAAATTGCCCGTGGGTTCATCCATCAACACACAGGCGGGTTCGTTCACTAACGCTCGTGCAATCGCCACCCGCTGCCGCTCGCCGCCTGACAGCGCCGCCGGGCGATGGTTCAGGCGCTCTGACAAACCCAATTGCTCAAGCAACGTCTTGGCCTTTGCTTCGGCCTGCTGCTTCGGGGCACCACCAATCCGTGCCGGCATGGCCACACTCTCGAGCGCTGTGAACTCGGGCAAAAGGTGATGCATCTGAAACACAAAACCCAGTCGCTGATTTCGCCACCGACTCCGCTCGTTTTCCGACATACGGGAGAGCAACTCTCCGGCGACTGACACGTCACCCGCACTCGGCGTGTCCAAGCCACCCAGCAAGTTCAGCAAGGTGGATTTACCGGCACCCGAGGCGCCCACAATCGCCAGCCACTCACCCGCCGACACCGACAGCGCCAAGTCATTGAGCACAACGATTTCTCGCCGGGCGTCGTGATAGGTTTTACCCAGGCCCGCAGCCTCAAGCACACCGCGATCAGACATAGTTGAGCACCTCTGCGGGCGGCACCTGCGCGGCACGCCATGCGGGATAGACGCTGGCCAGCAGGCTCAGCACAAAGGCCACCGCCACCACCGCCGCAACGTCCCCCCAGAGCAATGTAGACGGCAAACCGCCGATGTAATACACGGCGGGGTCAAATAGCACCAGACCAAACGCCTGCTCTACCCACAGGGAAAGATCAGAGATCGTGGTCGCCAGCGCCACCCCCGCGATCGCTCCGAGCGAGATACCCAGCAGCGCTAACAGGAGCCCGTGCCCCAAAAAGAGCATCAGCAGTTTTTTCGCGGGCAAACCGAGCACCTGAAGAATCGCAATATCACCGCGCTTTTCCGTCACCGACATGGTCAAGGTCGAGATCAGGTTAAATGCTGCCATCAAAATGACGGAGGTCAGTAGTATCCCGACCGTGATCTTCTCCATTTTGATCGCGGCAAAGAGGGAGCCCTGAGAGCTGCGCCAGTCCCGGATTTGGGTCGACGCCT
>CABYND010000035.1 GCA_902520195.1 Halieaceae bacterium
AAGGGCCGAGAGGCCCTTTTTTTATTGTTACTTGTGTTGGATCAGATGCCAGAGCTAGAAATCTCTGTCTTGTGCACAGCCGCTTGACCGTAGCTCATAGCGCCGTTGACAACCTTGTAAGCGGCAAAGCCAATTGCAGGCAAGCCCTGCCTAGTAGCCCCACTTCCCAGAGTCATAGACTGGCCCGCGTTGTTGAATGAGATCTTCGCCCAACCCTCAGAGTACGGGTACTCCAAGACCGTCAGACCAGCGCTAGCACTCAGCGCACTCCCAGCACCAGCGGCGCCCATTGCGATAACAGACGTCCCGTTACAAATCGAAGTTTCGACGGCGGCAGCCGCGGAGGTTTCACGGTCCCACCGACCGATCGACACAGGTTCACAAGCGGAACTTTCTCCCGAGGATCCGTCCCAGTTGTCAGTGAACGGCGGAACGACGTCAGCCGCAGTTGCTACGTCGACGTGTGCACGCTTGGTGGGGAAAGTAACTACCCAGTCAGTCATACCGCCAACAATGGGAAGCACCAAAACGTCATTTGATAGTGAACTAGTCTGCAACAAAGCAGAGGTGGCTTCTGCACCGCTACCCAACGTGTAGTCGACCCATGCGCCACCGGCCGTCTGCACAGTAGCAACGCTGGTACCGCTACTGATCGTAGGGCTAGCGCTACTGGGGTTGGTGTGCTGCGCCGACGAACTGAAGCCATCAATCGCTGTAGGCTCGAAACCGAACGAGGCCGCCGACTCTACGTTGATATGGTACGACACGCCAGACAACCCGCCTGTCGGAGCGCCGACGCCGAAGGAAGCGTTTCCTGACCAGGTGCCTGACGCCCAGGCAGTATCGAGGGCTGCACAATCAGCCGGCACTCCCGTCGAATCGTGAGTCGCCGCCGCTGCGTATGTTTCATCAGAAACCACACCCATCTCGATCACTTCGACGTGGCCCGTCAAGCTACGCTCAACAGAGGAATCTGCATCGCCCGTGAACTGGTAGTTAGAGAATGGCTGGATGCGTGTCGTGGAGCCATCAGCATTTTCGGTGGCCGTACCCGGGAAATCACCATTGGATGTTCCAAGGGCTGGAACAGTACAGCTAGCGTCACCTGTAATAATGGCCGCGCCATCGCCATCGGCGTCGGGGATAACAGCGAAGGCAAAGACGTCCTTCGGAGACATATACAGATTGAAGTCGAGCACTGCGTCTGAATTCTTGTACTCAAGGAAGCGAACCTTGACCGCCTTTACCGAATCAGTGGTATTGGTGATGTGGATCCCCGTGGAGTTACCGTTGTCAGCATTGTAGAACGGGAACAACAGGACTTGACCTGTCTTGCCGGGGTTCACGTACTGCCCAGCGTGTACGGCAGCCGATGTGGCCACGGTTGCCGCCACGGCAAGCGAAATTGTGCTCTTCTTCATTGAATCACTCCTAAAAGTATCAAACGTTTGATATTGAAATGCTGTCTCGCAACCAAACTCCAGCAAACTAGCACGTCTGCAGATACGTGACAATACAGCCCACCACTGTCCACCAGCACGGGTGAAAGCAATCTCGATACTTCCAACGGAAGTCGGCGATTGCCGACCTCGGCTCTAGGACACCAAATTGTATACGCGAACACAGAATTTGCCACCTATTTGACGGGCAGGCGACGGGCATAATTCCTTTTTTTGTGTGATTTTTTTGTTAATTCCGTCAGAACCAGGTTATCGGGGCGATAGCGACGATCCTTTAGCAACCCGGACTACAAAAACCCTCTCGAGGGAGCTGTTGCGAGGCATGCCTTCAGTTTCGACGTTAAAAAGCGACCGATAGCGTTTCACTGACGATATAGATACCACTGTCCATCCAGGAAAACCCAGGTCATGTCATAAGAGATTGGCGTTTCTCTAGCCACCTCTGGCGGCACAATCATACTGATAATGATTGTGACATCGCACCGCAATGGGGCCTGACTCTCGCCGCAATCAACCGAATGAGGAGTGACTGATCGCCAAAAACCTGCCCCGCTGAAGTCTCCACGAAAACGATCAGCTCTGGGACTCATCTGATAACTGGGGGTCATGTATGACAGCGCACCGTTATAATCCAGCTCCATAAGTGCTTCTGCCCACGAAATCGCACGCTGACCCACTAAGTCTTCAGCGGTCTGTTTAGGTACCGCGGTGCAGCCAACAGACACCGCCGGCAAGCCGACAATCATTACCGCTCGCTTGAGCAGCCTCTGGAGGAGCTTCTCGAACCTGCGTCCATGGTCAATGAATAAGCGCTGCGTCTCAGCTTGCACCATCCTCAAAACCGAGATTACCCCTCATCTTCCAGCTGAATTGGTAAATCGTCGAAACCCGTCAAGCCGCGCATGCGGTCGCGCATCTCCCGAGTCAGGTCACGCAGCTCCGCATCAGACTCAACTACCTTGGGGGTAATAAACACGAGCAGTTCAACACGCTTGGTTGCGTCCGTATTCCTGCTGAATAAATTTCCCAGCACGGGAATATCCATGAGATAAGGCACGCCGCTCTTAGCGACTGTGGAGTTATCTGTTATGAGGCCGCCCAGTACCACTGACTCCCCGCTGCGAACGGCGATACGGCTAGTCACGTTGCGCTCCAAAAAGCTTCGCTGCCCTGTAGCCGCATCTTTGGGGCCCACGTCAGTCACCGATTGATTCACATCCAGCGTGACCAAGCCGCCGTCATTGACCGACGGCGTCACTTCGAGCTTTACGCCGGTATCCTTGTATTCAATGGAGTTCGTTATGTTCCCGCCATCCGTGACTAACTGGCGTGATTGGATAGGTTGCTGGTCACCCACGTGAATCGCCGCCGTGTGGTTGTCCAAAACCAACACAGACGGCGTGGAAATAACATTTACGAGCGATTCCTCTGCAAGTGCGTTCACCACCGCACGCACGTCATTGGCGCTCGTTACTGTGTAAGAGAAGCCCGGTGACACTGGTGCAAGCCCCGTCAGGTCTAGCGCGCCAGCGCCCTGATAGTTGCTACCGATGCCATTTTGAAAGGTCCACTCAAGCCCGAACTCCAGTCCGTCGGTGAGTTGAACTTCAACAATACTGGCCTCGATAAGTACCTGAGTGGCAACCACATCCAATTTCTTCAAGATGCGCTCGATCTTGCTGTACTCATAAGGGGACGCGTAGACGAGCAGCGAATTGTTGTAGTCATCAGAAACCACGCGAATAGACTTACCCAGCTCAAAGCTTGATCCGCCCATAAATTGCCCGGCTCCCGTAGCTGGCATGTTGCCTTCACCGCCGGACCGCTGTGAAGTCATGCCAGGCGCCACCTGAGATTGCGGCCGCTGACCCCTGGCGCCACCACTACCGCTGCTCTTATCAAAAATCGTGCTCAACAGCATGGCCATCTGAGCCGCGTTGCCATTGACCACGTCATAGACATGCAAAGTCGCCTCGGAAGCGGGCTCGTCAATACCATCAAGTTGCTCCACCCATCGCCCCACGGTATCGATATAGGTAGCGCGTGGCGAGACAACAAGAATACTGTTCAAGCGCTCCACGGGAAGTACGCGCACCATACTGGCAAGGCCCCTACCCGCGCCGCCACCAGTGCCGCCATCGGCGGTGTTGAGAATGTGCTCAAGCTCCACAAAGACATCCTCAACCTCGCCTCGCGTGATCGGGAATATCCCCACTGACGTTCCCGCCAATTGGTCAATGTCGAAGGTGGTGACAATGTCGAGCCAACCGTCGATCTGCATCTGTGTACCCGCCAAGACGAGCAGGTTGCGCTTGGTGTCGATGCGAACGAAAGCGGTCTCGGTCGCGACCGGCTTCAAAATTTCCGCCATCTCGGGTGCGCCGATGTGCTGGAGCGGGACGATGACATTGGAGAAGCCGGTGCCGGCACCCTCGGCATTTTGAAAGCTGGGGACCATCCTGCCAGCTTTTTGCGCACCGCTAACGAACAAGCGATCGTTGGGTCCATGCACCATCACCGCACCGTTGTTATGAAGCAAGGACTCCAAAATCGGCAACAGCTGGTCACGAGGGATGGGGGAACGCGTCCGCAATGTCACCGCACCCTGCACCGGGTGTTCGACAATGTAGTCGAGCTCGAGGATGTCACCTAACACTGAATGCACCACCTCTGACAGCGGCGCCTCTTCGAAATTTAGTGAAACCGCATCGCCATACAGCTTGATAGGCTGACGAGCAGTGGGCATCTTTACGCCTACATCGGTCCCACGAAATATCACCCCGCGGCCGTCTATCTTCTGATCAGGAGAAGGTTCCGCGACCGGGCCACCATCGTCACTTTGCCTGGCCGCCAAAGCGCCCGTGGCTAAAGATGAGGTGGCGGGCTGCTGCGAGGGCACCGCGTCTTGCGTCGCGCAACTGGCTAAAAAGACCAGAGTCACCGACAAGGGCACCGCTGTGATGCAGCGCACAGCAACAGGTCGACCGACCTTGTTGCTGGGGCCCCGACCCATCACCCGTCCCATAAAGTTGATCAGCTCTAACGTGAGGTCACTCATTTCCTTCTGGCCCTCGGGAGACGTCCCGCTTCGGCTCGCCACCGTAAATGTCGTCGAACGACATCCGCGCACGTGGCCTAGCAGGCTCGACTTTGTAAGTGGGCTCGCGATTATTTTTACTCAGCGCGCCGTCGCTAGCAGTTGCCTGAGGGATGGCAGAACCAGACTCACCTCCCACCTCCGTGGCCAAAATTGACTGATTAGTGGCGTAGGCCATCTCCAGTCTAGCCTCCTCACCTGTGGCCGCCTGCAGGAGCGCGCGGCGCGACTCGATCGAGCTCAATGTCCAGCCTTTTACCGATTCGCCCACCACCAAGCGCTGTCGCTTACCATTATCGAGACGGATAATCACGCCCGCCACTTCCCCGGAGCCAAATATTCCCAACAGGTTGATGCCGTCTATGCTCTCCACCACGTCAGCTTCAGCCTCTGAGGCAGCTAGTGCTAGGTCATTTTCTGAGGGTAAGTCAGGCCGCCGCGGCTTTCTGTCTAGGGCAAAGACGGGTCGTAGAACAAAGTCGAAGCTGTTTAGCTCCGGGCGTGATGAAGACAGTGTTTGCGCAACGCTCACGGGCTCAAACAGTGCACTAGAAGGCAATATCGGCTCGGGTGAGCCCGCTGACAAAGTGTAAATCGCTGTCAATCCAAGCGCCCCAACGATTAAGCCGGCAGACAGTCGCAGCGGTTTAGGCCAGTCACGCCAGCTTGCCAATGCGCCCTCAGTCACTGGGTTCACCCAGCCGATAAGCCGAAACGTCAACACGGGCGCTCAAATGGTCTGCAGTAGCCGCATCGGGATTGCGGAGCCTGCGGTTAATACGTCGCAGCGCCTCTGCCTGCATACCCTCTGGGAACAAGGCCGGCGATGCGCGATATAGAAGCTGAAGAAACTCGTCGAAATCATCGGGGCCGCCGGTGACTTGCAGGGTGGCCTTGAGCTTCACCAACGCCTCCAGCTGAACGGGTTCTTTTACTTCGCTCCCCACCACGGTCAACCCGACGTCACCCGCCAACTCGCGCAGTTGCTGTTGCAATAGCGCACCGCCTCTACCGGTATCGCCCGTGTCTTCGATGGCGACCTGCGTCAATGCTGTCTCGATCTCAGCCATCGCCGACTCGATCTGAGGCGCCGCCTCAATGTAGCCGAGCAACCGGCTGATGCGGGGTTTAGTGGCGCTAATGTCGGAGAGACTGCCCAACCACCATCCCAGCACATTGCTGAGCACGAGCAATGTAACCAAGGCGAACACCGCCGCCGTCCCATAGACGATGAACCTTGCCTGCAAGGGCAATTCAGCGGTCGAGGACTGAATCAGTAACAACCGCGCTTTTGTAGCTTCTAGGGCGCCTTGCGAGTTCATAAGCCAGCCTCCGCCTCAGCAGCGGGCTCTGCAGTCTCGCCGTCTGCTGCGGCAAGCTGCGCTGGCTTGGGAGGTGCGGTGACTCGCCATTGGATGCTGAAACGCTCCAAACCGTTATTACGGTCTCTCGCAAAAGCAGACACGGCCGTGACGTCAGTGTACCCGGGCTCCTCAGTCAGCATGCGCAAATACACTGCAGCGTTATTGGAGTACCCATTTACCGTCACCTCGTTGCCGTCAAAGTTGAGCCGGTCTAAGTAGACGGTGTCGGGCGCTGAAGCGGCGATATGATTTAACCAATACTGATAATTGGGTCGCTTGCTGATAGCACGCTCGATTGCTGACAAACGAGCTCGTCCCAATTGCAAGGACTCGCGTTGTCTCGCCGGAGCTGCCGCATCACTCTTTACATGCTGAAACGTCGCGTCCAGCCGATCCGCCCGAAGTGCAGTAGCACCGGCCAGCAACGTGATCGCCACCACACAAGACACCCACACAGCGGCAACCAGGCTAGACGCATTAACTAGCCGCCGCAGGTAGGCAGACCGTCGCTCGCTGCCTCCATAACCGGCAAAGAAAATAGGTATGCCGTGTTGATCGAATGCCCACACCTCAGGTGTCGGCACACCGGCGTCTGAACTGTCGCGAGGCTCTGCCAACAAATCGTCGATAGCGGCTTGTGATGTGATGGCCAAAGCGACCTCAATCACGTTTTCGTGACGACTGACCACTCGCCATGCCGCTCGCGTGTCGGTATCCGTAAAAGGCGAGGACAAACCCACTTCAAGTAGCATGGCGTCACTCAAATCCTCCTCCGCAGAGGCAGGAAGATGAAGCGTCTTTAACAATACGGCGTCGGCGGAGAGTGCGACCGCGCTGAAGGGTGTCTGTTCGTCGGCAGCAATTCCCTCGCCTAACGGCGCGTCGGCCCGGTACCAAAGAGCCTCACCGCCACGGGTGACACGAATCGAGGGGTCAAAACGCCGGAGCAGCCAAGCACCATGATCGTACATCAGCTGATGAAAGCCGAGCGCCAGCCACTTGCCCGACCGAGTCAGATCTAGACCAAAAAGGCTCCACTTGTTGCCGACGTTCGCCATACCCTAGCCCGCTCGCCCCAATGTGCTCTGTCGCGGCTTTTCTATCCGTGTGAGTCGCACCGCCGAGAATTCATCTGACCCCCGGCTCTCGACCCAAACCCGCTGTAGGAATCTTTCTGACGGTGAGGCCGACACTTGGATTTCTACGCAATAATACCCCGAAGCATCGCGGGGGTCGGACTCGTTACTCAAGAGGTCTGCCTCTTCTTTTCTTGAGGCCCCAAAAACGGCCAACATTTCTGGCGGCGCGACTGCAGGGTCAACGCCGGAGCCGACGTTGAAGGGCGAGATACTAGTTCGAATTCGATCATACACCGCACGATTCATGCCCTCGACAACCAGCAACTGCTCGACATAAACAGCTGACCGGGCTTGCCGATACCGCGAATAGAACTGAAAACTACCGGGCGGCCCCGAGCCTGCGGAGGCAGTCGTATCTAACTCGCTATTCACAATTTGCTCCGCAAGGGTAGCGGCGGCGACGTTATCCATACCCCCAACCCTGCTCAATAACTGCTGCCACACAGCCGGGTCTGACTCTGCCACCGAGACAAACCCTGACGCAGGATACACCGTCGCGGACACAGTGAGGTTATCGATCTCGTACCGGGACCTAAACACCCTCGATGGGCCCCCGGGGTCCAAATCGCCGTTTTCATCAACTGCCTTCTGCGCTCTGGCGTGGTCCATGACGGCAAGTCGTGCGATACCCTTACCCAGCGCAAAAGCCTGCGCCTCTCCCAGTCGCGAAGAAGCCAGGCCGATTTCTTCTCGGGCCAACGCCAGCGCACCGCTTACCGTGATGCTCATGGCAGCAACAAGCCACATCACCAGCACTATTGCGACACCCCGTTGTTTACTAATGCCGCTCACCGCACCATCTCGTAATCGTCGAAAGCCACGATCAGAGGCGGCCAGCTCATACCCTCAAGTTCCCACTCCAGCTGCACTCCTGGTGGTAACTCGTTTTTCAGCGCCTCGTCGTCATTGCTGTAGCCATTGCGACTTGGCGCCTTGATCGCCGAAACCTGAAATCTTCTAACATTTTCGAGCAATATCTGAGAGGGAATCGCGTCCCCCCACGCCGGATCGGTGCGCGCTTTTTCGGCCGTCTGCGTATCGGGAATTGCGAAGTCGAGCATCACGGTGTCACCAGCGCGCCGCAGGCGCAACCAGGTCACACCGCCCGCCGCACCCACGCGATCGATCGGCGCCAGCCAACTGATTTGGCTGTCCGAAACATGGAACGCACCCCGATGTGGCGAGTAGGCCTCGCGCAATGCATGTCGCAAAAAGTAGGTCACTTCCCGAAGCCGCGCCGTGCGATCAGCGGACTGCTCGACCGCAGTATAAGTGGTGGCGAAAGTCCGCAGCGATGCTGCAAGCGCCAGCATCAGCAGCGAGAGGACAACCGCAGAGACCATCACTTCCACCAGCGTCATGCCTGCTTCACGACGCATCGCCGGCACCCTCACTCAGTCGACCTATCGTGCTCAGACTGACGGTGCGCGGCTGACTCTCACCGGGCCAGCTGACCACAATGCGCATCCAGCCAATACCCGATTGCTCGCGTTCCGGAATCAGCTCCACCCAGCGCTCCCATTCGTAGTCACCGTAGCGCCCGCGCTGTGTAACACCCGCATCGGGGCGGCTAATCACAAAGGCGTCGAGCTCAGATTCGGCCAGCGTCGTCGCGATCGCATACTCTGCAGACACCCGTGCATTGCGCGTGGCACCCGAGGCAGCTTGATACAGCGCGCCTAGCGCCAACCCTAGAATCACCAGCGCCGCGAGCATCTCCACCAAAGCGAATCCGCGTTGTCCGCGTGCGGGCCGGCATGAAGGTCTAGATGCACGCGCTGTTTGATGAAGGTGTAATTTCATCTCATAACCGTCTGGGTAACATCACCCATTAGCCATCCCACTTGCACCAGCGTGCCGCCGCCACCCGGACCGCCGATCTCAATATCACCGCCGGTAGAGCCGCCAAAGGGATAAAAGCGAATCGCGGCAACGTCCGGCTCAGGGCTCACTTCCGCCGCACTGGTCACTGTCAGCGAGATGGAATCAGGAAGTTCTTTTAAGCCAGAACGACTGACGCTGACCTCGAGCGCCTTGCGCTCCGGGTAAATCAAGAGGTCCACGGGCTCGCCGGTGCGCGCGGATTGCCTTCGGGCACTCTGCGCTGCCGACATCACGTCCCTGACGGCGCCCCGATAGGCCAGCGACTCCGAAAGCGCACCTATGTTGGGGAGTGCGATGGCAAATAGCAGGCCAGCTATCACCATCACCAACGTGATTTCGATGAGGGTAAAGCCGCCTGAGCGATGCATAGTGAAGCCGCCAGTTAACCAGTCACGTCGGCGTCTTCACCCGAGCCGCCGCTGCGGCCATCCGCCCCGTAAGACATGATTTCCGGCATACCGCCCGAGTAGCGGTACTCGTAGGGATTACCCCAGGGGTCATCAGGGAGTTCGCCTCTCTTCAAATAGGGCCCATTCCACCCCGTGGCACCCGAGGGCTGGCGCACCAGCGCATCTAGGCCCTGCTCGCTTGAGGGAAACTTGCCCACATCCAGCTTGTAGAGTTCCAGCGCCTGCTCCAAGTCGCTAATCTGGATCGCCGCAGATTTGGATTTGGCGCCGCCGAGCTGATTCAGCACCTGTGGCCCGACCAGTGCCGCCAGCATCCCGAGGATCGCCAATACCACCAGCAGTTCGACCAGGGTAAAGCCCTTTATGCGTTTATCGCGTCGCGTCTCTCGCGCTCTGCCCATTGTCCCTCCCTTTTTGTCTGTGAGATTCGGTCTGCTTAGGTGTCGCCGCCGCATCGGATAAGTCATCAGAATGCCATGGTATTCACGGACAGAATGCCCATCAAAATACCCATAATGATAATGGCTATGAGCCCGCCCATACCCAGTATCAACGCGGGCTCCAAGAGCGTCAGTGCGCGTTTCACGTCGGCCTCTACCTCCGCCTCGTAAACCTGTGCCAGCTCAAGCAGCATCGCATCCAGCTTCCCCGACTCTTCACCCACCAGTACCATCTGCACCGCCAGAGGAGAGAACATTTCGGGCTGCATGGCTTTGGAAAGGCGTTCGCCGCGCTTGATTGCCGGCGTCAAATCATCAAGGTGTTGCCGCAGCACGGTATTACCCACCGTGCCACTGGCAATGTCCGCTGCCTTCAGAATAGCGACGCCGTTGCCCAGCAAAGTGCCCATGGTGCGTGCAAAGCGCGAGACCTCAAACTTACGAATCAAGGG
>CABYND010000036.1 GCA_902520195.1 Halieaceae bacterium
CTCACCGTCAGTCGCGGCAGCAGGATATTCACATTATCGCCGGGCCGCACGCGCAAAAGCCGTGCTAGGTCAGCACCGAGAATCACGGAAAAAGGTTCGCGCTCAAGCGCCTGCAAGTCACCAAAGGTGATGTGCGAGTCCAGATCGATCACATCGCGTAACCCAGACTCAGGCGCGCCCACTACCTTAACACCCCGACTTTGCCCCGCGTGGCGCAGGAGCGCTGTGCCTTGAAGAAAAGGGGTCGCCGCGACAACAGCAGACTGCTCAGTTGCGGCCTTCAGCAGTTCTCTGAGCGCTGCCTCACTCGGATTCGCGGGCTCGAGGACCATATCCGGCGTGACGGTAAGCAAGCGCTGGTGTAGCTCATCACCAAATCCATTCATCACCGACAGCACGGTGATGAGCGCCGCAACACCTAGCATCATTCCCAGCAGCGAGGCGAGCGCGACGAAACGGGTAAACCGGCGTTGCCCGCCACCGAGCGTAAAACGAAGAATCAAATCCCAGGAGAGCGGCATAGGGCTCGCAGCCGGTTCAGGTTCGCCTGAAAGCGATCCCGTTGCGCTCAGCGACCATCCTGATCGGGGTCGTATTGCCGCACCGGTGCCGGCTCCATAGTGCTTTGGCACCGCTGGGGGTCCCCGCCACAGATCTCGCAATCCTGATCAATGCCAACTGCCCCAAGACCACCGCAGGAGCCTTTGATGGGGGCACGACCAAAGATCACGCCAATCGCCAAAGCGGCGACGATCGCCATAAACACCAACAATGCGAGTACAAATGTCATGCCCTATTCTCCTCGGTGCAGCGCTTCATGCCCCCTCTTCGGGCATCCATTGTGCCATGGCAGTGCTCGAAAATGCCTCCAGCGTATCGCCGGACCGCTTAAGCAGATACACCGCAAGACCTCGCTCTTCGGCAAGCACCATGGCCTCAGCGGAACCCATGATGGTCAGCGCCGTCGCCCATGCGTCCGCCATCATTGCAGAGCCGTGCACTACTGTCACGGACACCACGTCATGCTGTATCGGGTAACCGGTGCGCGGGTCAATCAGGTGAGAATACCGTTGCCCGTCACGCTCAAAGAAATTGCGGTAATCCCCCGACGTGGCGATACCCGTGTCCGACACCGCCAGTGCCGCCTGAATACCACCGCGCGCACCCGTCTCCGGTCGCTCCACCGCGATCCGCCAGGCGTCTCCCCGCGGGCTTGAGCCCCGCACCCTGACTTCGCCACCCACCTCTAGCATAAAGTGGGGAATATCGAGGTCCGAGAGTACATCGGCACCCAGATCCACGGCATAGCCTTTGGCGAGGGATGAGAAGTCGAGCTTCAGCCCGGGCGCACGCTTACTTAATGTGCGTGTCGTGGAATCCCAGTCGAGTTGCGCCACGCCCACCTGGGCACGTGCCATCGCAATATCGGCGGCATCGGGAAACTGCTTGGGGCCTTCTGGCCCAAAGCCCCAGAGATCTGACAAGGCACTCAAGCTCACATCGTAGGCCCCCCGGGTCGCCGCAATGAGCTCGAGCGCCGCCGATAACACGTAGGTAAAATCCCAATCGACTTCGATGGGCGTCTGTGGAGGAAGCGCATTGAACTCACTGATCAGGCTCGAGGGATCGTAGTGATTCATGCTCTTATTTACCAAAGCGAAAGCAGCATTGATCTCTGAATGAACCTGAGAAGGGCTCACGCCAGTAGGCGCACCGAGATAGGTGAGCGACCAGGTAGTACCGAAGATGGCGCCACCCATCTGCACGGGCCGATCATCCGCAGCACAGCCCGCCAGACAGCAAAAGGCCAGCAATAGAGCTGGCCTCAGGCAACGCAAAGTGAGTGGCGACGTCATCCGCCGAAGTCGTCCAGGAAGATATTCTCTCGCTCTACACCCAGATCTAACAGCATATTGATCACCGCGGAATTCATCATCGGCGGGCCACACATGTAGTACTCACAGTCCTCGGGAGCAGGGTGATCCTTGAGGTACTGCTCGTACAGCACGTTGTGGATGAAGCCCGTTAAGCCGTCCCAATGGTCTTCCGGCTGCGGGTCAGACAGCGCCACATGCCACTCGAAATTCTCGTTTTCTGCGTCGAGTCCGTCGTAATCCTCGACGTAGAACATCTCTCGCAGGGAACGCGCGCCATACCAGAAGCTAATCTTGCGATCGGTCTTGATGCGCTTCATCTGGTCAAACAGGTGTGATCGCATTGGCGCCATACCCGCGCCACCACCAATGAATACCATCTCGACGTCGGTTTCCTTGGCAAAGAACTCCCCAAAGGGGCCGTATACATTCACCTTATCACCGGGCTTCAGGTTGAAGGCCCAGCTGGACATGATGCCGGGCGGGATACCTTCGCTGCCGGGTGGCGGAGTGGCAATACGGATATTGAACTTCACCACCCCTTTTTCCTCAGGGTAGTTGGCCATGGAGTAGGCGCGGATCGTGGTGTCCTTGCAGCCCGACTCCAAGTTGAAAAAGCCAAAACGCTCCCAGTCGCCCCGGTACTCCTCTTCAACATCAAACTCGCTGAACTTGACCGCGTGGGGCGGGCACTCGAGCTGCACATAACCCCCCGCGCGAAAATCAACGCTCTCCCCTTCGGGCAGTCTCAGCACCAGCTCTTTAATAAAGGTCGCGACATTCTCATTGGACTCGACCGTGCACTCCCACTGCTTGACCCCAAATACCTCCTCAGGGACCTGAATCTTGAGGTCCTGCTTAACGGGCGTCTGACAGGAAAGCCGCCAGCCTTGGCTGGCTTCACGACGCGTAAAGAAGGACTCTTCGGTAGGCAACATCGCACCACCGCCCTCTTCCACAACGCACTTGCACTGGGCACAGGTGCCGCCACCGCCGCAGGCGCTGGCGAGGAACAGATCGGCACCGGCGAGGGTCTGCAGGAGCTTGCCTCCGGCCGGTACTTCGATCGTGCGCTCCCCATTGATCTCGATACTGATGTTGCCGCTGGCGACCAGTCGGCTGCGCGCTGCCAGAATCACCAGCACAAGCGCCAAAATAATCGCAGTGAACATGCCGGCGCCGTAAGCGATTGTCATATCCATCGAATCTGAGCTCCTGTCCGTCGCATACTAAATATCGATACCGCCGAAAGACATGAAGCCCAAAGACATCAGCCCAACGGTAATAAAGGTAATCCCCAAGCCCTGCAGCCCATCGGGCACGTCGCTGTACTTGAGTTTCTCGCGGATACCCGCGAGCGCCACTATAGCCAAAGCCCAGCCCACCCCGGCACCGGCACCGAACACGGCGCTCTCTGCAAAATTGAAGCTGCGCTCCATCATTAGAAGCGACGCGCCCAGAATAGCGCAGTTCACCGTGATCAACGGCAGGAACACACCCAGAGTGGCATAGAGCGCCGGCACATACTTATCGAGAAACATCTCGAGAATCTGCACCAATGCAGCGATCACGGCGATGTAGCTGAGCAGATGCAAAAAGCTCAGGTCGACGTCGGGCAGGCCCGCCCAGGCCAGCGCGCCGTCAGCGAGCAGGTTGTTAAAAATCAGGTTATTCACCGGCACCGTGATCGACAGCACCACGATCACGGCCACACCCAGACCCGCTGCCGTAGCGATTTTCTTGGATACCGCAAGGAAGGTGCACATGCCGAGGAAGAAGGCCAAGGCCATGTTTTCGATGAAGATGGCCCGCACAAAAAGGCTCAGATAGTGCTCCATTACGCGCCCTCCTCTGCCGGATTGTGGTGGGCAATCCTGAAGTCAGGCTCTTCCAACTGCTCCGTGTTCACCGCGCGGATCGCCCAGATCAAGAGACCGATCAGGAAGAACGCACTCGGCGGCAGCAACAACAGGCCGTTGGCCTGATACCAGCCACCCTCTGTGACCAGCGGCAGGATTTCCACGCCAAACAACTTGCCAGTGCCAAACAGTTCTCGCACCACTGCTACCACTAGCAACACAAAGGAATACCCCAGCCCGTTACCAAAGCCATCGATAAAGCTTGGGACCGGCGGGTTCTTCATGGCAAACGCCTCGGCCCGGCCCATTACGATGCAATTGGTGATGATCAAACCGACGAAGACCGACAGCTGCTTGGAGATATCGTAGGCCACCGCCTTGATCACCTGGTCCACCACGATTACCAGCGAGGCAATGATCGTCATCTGCACAATGATGCGGATGCTCGAGGGGATGAATTGCCGAATGGTCGAGATGAAGAAGCCGGAGAAGGCGGTCACCACCGTCAGCGCAATGCACATCACCACCGTGACGCGGAGTGAGGTTGTCACCGCCAGTGCCGAGCAGATACCGAGGATCTGCAGGGCAATCGGATTGTTCTTGAAAATCGGGTCTGTCAGGGTGTCGCGCATACTCATGAGGCCGTCCCCTGTCGCAGGTTCTCAAGCAGTGGCTTAAAGCCCTGGTCACCCAGCCAGTAGCGCACTAGGTTATCGACGCCCTTGGTGGTCAGGGTCGCGCCTGAGAGACCATCGACCTGCCATTGCTTCTCATCGGAACCCATCGGCACCGCGCCCTTAAGAACTTGAATGGCCACTTCGTCACCCTGATAAACCTGCTTGCCCGGCCAAATCGCCTTCCAGTTGGGGTTGTCGATTTCCCCACCGAGACCGGGAGTCTCACCGTGCTCGTAAAATCCTAGGCCTGCCACCGTGTTGCCATCAGACTCCAGCGCCATGAAACCGTACATGGTTGACCACAGGCCGTAGCCGCGGATCGGCAGAATAATTTTGTCCAGTCCACCGGCATCGTCGCGCACCAGATAGACCAGCGCCTGATCTTCGCGACGCACCAGCTTGGCGGGATCCTCATCACCCTCCAGCGCGCGCGACTGGGCGGGGTCTTTTGCCGCCTCGCGCTGATCAAAGCTCGCGGGGTCCACGCCGTCGACGAAACGACCCTCTTCGATATTCACAACCCGGGTTTCCACCTGCTCAAACTGCTCTTCCACCGACCTGGACAGATCAAGCAGACCCGCCGCCATCAGGATGTTGCGCTTCAGATCCAGAGTTTTGTTAGCTTGCTGTGCGGGCTTAAGCAGCACCGCAGCGGTGGAGACCACCATGGAACACACCAAGCAGAGCCCCAGTGCAACCGTCAGAACGCGTCCAAGCCCTTCTCCACTAGCTGACACGGGCAGCCCTCCTCTTGACATTAGCGCTTATGGCGAAGTGATCGAATAGCGGTGCAAAAAGATTGGCGAACAGGATCGCCAGCATCATGCCCTCCGGAAACGCCGGATTGACCACGCGAATCAGCACACACATCACGCCGATCAAAATACCGTAGAGCCAGCGGCCCTGATCAGTCATTGCGGACGAAACCGGATCGGTCGCCATGAAGAACGCACCGAAGGCAAAACCGCCCACGACCATGTGCCAGTGCCAGGGCATGGCAAAGGCGGGATTCGAGGCTGACCCAACGCTGTTGAGCAACATTGAGAAAGCAATCATGCCGGCAAAACAGCCCGCCACCACCCGCCAGGATGCAATGCCTTGGAGAATAAGGATCAAGCCACCGATCATGATCATTAATGTCGAGGTCTCACCGATAGAGCCCGGGATCGTGCCGATAAAAGCGTCCCACCAGGTGTAGGCCTCTGTCAGGCCTGCCATACCCTCAGCCGCGACCACACCCAGAGGCGTGGCGCCGGAGTAGCCGTCTACTGCGGTCCAGACGGCATCGCCAGAGATCTGCGCAGGATAGGCGAAGTACAAAAACGCTCTGCCTGTGAGCGCCGGGTTCAGGAAGTTCTTGCCGGTGCCACCAAACACTTCTTTGCCAATCACCACACCAAAGCTGATGCCCATGGCGGCCTGCCACAGGGGCAGATCAGGCGGCAGTGTCAGTGTGAAAAGAATAGACGTAACGAAAAAGCCTTCGTTGACCTCATGGCCGCGCCGCATGGCGAACAGCACTTCCCAAAAGCCGCCGACAATAAAAGTCACCAAATACAGCGGCAGAAAATGCACGAGGCCATACAGCATGTTGTGCCAGATATTCGCCGAGTCGTGTCCGCCCAGCGCGGCCACAATGCCGCCCCGCCAGCCGTCCAGCGCGCCGCCGGAAAGGGCCAGCACGTCATTCGCCTGCAGCCCAATGTTGTACATGCCATAAAACATGGCCGGGAAGGTCGCTAACCACACCGTGATCATGATGCGCTTCAGATCAATACCGTCTCTCACATGGGCGTTGGCGCGGGTGACACTGCCGGGAGAATAAAAAATCGTATCGACAGCCTCGTAGAGCGCATACCAACTCTCGAACCGACCTCCAGGCTTGAAGTGCGGTTCAATGGCATCCAGCTGTTGTCGCAGTCCCATGTATCAGCCTTCCTTCTCGATTCGTGTCAGGTTATCCCTGAGAATTCCGCCGTATTCGTATTTGCCCGGACACACATAGGTGCAGAGCGCCAGATCCTCTTCATCAAGTTCGAGGCAGCCCAGGGCCTGAGCCGTCTCGGTATCCCCTACTAGCAAGGCCCGTAATAACTGGGTGGGCAAAATATCCAGTGGCATCACTTTTTCGTAAGCGCCCACCGGCACCATCGCGCGCTCTGACCCGTTAGTGTTGGTCGACATCGCCAATGGCTTACTGCCAAACCAGCTCGACAGGTAAATTCCCATGACGGAGTGCTTGTTCACACCCGGTGAGAGCCAGCCCATAAACGCCCGCTCGCGCCCCTCGGGCAGCAAAGCGACCTGCTGGTGGTACCGGCCCAAATAGGCGGTATCGCTCTGCACCGCTCTGCCACCCAGTACCGAACCGGATAACAGACGGGCGTCATCCCCTTCACCCTCGCCGGCAACCAGTGCCTGCAAGTCTGCTCCCACCCGGCTCAGCACCAGTCGTGGGCGACTCACCGAGGGGCCAGCCAGGGCAACGACTCTATCTACGTAGAGCGCGCCATCCAAAAACAGTCGACCCACCGCGATCACATCCTGATAGCCGATGGTCCAGGCGATTCGCTCGGCGGAGGCGCCCATCAAGAAATGAACGTGGGTCCCCGCGAGCCCCGCGGGATGTGGCCCAGAAAAATCGTGTCGGGAAATGCGCTCATGGGTCGTCTGAGGCATGTCAGCGCCGGGCGCCGCGCACAGATACACGGGGCAATCGACCAAGTTAGCGAGCAGCGTCTGTCCGAGTTCAAAGGCTTCGGCCTCGCGCGCAATCACCTGCTCGGGGTCTGGCGCGTGGGGATGCGTGTCGATGGCGGTTATAAAGAGTCCGGCCGGGCTCGTTGCGGGATCCGCAGCGCGTCCGAAGGGTCGTGCTCTCAGGGCAGTCCACTGCCCCGACTGAATCAGCTGGGTCTTGATGGCCTCGGTAGACAGCTCACGCGCCGCCTCGGCTGAATACCGGTCGAACGACGCGGCCTCGTCGCCATCAATCTCGACAACGACTGACTGGAAAGCGCGCTTTGCGCCGCGATTAATCGCAGATACGCGCCCACCGGCGGGTGAGGTGTAGCGAACGCCTTCGCACTTTTTGTCGGTGAAGAGCAGGTCGCCACGCTTGACGACATCCCCCACCTGCACAGCCATTGTGGGCTTCATGCCGAGGTAGTCAGCGCCCAACAATGCCGCCGCGCGCGTGGTCACGCCAGTATCCAGCTCCCCAGACGGCGCACCGGCCAGAGGGATATCCAAACCACGCTTGATTTTTATCATGTCGCTGCTCATTTGCCTGTCCGCGTTTTCCCCCAAGCACACCATCACCTGCACCGCATGCCGAAGCGTTTACTTCGGGGCGGCGCTGACACTGTCATACTCGGGGTAAAACCCCCCAGACATGGTGCGCGTACTGCAGACCGGGGGCTTCTCTAGGCCGGGCCGTGGGGCTCTCGTCGGTCGCACATATTCTATTCGACTTGCCCCGCCAAGGCCAACCCGGGCAGAAGCTGAAAATTAAAGCGGATAGGGACCTTTTGCGGGGTATGTCTGGTAACGGATGCCCCCCATTTGCTCGAGTACCCGGTACACCTGGCAGCTGTATCCGTACTCGTTGTCGTACCAGAGATACAACACCGCCTGGTTGCCGTTCACGATGGTCGCTTTAGCATCAAAGACACAGGCCGCACGGGAGCCCACAAAGTCGCTGGACACCACCTCGGGTGAATTCGAGTAATCGATTTGCTTTTTCATGCTGGAGTGCAGCGCCGTCTCGCGCATGAACTCATTCAACTCATCTCGCGTGGTCGAGCGGTTCAAAGTCAAATTGAGGATTGCCATCGATACATTGGGCGTTGGCACCCTAATCGCGTTGCCAGTGAGCTTACCCTCAAGCTGGGGCAGTACTTTTGCCACGGCTTTGGCAGCGCCTGTCTCGGTCAACACCATGTTCAGCGCTGCACTGCGCCCGCGGCGCTCAGCCTTGTGATAGTTATCGATCAGGTTCTGGTCGTTGGTGTATGCATGCACCGTCTCCACGTGCCCGGCGCTGATGCCATACTCGTCGTCGGCGGCTTTCAATACCGGCACAATCGCATTGGTAGTGCACGAGGCCGCCGACAAAATGGTGTCATCGTCGGCAATGTCTCTGTCGTTAATACCTGCCACAATGTTCTTGATATCGCCCTTGCCCGGCGCAGTCAGGATGACCTTGGCCACACCCTCGGCCTGCAGGTGACGCGACAGACCGGCTTCATCTCGCCAGACGCCGGTGTTATCGATCACAATGCACCGGTTGATACCGTATTCCGTGTAGTCGATTTCCTCGGGCGAATCCGCGTAAATCACCTTGATCTCGTTGCCGTTGGCGACAAACGACTGGCGCTCTTCATCGACCCGAATCGTGCCCTGAAAAACGCCGTGGACAGAGTCACGTCGCAAGAGACTTGCACGCTTGAGCAGGTCGTCTTCGGCCTTGCCGGGGCGCACCACCACAGCACGTAGCCGCAAACTGTCGCCGCCGTCGGTTTTAGCAATCAAGATCCGCGCCATCAGCCGGCCAATGCGACCAAAACCGTAAAGCACCACATCAACAGGCTCGTCGACGGGCTTGTGGGTCGAGCCCACGAGGTAGTCGAGTTCCTGCGCTGCGTACTCCTCAATGCTCAAGCCCTCTCCCGCGCCCTTGTCGTAGTAGGCAACGGCAAGCCTGCCGATATCGAGGTGGCAGGGGCCGAGGTCCAGCTGATTGACGGCATCCAACACGGGGACGGTCTCAAACTCGGACAGCTCGTTGGCCTCCATCTGCCTGACCCAGCGGTGGCTCTTCATAATGTCGAGGACAGACTGATTCACCAGCGACCGTCCGTAGATGTAGCACTTCACGTTGCGCTCGCGGGACAACTTGCCCACCGTGGGAATCATGGCCTCGGCCAAGGCCTCCCGCTCTTTCCAGTCGGAAAAATAATCGTCGGGGCGCGGGCGTTTTCTGTCGTCTGTCACGGGGGGTCCTCTTATCGTTATCGGACGTCAGAGTGATGAATAGGGTTGATGCCGTGCAATGGCAGTTGCCTTGGGCCCTCTGACCGGCGCGTATTATCAGATCTGCACCCGCACCGAAGCAACCTCAACCGCACTTTTCCGGTGGTTGCCGGGCAGACTCGCCACTAAAATGTCCGATCAAGCTGACGACTGACGCTATGTTTTACCCTCTAATCAAGGACACGCCCTGGCCAGCCACCCCGGGTACCCGCACGGCTCTGGGTCCCCTGCACGGTGCGGCCAGTACCGCTGCCATCGCCGAGCTCGCCGCGCGAAGCGGGATGCGGAGACCCGTTGTGGTGCTGATGGCCAGCTCAACCGAGGCGCACACCCTGGAGCGGGAACTGCCACTGTTTTTGCCCCACCCTGTGCCGGTCCTGACACTGCCCGACTGGGAGACCCTGCCCTACGACCACTTTTCGCCGCATCAGGACATCGTGTCGCAGCGACTCCGCACCTTCTATGAG
>CABYND010000037.1 GCA_902520195.1 Halieaceae bacterium
GCAGACACAGAGCACAATAAATGAACAAGCCAACTGACTTCGTATTTACTCCGACAACTAAAGCACCGGAGCCTGCGCTTGAGTTAGGGCGAATTCCCGTTGATCGCTATACCGATCCGGTGTTTTTAAAGCTGGAAGATGACTGCATTTGGTCGAAAACCTGGTTGTTGGCCGGTGCGGCCTGTGATGTTGCCGAGCCCGGTGATTTTTTTGTTTTCGAGAACTTGCGAGAGTCGGTTCTCGTGACTCACGCAGAAGATGGTGTTGTTCGCGCGTTCTACAACGTTTGCCAGCACAGGGGGAATCAACTGAAGGCATCGGGGTGTGGAAATTCCCCTTACCTAAGCTGTGGCTTCCATGGTTGGGAATACTATTTGGACGGAAGCATCAAAGAGATACCCGAGGCGCACGACTTTCCTCAGGGTGTGCCCGCAGAGGAGCTGAGCCTCAAAGAGGTCAGATGTGAAGCGTGGGGGGGGTTTATTTGGATATCGATGGACCCGGATATCGAGCCTTTGATTAAGTACCTCGGTGTTGTCCCTGAACATCTAGCGCCCTACGAAATGGAATCCATGGTCCTGGTTTCTGACGAAACCGTTGAATGGAGCTGCAACTGGAAAACATCTGTCGATATTTTTTCAGAGACGTATCACGTGCGTGGCGTTCATCCTGAATCCGAGTATCTTGCCGACGACGTGAATGTACAGATGGATCTGTATGGACCGCATAGTCGGTTTATTGCGCCCATGTATATCCCGAGCCCCCGCAAAATTGGCGAGGATAAGGCACTCAATCAGACGATGGTGGAATACCTGAAATCAGAAGGGTTTCCGGTCGAGTCTTTCGAGGGTGATGTGACCAATCTGCGCGGCGCAGTGGCGGCGCACAAACGCTCAATGACCAATGAAAACGGCTTGGACTTTTCAAAGCTTACCGACGATCAGCTTACGGCGGACTACCACTACAACGTTTTCCCGAATATCACGTTTAATCTTTTCGGCGAGCAGATGTGGATGTTTCGCCATCGCCCGCATCCGACTGACCCTGACAAGATGTATTTCGATCGCATGATTTTTAATCGTGTTCCCAAAGGCGAGGCTGCGGGCGGGGCTAAAGCCGGCGCAGTCGACCTGTTCGTGGAGTTGGGTGATGTCAATATTGTTGGACGTCCTGAGCATAATTTTTATCGGTATGGCGAGCAGTCCTCAGGGCTCTTGCTGGACCAGGATGCTTCGTGTCTTGCTGGCGTGCAGAAAGGCCTGCACTCACGTGGGATGACGGGTCTCTGGATTTCTCATCATGAAAGGCGGATCCGCAACTTTCATTTCTGGTGGGAAAAGTACATGTCGGAGCAACCGCTCATGCTGAAGTCAGCGGAGTGACAGCACACCGGCGTCTGGACCCAACGCTGGCCTTGCCGTCTCGGTGGTTGCACTAATCAAGCGGCCTCTCGTCGCGATGGTTTCGCGTTAGTCAATAACGGCTCCTCTGCCAGCGCGGGCAAAGTCGGCGATTTATGGCGCCGGTCGGGTCGAGGTTCTCGGTCAGTACCGCCGGACCGTTAGGTTGCCGTGTCGACCTTAACCGCTAGCACATCACACTCAGCGGCGTGCATCACGCCATCGGTAGTGGACCCCAACAGTAGTGCCAGGCCCCACCTTGCGTGGGTCCCCACAACAATCAGGTCACAGGCAACGGCCTTGGCCTGGTTGGGAATCTCTGACTCGGGGCGCCCCGTCACCAGATGGCGATTGCTCTCGGGCACCGACAGGGCAGAGCAGAGCTTGTCCAGTTGCTCTTTGGCTTGCCCTTGGATCTCCTCCTGAGTGGCAGAGAAATCCATGGGGATATCGCCGCCGTAGGTGATCGCCAACGGTTCGATGACATGCAGCACATGCAGCAGCGCGTTATTTTGGTTGGCCAGTGACGCCGCCCGCTGAATGACGGTCTCGGTGGTCGCGCCGAGGTCAACTGCCACGAGAATGTTTTGGTAGGGCATACTCTCTCCGCCGCTCACTTCTTATGGCGTCAAATTTAGTCAAAAACAGCGGGCTTGTCTTTCCGGAGTGTCGATGTGGTGTATGTACTCATTGTGCTGGGCTTGGCAGTGGTCATCGCGCCACTGATGTCGGCGATGCCCAGCAAGTCTCAGCGCGCGAAAGCGGCGCTGCGAGATCAGGCCCGCGCCCGTAACTTGCAAGTCTCCCTGCGCCCGCTGCCGGCTATACCACCGCGATTTCGCTTCGCGTCAGACGATGAGTTTGCCTGCTATGAGAGACGGCTGTCGACGCCGCTTCACCTGGCTGGCCGGGATGATCGCTTCGTCTCGATCGACGGTGAGTGGTCCCCGACGACAGGCGTTTCTCCCGCCCCAAAATGGCTGTCGGCTTTGCCCCCGGGTGCCGCCTTTGTCGCGTTTTCAGAACAGACCGTGAGTATTTTCTGGAACGAGAAAGAGGGGCTGGACGGCCTGAATACGCTCGCGCAAGCCATTGATTCTATTGAGTAATAGGGTTCTTGCAGGGGGTCGGCTTGAACATGGCATGATGTCAATGAGGTCTTGACCCCGAGCAAAATCGCCCTTATAGATGCCCACCTTTCAGCGGCCGCCAATCAGTCTCGACGGTGCAATCAACGCAGGCAAGCGCAATTTATGGGTAAAGCATTGGTCATAGTGGAGTCGCCCGCCAAGGCGAAAACCATTAACAAATATCTCGGCAAGGATTTCATTGTGAAGTCTAGCGTGGGGCATATTCGCGATTTGCCCACCTCGGGAAATGCCAAGCCCACGGATCCTAAGGAGCGTGCGGCCCAGGCTGCCATCACTCGCAAAATGGCGCCGGACGAGAAGGCACGCTACCAGGCCCGGAAAAAGCGTGAGCAATTGGTTCGACGGATGGGTATTGACCCCGATAACGGCTGGCAAGCCCGTTACGAGATTTTGCCCGGCAAAGAGAAGGTGGTGAGTGAACTGAAAAAGCTCGCGAAGGACAGCGACGCCATCTATCTCGCGACTGACCTCGACAGGGAGGGCGAGGCAATCGCCTGGCATTTGCAGGAAGCGATCGGCGGGGACATCAGCCGCTACCATCGCGTGGTCTTTAACGAGATCACCGAAAAGGCCATTCAAGATGCCTTCAAGGAGCCCGGAGTGCTGGACGTGGCGCGAGTGCACGCTCAGCAGGCGCGGCGTTTCCTTGATCGGGTAGTGGGCTTCGAAGTAAGTCCGCTGCTGTGGGCCAAGGTGGCGCGCGGCCTGTCAGCAGGTCGGGTTCAATCGGTCGCAGTGCGTCTGATCGTGGAGCGAGAGCGGGAGATCCGCGCTTTCGTACCCGAGGAATATTGGGAAGTCCATGCGCTGCTGACCGCGGGTGATATTGAGCCGGTCAGGTTTATGGTGACCCATCGGGGTGGTGAGAAGTTTGAACCAAAAAATCAGGCAGAAGCCGAGGCCGCGGTGGATGCCATGCGCGATGCCAGCTTCAGCGTAACGGATCTCGAATCACGTAAAACGAGCTCCAAGCCGACGGCACCTTTTATTACCTCAACGCTGCAGCAGGCGGCGAGCACCCGGATGGGGTTCAGCGTCAAGAAGACCATGACGTTGGCGCAGCGTCTCTATGAGGCGGGCTACATCACCTACATGCGAACGGACTCCACCAATCTCAGCGATGAGGCGGTGAGTGCTTGTCGCACTTTGATCAAAAAAGATTTTTCAGCGGAGTATTTGCCCGCTGAGCCCATACGCTTCGGCTCGCGCGAGGGTGCTCAGGAAGCCCACGAAGCGATCCGTCCGTCGGACGTCACATTGCGGAGTGGCTTGCTGTCGGGCATGGAGCCCGATGCAGAGCGTCTTTACGATCTGATCTGGCGCCAGTTTGTGGCCTGTCAAATGACCCCCGCCCGTTACCTCTCGACCACTTTGGTGGTCACCGCAGCAGACTGCCGCCTCACTGCCAAGGGCAGAGTGATTGAGTTCGATGGCTTCACCCGGGTGCAACCGCCCGCTGCCCGCAAAGGGGATGATGCCGTGCTCCCGCCGCTTGCAGTAGGTGATGGTTTGACCGTAACGGAGTTTGATCCCAAACAGCACTTCACCAAACCACCGGCGCGTTACGGCGAGGCGAGTTTGGTGCGGGAACTGGAAAAGCGCGGGATCGGTCGTCCTTCTACCTACGCCGCAATCATCTCCACCATCCAGGATCGGGGCTACGTCAAACTTGAGAACCGTCGGTTCTACGCCGAGAAAATGGGCGACATCGTGACCGAACGTCTGCAAGACAGCTTCAGTGACCTGCTGGACTATGGGTTCACCGCGACCATGGAAGAGCGGCTTGATGAAGTTGCTGAGGGCACGCTGTCCTGGACCGATCTGCTTAACGAGTTCTATGCGGACTTCAGCGGCAAGCTATCGCAAGCGGCCAATGATGGGCCTGATGGCATGCAGCCCAACGATCCCACGCAGACGGGTATTCCCTGTGACACCTGTGGGCGACCGATGCAGATCCGCACTGCCAGCACGGGCGTGTTTATGGGGTGCTCGGGTTACAGCCTGCCGCCCAAGGAACGCTGTAAGAGCACCGTGAATCTGATCCCGGGAGACGAGGCGATTAGCGTCGATGCCGACGACGAGGCAGAGTCCCGTTTATTGCTCACCAAGCGACGCTGCGGAAAATGCAACACTGCGATGGACAGCTACCTGATCGATGAAACCCGCAAGCTCCATGTCTGTGGTAACAATCCGGATTGCGACGGCTACGAGGTAGAGCAGGGGCAGTTCCGTATCAAAGGCTATGACGGGCCACTGATTGAATGCGATAAATGCGGCTCGGATATGCAGCTCAAAACCGGGCGCTTCGGCAAGTATTTCGGTTGCACCAACTCGGAATGCACCAACACGCGAAAGCTATTGAGGACTGGCGAGGCTGCGCCCCCCAAGATGGATCCGGTGCCCATGCCAGAGCTCAATTGTGTGAAGGTAGAGGATCACTATGTGTTGCGAGACGGCGCCTCGGGCATATTCCTCGCGGCGAGTCAGTTTCCCAAGCACCGAGAAACCCGACCACCCTTTGTCGACGAGTTGCTGCCGCATCAGGCCGAGATCGATCCCAAGTATCACTTTTTATTTGATGCGCCGCGTGTCGATGACCAGGGCAACCGCAGTCAGATCCGTTATAGCCGGAAAGCGAAAGAGCAGTATGTGATGTCAGAGCGTGACGGTAAGCCCAGTGGCTGGCGCGCAATGTTCAAGGATGGCAAGTGGGTTGAAGAGGGCACCGCGAAAAAGCCCAAGGCCAAAAGAAAGGCCAAGCTCAAGGCCAAAGCCAAAGCCAAGGCAAAAGCGAAAGCCAAGCCTGCAAATGAGGCAGCCGATTGAGCCACCCTCTGGCTTACGCCAATCAAAGCCTGTACCACGCCAATATTCTGTTGTCGGGCTGGCGCGCTGAGCTGGAACGAGGCAGCGTCCCGCAAAACCAGGTGAATCAGGCCTATGCAAGCCCGGTGCAGACCCAGCTGCTGGATGGCTACGGCTGGTTGCTACTCGCCGCCTGTCGCATTCGACAACTCCCTGACAGCCCGCCGCGCTCGGTAAGCGATTTGCCGCCGCTACCGACTGGCCTGGTGCGCCCCGCCGAGGTGGAAGCCTGCGCGCAGTTGGAGCAGAGTGGTTGGGTCGCGGCGCTGAAAGCCCCCATTTCGGACAGCCCTGTGGTGCGGCGCTCTGACAGCCTCGCGGTTGAGGCGGGGGTCGATCTAGCGCAATTTGAAGACTGGGCAGAGCAGCTGGCTGGCCTGGCGGAGACGGTGGCTGACGCCATTGATGAGTCCTGACAGTCGGCCTCTCAGTGCGCGAGTGGCAGATGCCCGCTCAGAGTGTTACCGTGCATTGTCACTGGTTACGGTGTGTGCCGGTGACTCTTCCAAAGAGAGAGGTTATTGAGTGTCTACATCCTTACTTGAAATCGTGGATCTGGGTGATGGTGAGGTGGTGCTGCAGCGCGTCGAGGGTGACTCCGAGCCGCTGGTGAGCATCCAGTTTTCCGATGAGGCGAATGCGTACCTCATGGGCAACAACCTGGAAATTGCCAAGGTCATGATTCAGGCTGGTATTGAAGCGGCGGCGCAGTTGGCTGAGGTTAACAATCTGGAAGTCGAGACCGCGGAAATGTCAGAGACCCGCACGCTGCACTGACCCTGTTGCGCGCTTACACAGCGGGGCAACCGTTCTCGCCTCTCACCTCAGGGGCCCACTCAGGGTGCCTCGGCTGGCTTTTCTGCCCTCAAAAATCCCGGTGATTGCCTGTTCGCACTCGAGTCGAGAGAGGGCGGGCGTCAGCCTTGCTGGCGAATAATGCCGACGCTAATGCCCTCGATCGCGCACTCGGTGCTGCGCAGGTCCACCACGATCGGCTCGAAGTCGACATTTTCCGGCAGTAACTTCAGGGTGTGCTGCCCGGACCGCTTGAGCCGCTTGACGGTCACTTCATCCTCAATGCGCGCGACCACAATTTGGCCGTCTCGCGCCGCCGGGGTGCTGTGCACCGCCAGCAGATCCCCGTCGAGGATGCCCACGTCTTTCATACTGTCACCGGTGACCCGCAGCAGATAATCCGCTTGCGGCGAGAAGAAGCCCGGGGACAGTTCGCAGTAGTCCTCAATGTGCTCCGTGGCGAGCACCGGCGAGCCCGCGGCGACCCGACCCACAATGGGCAGCCCCGAGCTCTCAGTCAGCCGAATGCCCCGTGACGCGCCCGCAATCATCTCGATCGCGCCTTTCCGGGCCAGAGCCCGCAGATGCTCCTCGGCGGCGTTGGCCGACTTGAAGCCCAGTTCGCGGGCGATATCCGCCCGCGTAGGCGGGTAGCCCGTATCGGCAACGTACTGCCTGATCACGTTGAGTACCTGTTCTTGTCGCGCAGTGAGCTTCATGTGCGAGTCTCCGAATGAGGTATGCTGATTATATATACAGGCTGTGTATTTGTACAGAGTCAAGACAGGGCGGTGCTGAGGTTGCGGTAGGATAGGGCCTGTACCCCGACGGAAGCCCTTGCGATGGTGTTTTTGGAAGAGTTGCTCACACCCCTGGCGAGCTTGTTGCATGTCCCTGTTGGCGTGTTGGTCTTTGCAACGCTCATGGTCTTGGGCGTGTTCGGGCACTACGCGATTTATCGCATTGTGCGAAGGTTGACCACAGCCGCCGATCGCACCGAAACCCAGTGGGACGATATGGTGCTGTACGCCATCTTCCCGCCCATTCAATGGGTGATGTGGGTGGTGCTCGCCTTGCTGTCACTCAGCCGTTTCCCGGTGCTCGATGGTATCCGCGAAGCGCTGCTGCGGTTGTCTGACACGGCTTTGCTGACGCTGCTCGGGTGGCTGGCGCATCGCTTGAGTCGCGGTATCGAGGAGGAGCTACTCGCCGAGCACCGCGGTGCGCTTGTCTCCAGTGACCGCGCAACCATCAGCGCGGTCGCGCGCTTGAGCCGCATCGCGCTGTGGGCGGTTGCCGGCATTATGATCCTGCAGTCCCTCGGCGTGTCCGTGTCGGGCCTGCTCGCCTTTGGCGGTTTCGGGGGTATTGCGGTCGGTTTTGCGGCGCGGGATGTGTTGGCCAATTTTTTGGGTGGCCTCAGTATTTTCCTGGATCGTCCCTTCGCGGTCGGTGACTGGATCCGATCCCCCGACCGGGAGATCGAAGGCACCGTGGAGGATGTGGGCTGGCGGGTGACTCGCATCCGCACCTTTGACCAGCGACCCCTATATGTGCCGAATTCGGTGTTCTCAACCGTCGCGCTAGAGAATCCGTCGCGCATGTTGAACCGGCGCATCTACGAGACCATCGGCATCCGCTACGACGATGCCGGCGCCATGGAGCAGGTGGTGGTCGATGTTAAAGAGATGCTGCTGGCGCACGACGATATCGACAAGGGCAAGACGCTGATGGTCAACTTTGTCGCCTTCGGCGCCTCCTCGCTGGACTTCTTTATTTACTGCTTTACCCGCACCACCGATTGGGCCACCTATCACGGGGTCAAACAGGACGTGTTGATCAAGATACTGAAGATCATTGAGGGGCACGGTGCCGAGGTGGCGTTCCCGACGCGAACCGTGTTGCTCAGCCCCCCGGAAGCCGAGGCACCGGTCACCTAGGTTGCCCCCGTTTGCTGAGGGAGAGTGCTACTGGGTTGATGCGCCGAGCGTCGTGGCGATGGGGTCGCTGATATCAGCCGGGGCATTCATCAGTGACTGTCCCTCAATAAACAGCTCATACCAACTGAGCTCTCGCCAGATCGCCAGCACTTTGATGACCGGGTGATCATAGTAACGAAGCCGGTTCTCTGTCAGCGGGATGGTATCGGTGACGTGGACAAGATGCCGCCATGGCCACTCCGGGTTAGGGGGCTTCTCGACTCCTGCGGTCATTGATGCGTCGTTCACTTCTGAATCGGAGACAGCATCGCCGGAGCCCGTCCACAAAAAACCGCCGACCGTGTCCTGCTGCTCGCTGCTGTCAGTTCCCCGACGGGTCTCCAGGTTCGGCCTGACGGCTGGCGCGAGCACGGCAATCCGTTGCGGTGACGCCGGTGGCCCCGGCATGTCAAAAATCTCAGGCAGGTAATGCCCGTGGGTATTGGCCCAGAAGTTGAGGCCGAGGCGCCAGCTGTCGCCCCGCGGAGAGCCGCGACGGCGCTCTCGAGCATGCTGAGGTACAGCGAGAAGCCCACCTGATGGATCTGCCCCGACTGTTCTGCGCCCAGCAGTTCGCCCGCGCCACGGATTTCCATATCATGGGAGGCCAGTTGATAACCAGCCCCGAGGTCGCCCGCTGCCTCGATGGCCTCCAGGCGTTTTTGTGCATCGGAAGTGATCACAGAGCGCGGCGGGCTGAGCAGGTAGGCATAGGCCTGATGATGCGAGCGGCCGACGCGACCGCGCAACTGGTGCAATTGCGCCAGACCAAATTTATCCGCTCGCTCAATGATGATGGTGTTGGCGTTGGGAATATCAATGCCGGTCTCGATAATTGTGGAGCAGACCAGGATATGGTGATGCTGGTGGTAGAAGTCCGACATGACCTTTTCCAG
>CABYND010000038.1 GCA_902520195.1 Halieaceae bacterium
AATCGTCTTTTCCGATCAAACGGTCGATAACATCACCGAAAATGACCCCGTGAGCGCAGAACGGATCGTCAACGAGTTCATTCACTGGGACTTGATAGACTGCCATGTATCCGGCGCGGTTGAGCGATCGGGAGGCCATGGCTTTATCGGATTAGGCCGCAAGCGCTTCCTGCAGCTATTGCACGAACGAGCGCGAGAGCTGGGCGTTGGCCTGCATTTCGAGCAAGAAGTTGAACTGGACGACGTGAACACGCGATTTGCCGACGCGGACGTAATTGTTGCCAGTGACGGTCTCAACTCTAGAATCCGAAACACTTATCTCGATGAGTTCGGCTGCACTATCGAGACGCGGCCAAACAAGTTCGTATGGCTCGGCACCAACCAAACGTTCCGCGATGCATTTACCTTTATCTTCGAGCGCACGGATCATGGCTGGATCTGGGCCCACGCTTACCAGTTCGACGACAACACCTCAACCTTCATTGTCGAGACGACCCCTGAGGTTTATGACGCGCTGGAATTCGAATCGATGTCGCATGAAGAGAGCGCTGAAACCTGCCGGCGCATCTTTGAGGACTACCTGGACGGCCACTCCCTGCTGACTAATTCCGCCCACATCAGAGGCTCTGCATGGATCAACTTTCCCGCCGTCTATTGCGATAACTGGATCAAAGACGATCGCATCGTGTTAATCGGCGATGCTGCCCACACTGCGCATTTTTCTATCGGCTCCGGGACAAAATTGGGCCTTGAGGACGCGATCTCCCTTGCGCGGCACCTCGACAGCGGAGAAGCAATTCCTGCGGCGCTTGAGCAGTATCAGGAGGAGCGCAAAATCGACGTGCTTCGCCTGCAAAATAGTGCGCGCAATGCCATGATTTGGTTCGAGAATGTACCCCGATACATCGAGGCGTTCGACCTCAAGCAGTTCAACTACTCTATGCTCACCCGTAGCCAGCGCGTGAGTCATGAGAATCTGCGTCTGCGGGATAAGGCGTGGCTGGACACCATGGAGACACACCTCGCACAACACTGTCTTGGGCCCGCCGCCAATGACCCCGTGCCGCCGATGTTTCTGCCCTTCTCTTTGCGCAAGATGACGCTGAACAACCGCGTGTGCGTCTCGCCCATGTGCATGTACAGCGCGACAGATGGTCTCCCTGATGACTGGCACCTGGTCCACTACGGAGGTCTGGCCAAAGGCGGCGCGGCACTGGTCTACACGGAAATGACGAACGTTAGCGCAGAGGGTCGCATTACTCCGGGGTGCACCGGCATCTGGAGCGATGCACATACCGACGCCTGGCGCCGCGTGACGGATTTTGTTCATAAACACACGCAAGCCAAAATGGCAATTCAGATTGGCCACGCAGGCCCGAAAGGATCAACCCTTGAACCATGGAAATGGAACCCCAAAATACTCGATGAGCCTCTTCCAGAAGCGGAGCAATGGCCCCTGCTCTCGGCCAGCGCCATTCCTTTTGACACGTACAGCCCCGTGCCCCGCGCCATGACACGCGAAGACATGGACACTGTTCTGGCACAGCACGTCGATGCAGTGAAACGCGCCGATGCAGCGGGTTTCGACATGATTGAGATGCATGCCGCTCACGGCTACCTGCTCTCCTCTTTTGTGACGCCCGTTCTGAATCAGCGTGATGATGAATATGGCGGCTCTATGGAGAACCGACTGCGCTACCCGATAGAGGTCTGTCGCGCGATGAGAGCCGCATGGCCTACGCACAAGCCCATGTCCGTGCGCATTTCAGCTCACGACTGGATGGGCGAACTGGGTATTACTGAAAAAGAGGCGCTGTTGATCGCAGAGTCTTTTATAGATGCCGGGGCAGACATTATTAATGTCTCCACAGGACAAACCAGTCATTCCGCTCAGCCGCAGCCAGGACGCATGTTTCAGACCCCGCTGTCGGATATCATCCGCAACGACGGTCGTATCCCGACCATCGCTGTAGGGAACATCTACGAAACCGACCATGTGAATAGCATCATCGCCGCCGGACGCGCTGATCTGGTTTGCCTCGCTCGGCCCCATCTCGCGGATCCGAATTGGACGCTTCATGCCGCAGCAGAGCTCGGCTATCAAGGTCCCGGGGCGGCAGAACAGCACCAGTATTTTCTTGGATACCGTCAGGCGCACACCTTGGCTGAACGCGAGCGAGAGGCCGCCCCATGAGCCGACATGCCCTGATCACCGGCGCGGGCACGGGCATTGGCGAAGCCATCAGCCGACAACTCCACCATGAAGGCCATGCCGTCACGCTGGTAGGACGGCGCAGCGCACCCCTTGAGGCGCTATCGCAAGTGCTCGGCACACAAAGTTTTGCTACCAGCGGAGATGTGACGAACAGAGACGAGATTGAATCAGCCTTCAAAGCCGCAAAAACCCAATTTGGCGATATCGAGATTCTGGTGAACTGCGCGGGCATGGCACCGACGGCCCCCTTTCACCGTGTTGACTTCGCTGATTGGGAGAGCACCATGGACGTCAACGTCAATGGTGTTTTCCATTGCACACAGCTTGCGCTTGAGAGCATGTTGGACAACGGCTGGGGTCGAGTGGTTAACATTGCCAGCGTCGCTTCACTGAGAGGATTCCCATACGCGAGCGGCTATTGCGCGTCAAAACACGCCGTGTTGGGGATGACCCGGGCCTTGGCTCTGGAGGTTGCGACCCAAGGCGTCACCGTGAATGCGGTCTGCCCCGGCTACGTGGATACTGATATTGTGAGAACCGCGATCGCAGGCATCGTCAGTAAAACGGGCCGGACAGAAGCAGACGCCATGCAACACTTCACTGAGAGCAATCCCCAGGGCCGTCTGGTGGAAGTCGCCGAAGTAGCCAGCGCTGTGAGCTGGCTGTGCAGTGAAGGGGCGGCCAGCGTGACCGGGCAGGCGATCGCAATCGATGGCGGCGGCACCGCCTAATACGGAGAGACACCATGGACACCACTTCTCTGGCCCATTACAACGCAACGCATTTTCTCTGGGAGTGCAGCGACAGGGTTGCCACCATCACGCTGAACCGCCCGGACCGCAAAAACCCACTGACTTTTGAATCTTATGCGGAACTCAGAGACCTGTTCCGGGGGCTGGTTTACGCAGAGGATATCGATGTCGTGGTTATCACGGGAGCCGGTGGCAATTTCTGCTCCGGAGGCGATGTCCACGAGATTATTGGTCCTTTGACGGAAATGAATATGAAAGAGCTGATGGCCTTTACCCGCATGACAGGGGACCTGGTGAAGGCGATGCGGGCCTGCCGCCAACCTGTGGTCAGTGCGGTTGAGGGTATCTGTGCGGGTGCCGGCGCGATCATTGCGATGGCGAGCGATCTCCGCTACGCCAGCGAGAGCGCCAAGGTTGCATTTTTGTTCAACCGGGTCGGTCTCGCAGGATGTGACATGGGGGCGTGCTCGTTACTCCCCCGCATAATCGGACAGGGACGCGCCAGCGAACTGCTCTACTTTGGGCGCTCAATGAGCGGAGAAGAAGGCAAGCGCTGGGGATTCTTTAATGGCCTAAGCATCGACCCACTCGGCGACGCGCAGGCGGCTGCCGCGCGGATCACAGCGGGCCCTACCTTTGCCAATGGCATCACCAAAACACAGTTGCACCAGCAGTGGAACATGTCTGTCGATCAAGCCATTGAGTGTGAAGCGCAGGCGCAGGCGATCTGTATGCAAACCGAGGATTTTCGGCGGGCATACAACGCCTTTGTTGACAAACAGCAACCCATTTTCGAGGGCAACTGACGCCATGACTTTCGGCTGGGGGATAACAGGATGAGTGATCAGAGTTTCTTGCACTGGCCCTTTTTTAGCGGGGAACATAGGGAGCTCGCTACACGCCTTGACCAATGGGCGGGAGACCGTCTACCGGCCCTCACAGCCAACGAGCATGATGACTTGGACGGCACGTGCAAAGCGATCGTCAAAGCCCTTGGTGGGGCCGGTTTTACAGCCTATGCGGTTCCCGCCAGTGCAGGCGGACACCACACCAAGCTGGACGTGAGAAGCCTCTGTCTGATTCGCGAAACGCTGGCGCGGCACAATGCGCTCTCCGACTTCGCTTTTGCAATGCAGGGACTGGGAAGCGGGCCAATTTCACTCTTCGGTAACGAAGCCCAGCAAGCAGACTATTTACAGGCAGTGGCTACCGGAGACAAGATCGCGGCGTTTGCGCTGTCGGAGCCCGACGCCGGATCAGATGTTGCCGGTATGACCTGCCGCGCCCATCGAGACGGCGATGACTGGGTGTTAAACGGCACCAAGACCTGGATATCTAACGCCGGCATTGCTGACTTCTATACGGTTTTTGCCCGGACTGACGACACAGGTGGCGCAAAAGGCATCAGTTGTCTCATTGTGGAAGCCGGATCTCCAGGCTTTGAGGTGACAGAGCGTATCGACCTGGTCGCGCCACACCCTCTCGGCACGTTGACCTTCACGGACTGCCGCATTCCTGCCGGCCAACTTGTCGGCATCGAGGGCAAAGGGTTCGCAATCGCCATGGCGACATTGGACGTCTTTCGCTCAACCGTTGCCGCTGCCGCGCTTGGCATGGCTAGGCGTGCGCTAGATGAAACACTTGATTACACAGCAGAGCGCAATATTTACGGCGGCACGCTGGGAGAACTTGAGCTAGTGCAAAGCAAGCTCGGCGAAATGGCGCTTGGCGTCGACAGTAGTGCGCTAATGATTTACCGCGCGGCCTGGACCAAGGACTGCGCTGCTGAACGCGTCACCCGCGAGGCGGCTATGGCTAAATATCACGCCACCGAAACTGCCCAACAGGTCATCGATGCTGCCGTACAGTTGCATGGCGGCAAAGGCGTCACGAAAGGCTACATCGTCGAAGCGTTATACCGTGACATTCGTGCGCTGAGAATTTATGAGGGCGCCAGCGAAGTCCAAACCACCATCATCGCAAGGCAGACGCTTGCAAACCATGCGGGTTAACTTATGGAGAGTAAGCGAGAAGTCCTCTCGAGATGAAACTGCTCACTCCATCCTCAGCGCTCAGTCGTCAGATGCCACGTAAAAAAACCGCTTTCTGGTGCGTGACAGCAGGTTGCTAAAAGCGGCGCAAGCAGAGAATAAAGACGCCCACAATGTGCTAATTTATTCTGAGGGTGAGCACTGCTGTTCGGCCACCTCGGGTAACCAACCTTATCCAGCATAACTGCAATCACCGGTCAAATAAGGAGATCACAATGAGCACGCTAGCAAACTTAGTCCAGGACCTTGCGACAGGTGGGATCAAGGTCATTGATCTGACGGAAACACTCCGAGAAGACTATCCAGTGATCTCCTTACCACCTGAATTCAAGCCTGCCTGGTCGTTTAAGAAGGAGGTCGTGTCAGAGTATAACGACGATGGCCCCATGTGGTTCTGGCACAACATATCGCTCAATGAGCACACCGGCACCCACTTTGACGCCCCCATCCACTGGGTTTCGGGTAAAGACCTACCGAATAACGCGGTTGACTCAATACCGGCGAGAGACTTCATTGCGCCCGCCTGTGTCGTGGATTGCAGCGATGAGGTAGCAGCAGACCAGGATTTTCTGCTAACAAAGGAACGCCTAATGGCTTGGGAGGACCAGCATGGCGAGATACCCGCGGGAAGTTGGGTATTCATGCGATCTGACTGGCGCAAGGTCGCGAGCCCAGACAACTACGCCAACATCATCGATGACACAGCGCATCACCCGGGCCCAGACAATGAGTGCGTGCACTGGATGATTGAAGAACGAGACGTTTTGGGGTTCGGTACTGAGTGCATCGGGACCGACGCCGGAATTGCGATGAGCTTTGATCCGCCCCTGCCCTGCCACTATTTTATGCATGGCGCCGGAAAATACGGCTTGCAGTGTATGACGAATCTCGACCTGTTGCCCCCCACAGGTGCTGTTATCGTGTGCCCACCGTTGAAGATCGAGGGAGGCTCCGGTAGCCCACTGAGAGTTCTTGCTCTCGTTACAAGCTGAGGCAGTGACTGGGGGGTCCCAATGAACTGACTCCACCCCCAAGCATTTGCTAAGCTCCTGCCGGACGGCAACAAAGAAATAAGCCTAGCGCGGCGGCAAGGGCGACGCTAAGCGGGGTAGCTTGCGTTATTTGCCAGCGCAAGAGCCGCCAAAGTGACTTAGCGATAAACTGAACGCCCCGACACACAAACAATAGAACATCATTTTGACAAACTCTCACTCTCGCAGCATGCCGTTAAGTAGCGAGCTGATCACCTTGGACAAAACCGCTATTGTGACGTTTGCCTCCCAGTTTGATCCGCAACCCTATCACTTGGATAAAGAGGCAGCAGAACAGTCGATCTTTGGCGGCTTGTGCGCCAGCGGTTGGCATATTGCTGCACTGGCGACGCGCTTGGTGAACGAAACGCTAATCGAAAACGGCTTGCCCTTTATTGAATTGGTGTCAGTCGGCCAACTGAAGTGGATACGGCCGACCTTTGTCGACGAGCAAATCAGCGTGCGCATCACACTTACCGACATCCCCCACGGAAGTCCCATCGCAGAGACCTACGTTCAAGCGTTCGACGTCGAAGTCTGCAATGGTGATGGCGCTGTGGTGGCAACCATGAGCGCGACGGCTGCCATCGCGCAAGACTCGGCTGGGTCCGTGACGTCATGACTATGCTCTACTTGCGAGACCGATGGTTTGAAGATCTCCCAGTGGGAGAATTTCATGTTTTTGGCTCGCACACCTTCAGCGAACTGGAAATCGTTGAGTTTGCACAGACATTCGATCCGCGGCCTCAGTCGATCGACCCTGACGAGGCCCGGAGCAATCACCGGCAAGGTTTGATCGCCAGCCCATGGCTCGTCACGGCGACGTGGATGCGCAAGATGGTCGATTACATGGAGGTATATGCGCAGGGAGTCAATGATGGCAGGCGAAATGGCGCCGGCGTTGCTATCACCGATCTGCAGTGGCTGGAGCCCGTCCGCCCCGGACACACTCTGACCTACACCTATGAAATTATCGACAAGCCTGACCACGTGATACGCGAAAAATGGGGCCTCATCCGATCTCGCAACGAGGCTTTCAACCAGTACGGCAATAAGGTGATGCAGTTCGAGATCGATATTCTCGCCGAACGTTGCCCTGCGTAACTATGAACCACTCAGCAAAAGAAACCCAAGAATAAGCACGGCTAGGAGGACAGTTTCTCCTGCCAGCAGACAGATCGGCCTCCAACCAATCGACGCGACCTCACGAAGCGACGTCCGTACACCCAAAGCTGTCACCGCCAACAGCAGCAGTCCTGTCGCAAGCTGCGACAACCCATCTGTCACGATCGTTGGAATCTCGACCACATTGTTCAGTGCAAAGAGGCCAACAAAACCGACCAAGAAAAAAGGGAAGGTGGGTCGAGTTGACACACCACTACCGTCCCTCCGGTCTTCAAGCCGGCAGTACACAGCGATGGCCATAACGATGGGTACAAGCATTGCCACGCGGACCAACTTTACGAAGGTAGCCAAATCGCCTGCTTCCGTTGAGACGCTGTACCCGGCCCCTACGACCTGAGCTACGTCGTGAATCGTCCCTCCAATAAACAGCCCCATATCAGCCGAGTTAAAGTTAAATAAATCACCGGCAATGGGATAGAAAATCATGGCTCCAGTGCTGAAGGTCGCCACGCCGATGACGGTAAAGATCGTCTGTCTTTGCCTGGCCTCAAACTCCGGTAGCACTGCACTGATGGCCATCGCCGCCGACGCACCGCAAATACCCACTGCACCCCCCGTCAGCAGCCCGAGGTGTCGATCACAACCGAGTAGCCTGGCCCACATTACCCCAAATAACATGGTCGTCACCGCAGCAGCACAGCCGACACCGATCGCGTTCCAACCCAGCGTCGCGACATCACCCAAACTCAACCTAAGCCCCAGCAATGCCACACCAAATCTAAGACAAGGACCCGACGCCCACACCAGCCCGCGGGTGGAGGAGGTCGCTGCCTTACTGCCACGACGGTTGGGTGCGGCACTGTTGAGATCGGAAACCATACGTCGCCTGCTTGGCCGGCTGTTGGGCCCGAGAACGCTCAGAACAGACCGAATCAGCATGCAACTGGTATTTCGCGGTTTGTCAGGTCTGAGACGTTTCCGCCGATCGACGCTAGGCTACGCCAACGAGCACCAGATGATCGAAAGATGGTTCGAAAAAGTGCTGACTTCCTGTGACCAAGCGAAGAGCAGGGCAGTTGCAGAGTTAGGCGGGATGGTCAAGGGCTACGGTGACACGCGCCACCGGAC
>CABYND010000039.1 GCA_902520195.1 Halieaceae bacterium
TTTGAGCGCCGCGACCTGCCCGTAACCGGTGGAATCCTTCGAGATGCGCGGGTCCCTCACCGCCTGCATCATTGAGCGCAGATCAATCGGTGCCGCCGCGCGCAGTTCGGCCTCCATCGCGCTGCGGGGGTAACGCTCTTCATCGACGCCATAGACCAGCGTGGCACTGAAGGCCTCATCCTGTTCGGGGTCGAACCAACCTTGCTCTATGGCAAAGTCGATAAAGTTGGCTGAGCCCATAAAGTCGGGATGCGCGGCATAGTTAAGTGGGATCTCATGAATGTAGCCGGGGTAGGACATGCGGATGTCATCGGGGCCCAGACGCTCAGCAATCCAGAGACCCTGACCGCCGGCAAAATTGAGTAACACCCAACCCTCATTTTCGTCGGCAAACATATGCGAGTTGCCGCCATAGGTGGAATAGCCGTACTCATTGATGAGCTTGCCGATGATCTTCACCGCTTCCCGCGCAGTCCGGGCCCGTTCCATAGCAATGCGCGACAGGTCGCTGTATTGGGGCCCGGTTTGCGGGTTGGGCGTCATCGCCACCAGTTCGGGTCGTGAGGGCGACCAGACATCCCGTCCCGCCACGTTGTGCTCATTTAATCCACCATTGGTGAGCGGCGGAGGGAAACCTTTGTATTCGGAGCAATTCATGGTCAGGTAGCGATACGTCTCAGCGGCCTGCGGAATCTCCGTGAACTCGCCCGGCATAAAAGCCGCGTCGGTAACCCCCACAGTGATCGTCGTGCCCTTGGCGTAGGTGGCAGCGGGCACCACCTCGAGCCAGTGGCTTGAGACTTCGTCGCCCGAGCCGCCAATCATCACGCTGCCGTCTGTGGTGAGGTTTTTGCCGATATAGATCGCGTAGCTGGACCAGGCTGGTAGGGCGATGAGCCAGCAGAGTAAACCGCAGATGAGCTTATACGCGTGCATAGAAGATCGTCCGATAACGGGCCATGAAGCGATAATGGGGCCACTCTCGGATGATTCGTCAGGCGATGCAACCGGATTCTGGTGGCTCAAGACTTTGTTGACGCAACATTGATGGTGGTTCCGTGAGTGACGCAATCAGACTCAACGTTGCTGGATGCAGGCTTGGGGATGGCCTCGACCTCGGCCGACGGTGCAAAATGTGTCGCAATTGGGTCACCTATGTCGCTTTTGCACGCATCTTGCGCCAGAATGAGAAAGGCTGGATGCGCATTGCCTGTCGCGTTCGGGCACTGAGTGAGCGAAAGACAGTCAGCGTGGAAACAATTGGCAGCGTCAAAAAACAGATCATACAGCGGGTGGGATTCCTGCTGATGGATCAGTTCACGCTGGTTTCACTGTCCAGCGCCATCGATCCGCTCCGTGTTGCCAATTCGCTGTCTGATAACGAGCTCTATCGCTGGTGCCTGATCGGTGCCGGGGAGGGCGAGCAGGTCTCCAGTGACGGCGTGCGGGTCAAACTCGATTACACCCTGACTGATGACGTGGAGCTCGATCTGGTGATTGTCGTGGGTGGTATCGATATCGAACAAAGCGTGACCAAAGCGGATCTCAGCTGGCTGCGTAAACAGGCGCAGCGCGGTGCACAGATGGGCGCCTTGTGTACTGGATCTTATGCCTTGGCCAGCGCCGGGCTGCTCAATGGTTATGAATGCAGCGCGCACTGGGATTGCTTGACGCTGCTGACCGAGGAGTTCCCTGGGATCGATTTCAACACGCACTTGTACACCATCGATCGTGACCGGTTGACCTGTACCGGCGGCACGGTGCCGCTGCATATGATGCTGGCTATGTTGGCCAAGCGGCACCCGCAGTCGCTGGTGGATGGCGTAGCGGACATGCTGGTCTGCGAACGGCACCGCAGCGATGCCGAAATGCAGGTGATTCCAATGTGGTCGCGCAAGGTGGAGGTGCAGCCCAAGCTCAAGGAAGTGTTGCAGTTAATGGAGGCCAACCTCGAGGAGCCCTTACCACTTCAGGACCTGGCCGATTACGTGCAGCTGTCGCGCCGCCAGCTCGAGCGCCTGTTTCTCAAGCACCTGCACAGTACGCCTTCGCGTTATTACCTGAAGCTGCGGCTCGACCGGGCGAGGCGGTTGCTCAAGCAGACCTCGCGCTCGATCGTAGAGATCACCTCGATGTGTGGGTTTGTATCGACCACGCATTTCAGCCGCTGCTATCGAAAGTACATGGGTGTCTCGCCCAAGGGTGATCGCGCTCAAGGCGTGCCCGAGGTGTACCAGATTTTTGAATCCGAATTGCCGCCTGAGGGGGCGGAGCTCGCGAACTAGCGGGCGCTGATGCTGCCTTGATCTGGCATTTTGATGCCGCCTTCCACCTCGACCCAGTCCATCGACGACTGACACCAGATCTGAAACTGCGGTGTGAGCTCATGCTTTTGCTCGCAGCCGCCCAACCTAAGGGAGAGTAGCCCGGTGTCGTCGGTATTGCCGGTGTGGACCATGGTGGCGCAGCGGCCGCAGAAGCTCATGGCGCGTGGGTTGCCGCTCTCGGCGATTTTGACGTAGGCCGTTAATTCACCCGTTGTAAGATGAAAGTCTTCCCGCGCAACCCGGGTCGTAAACTGAAACGCCGAGCCGCCGACGGTCTGGCAATCTGTGCAGTGACACACGCCGACCAGTGCGGGGTCGATGATTGCCTGCCAGCGGATATCGCCGCACAGGCAGGTGCCATTAATTTCCATAGATAAGGAGAGTCTGTCTTAGAGCATCTCGTTGGCGAGTAGCTCGAGTACGACTGGGTCCTGCACGCCCAGCAGCATGCTGCCCACTTCGCCGCGCTTGCCCGCCTCTTTCCAGGGGCCGAGTCGCTCGATAATGCGCTCCCGTGGCCCAATCAGAGAGACCTCGTCGAGCAGCTCGTTCGGCACCAATGCTTCGGCTTCGGGTTTCTTGCCGCTGAGATAAAGCTCCTGAATCTGGTTCGCAGCGTCGCCGTAGCCGAGACGCGTTGCGTACTCGTGATAAAAGTTTTTATTCTTGGCACCCATACCGCCGATATAGAGCGCCAGCCAGGGGCGCAGGGCATCGTAGGCGGCGTCGAGATCATCGTTCATCGCTACCGTGACAAAGGGCGCGACGTCGAAATCCTTCAGGCTTTTGCCGTTGCCGGCTTTCTCAAAGCCCTGCTCAATCGACTCGCCCAGCACGTCGTACTTGTTGGGGTCCATCCAGACGGGGAATACGCCATCGGCAACCTCGCCCGCGCAGCGCAGGCCGGCAGGGGTAATTGAGGCGGTGTAAATCGGAATATCGGTCGCGGCCAGAATCGACTTCAGGGGTTTGCCAAGCCCGGTTGTGCCTTCACTTTGATTGGGCATCTGATACATCTGTCCGTCAAACTCCAATGGGCCCTCGCGCTCGAAGATCTTGCGCATGATCTGGATGTATTCCTTGGTGCGTGTCACCGGCTTGCCGTAGGGCACGCCGTGCCAGCCTTCGACCACCTGCGGGCCTGAAGCGCCCAGGCCCACAATAAAACGCCCGCCGGAAAGTTGATCGAGGGACATAGCGGTCATGGCACACATGGCTGGGGTTCGCGCGGGCATCTGCATGATGGCGGTGCCCACCCGAATCTTGCCGGTCTGAGCCAATACATAGGCCGCCGAGGTAACGGCGTCGTTGCCATACGCCTCGGCGGTCCAGACCGAGTCGTATCCCATCGATTCCGCCTGCTGAATCAGCTCGATGGGCATGTGGATGTGCTTGCCAGAGTAACCAAGAAGAAAACCCAGTTTCATGACGCGGGACTCCTAACACCGATGTTTGGTGCAAAGTATCGAAAGTTGCGTGATCGCTCAGTGTACGGGGGATCAGCTCGGGAGCACACCCTTAGGTTTGCGCCTCCAGATACTCGTCCAGGGTAAGGTGAAAGCGCCGGATTCGCGCTTCCTGATAATTTCCAAGCGTAATGCCTTTGCGGGTCGCTTTGAGTCCCTGCTGCTGCAATTGCAGATTGCCGGTGTCCTGATCATAAACCGCGCCTAGCCAGGCCAGTTCGTCGACCTCAGTATAGGACTGTTCCACAGATAACCGCACGGGTTCAGGTGGATCCGGGTGCGTGGCCCCTTCGGGCAAGGGTTCCAGCATCAGGATCTCAAACACGCAGCTGTCGACGTCGTCACCGATGGGCCTAAACCGATAGGCCATAGAAATCAGCGTGCCGGGGAAAAAAAAGGCATTGGGGAATAGGTGGTACTCGATCGAGTCGAGCATCTCGCTGTCGGATACGCTGGAGAAATCGACATTCAGTTGCGCGCCCATCTCGTCACGTAACAGCTGTGCACCGACCGCTCGCGCCGTTTCACCGTCCTCCAGCGTGCGCTGGGTCACCGGTAGCCCTGCCAGTAATTCTTGCTCGGTCAACGGTGGCTCGCGCCATTTATCGCCAGGGTAGTCCGAGAGGGATTCGGGGGAGTAGTGGCCGATGTTGTGAATGAAGCGACTCACGTTGGGCCCAAAAATATCGTACTGGGTGTTGGCGCCCGTCGGCGAATCGTGGGTGGTGAAGTTGTGATACGCCTCCATGAACGCTTCTTGCGCGGCCTTCCAGTTGGCGGGCAATACTTTTTGCACGTGGAGACGGATGCGCCTGCCCTCAAGGGGAAAGTGAGCGAAGTGCTCAGGCAGCACGTCCAGCTGCTCGCTGAGTGGTGGGGCTTTCGGATCGAGGTTCACAAATACAAACCCTTGCCAGGAATCACAGGCCGCTTCTTGCAAGGAATGGGTTGCTTCACAGACATGGGGGAAGTCCCAGCGCCCCGGCACATCTCTCAAGGCGCCATCGAGATGCCACGACCAGCCATGGAAGGGGCAGTTAAACGATTGTCCAAAGCCCGGGCCTCCTTCACCCAGCAGTCGCGTGCCGCGGTGAGTACAGCTGTTGATAAAAGCTTTGATCTCGTCTTCCGTCACTCGGGTAACGATCACGGAGTAGGGACCGATATCGTAGACGTAATGGTCACCAACACTCGGGATGTGTTCTTCCCGACACGCCCACTGCCAGGTCCGCGACCACATGGCGCTTATCTCCCGATGAAAGAAATCAGTGCAGGTGTAGCGGCTGGCGGGCAGGTCGGCGTCGCCCAGAAATTCATAGGCCTCCGTGGTCAGCGCTGCGGGTGCAGGCTGGGCGTCGGAGGCGAGTATCTGCGCGATGGTGCCGCCTTGCGCGCGCGCCGCCCCCGATTTTGATTCGGATTCCGCCATCGTTAGTGGGCCGCTGTTTTTAGTGTGGATCGCATGCCCAGAGTATGCGGAGCAGATGCACCGGCGACAAGGCAGTTGGTGCAGGTATCTCAGCGGTGGTGAGCCCGACCCGGGCATCGTAACGGTCGGCGCACGAGTTGATCCCGTAACGGATGTGGCACACGATGCGGTTCAATTACTCAAGCACGCTAAGGGCGAACGTCATGGATCAAGCCATACAAACTTTCCTGGATAAACAGGCCATCTACGAACTGTCGTGCCGCTACATGCGGGGCCTGGATCGCCTCGATGCAGATCTCCTGCTGTCGGTGTTTTGGGAGGACGCCTACTGCGAGTACGGGTTTATTAACGACGGCGCACCAACCTTTATTGTATTTGCGATCTCGGCACTGCGCGACCATGAATCCAATCAGCACATGATCGCCAACACGCTGATTGATGTGGAGGGGGACGAGGCCTTCGGAGAGGTCTACTTTCACGCTTATCACAAGGTCAAATCTGATAACGGATTTGACGATCTCATTGTTGCGGGGCGGTATCTCGACCGGTACGAGCGTCGCGACGGTGTATGGAAGATGGCGTACCGTTCAGAACGCGTCGATTGGAGTCGAACCACGCCGACACAAGACCCGTACTACCAAATGATGCCGGACTCTTTATTTGGCGGTCGGCTGGATGACGCGGTGTATGACCGCGCGTCGCGTTATAAGACCGCCTCGTAGCCTTTGCCCGCAGTCGACACTGTGAGGCTGGGGTAGAGTAGGGCACAGGTGGAGTAGCAACTGAGCGGATTAGAGATGTTCCCTGATGAGTAAGCCATGGCGCCGTTACAGTACAGGGCGCTTTTTTGATGAACTGATTACCCAAGGCGGTAGCCCGCGGGTAGCGGCACGTCGTGCGGTCAATTTCTTTAAGGCCCTGTCGGCCGACGAACTGCAGGCCCGGCGGGCGGCCGCCGAGCTGGCCATCAAGGAAATGGGGATCTCCTTCACCGTTTATACCGAGGGAGAGAACATCGACCGGGCGTGGCCCTTTGACATGATCCCCCGCGTTATCTCTGTGCGTGAATGGTCCGGTGTGAGCCAAGGTCTGGCGCAACGGACCCGAGCGCTGAACTGTTTTATCGATGACATCTACAACCAGCAAAAGATATTGGCAGACGGCATCGTGCCTGCCGATATTGTATTGGGTTCAGATAATTACAAAGCACAATGCGATGGCGTGAGCCCAAGCTTTGGTGCCTGGGCGCATATTTGTGGCAGTGATTTAGTGCGCGATCACTGCGGCCGTTTTTTTGTATTGGAAGATAATCTGCGCGTGCCCTCGGGCGTGTCTTACATGGTGGAGAACCGCGAAATCACCAAGCGCGCGGTGCCCGAGTTATTCAGAAACTACAGCATTCTCCCGGTCGATGATTACCCGCTAAAACTCTACGAGATGCTGGCCGCACTCTCTCCGCGAGCTGCCAAGCGCCCCAATATTGTTGTGCTGACACCGGGTATCTATAACTCGGCGTACTTTGAGCACGCTTTTTTGGCTCAGGGCATGGGAGCAGAGCTGGTCGAGGGTACTGACATGACGGTGGGTGACGATGACTGTGTTTATATGCGCACGGTGGACGGGCCAGTTCGAGTTGATGTTATTTATCGGCGCATTGACGAGGATTTTATGGACCCGGAGGCGTTTCGCCCCGAGTCAGTGTTGGGTGTGCCTGGGCTCATGCGCGCATGGCGCAGTGGCAAAGTAGCGATCGCCAATGCACCCGGTTCGGGGGTTGCCGACGACAAGGTGATCTACGCCTTTGTGCCCGACATGATTCGCTACTACCTCAAAGAGAAACCACTGTTGGATAACGTGCAGACCTATCTGTGCATGCGAGAGCGTGACCGGGATTATGTGCTGAAAAATATCGCCAAATTGGTGGTGAAGCCCGCTAATGAGTCGGGCGGCTACGGCATCATGGTAGGACCGCACAGCAGTGCCTCCCAGCATCGCAAATTTGCGCGGTTGATTGAGAGAGACCCACGCAATTACATCGCCCAGCCTACCTTGTCGCTGTCGACGGCCCCCACCTATGTCGAGGGTACGGTGCAGCCGCGTCACTTGGATCTGAGGCCCTTTATTCTGCAAAGCAAAAATACCTGGGTGACCCCTGGTGGACTGACGCGCGTGGCACTCAGGAAGGGTTCTCTGGTGGTCAATTCCTCACAGGGTGGTGGTAGCAAAGATACCTGGATCGTGGAGGGCAAAGCATGAGCATGCTCTCCAGCGTCGCCGAGCGGCTGTATTGGATGTCGCGTTACTTGGAGCGAACGCAGGATACGGCGCGGCTGATTCAGGCTTATAACCATCTGATCATGGATATTCCTAAAGGCGCAGAGCCCCCCTGGGACATCATGATCGATATTCTGGATGCGCAGCCGTTGTTCCGTGCCCGTTTTACAGCCGGTAGCGAGCAAAATGTGCTGAAGTTTCTGATTGCCGACGACAAGGCAAGTTGCGGTATCCCCTTTGCGGTCAAGGCAGCTAGAGAAAACGTGCGCACTACCCGTGACGTGCTGCCGGAAGAAGCTTGGGAGCTCGTGAATGAGCTTCATCTGTTTGTCGAGGCCCATGCCGGCAACGCGTCAGGGAGGCGTAACCGCCATGACTTCCTGTCTGAAGTGATTTCCCGATGCCAGATGATTAATGGCCTGTTGGGTGCATCGCTACCGCGTGATCATGCTTACGGCTTTATAAAGTTAGGGCGGTTGGTGGAATGCGCTGATATGACGACGCGGATCATGGACGTGGGTGCCGGGGATATCATGGAGCGGGCAGGGCGTTTTGGCGCGATTGACCCCCTGCTGTGGGGAGCGTTGCTACAGGCTTTATCGTCTGCTGCAGCCTATCGTCGCGAAGTCGGGCCTATCATTGAAAAAGATGCGGCGCTGAACTTTATTTTCCTCAGCAGCACCTTTCCCAGATCAATCAAATATTTTGTCCGCGAGACACGCAAAGAGCTCATGCGGCTGAACAATCATGATTTGACGATCCGCGCAGTCGAACGGTTACGCCGGCGACTCACGC
>CABYND010000040.1 GCA_902520195.1 Halieaceae bacterium
CCTGATCGGGCACAAACTTGGGGTTGGGGCCGACCCGGTAAAGCGATCCCTCGAGATCCTCGGGCAGACTGCCCTCGACAATCAGATCTGTACATTCTGCTTCGAACTGAATCGGCGCGTAATTGCCGCGAAGCTGTGGGTGGTTGGGTAATGGTGTCGCCATAACTTGATTGTATCGCTTTCGCTTCTCAATGGTTCACCCTCGGGCTATAGTCTGAGGCAGTCACTGCGAGGACATCAGGCACACCTATGACGGTTAACACGCCCACCAACGTCAATCTCTTCGACCCGGAGACCCAGCGCTGCCCCTATGACGCCTACAAGACGCTTCGTGACGAGGCGCCGGTTTATCAGTGCCCCGCTACCGGCATGTATGTCATCACCCGCTTTGACGACGTGCGCCAGATCCTCACGGATACGAAGCACTTTACTAACGAGACTGCCTACCTCACCGATGCAACAGAGCCCAGCCCGCGCGCGCTGGCAGTGCGCAATACCTTTCAGGAGGAAGGCTGGGTACCTGCCAAAACCCTCAATGGGCGGGACGACCCCGATCATAAGGCAGTGCGATCAGTCTTTAACGATGCGTTTCGACCCAAAAAAATTGAAGCGCTGGAAGATGAAGTGCGCGACTTGGCATACAAGCTCATCGACGACTTCATCGGCGACGGTCACTGCGAATGGGTGACGCAGTTCGCTATTCCCCTTCCGCTTCTTATTATCGGCAAGCAAATGGGAGCCAACCCCGACGATATCTGGCAGATCAAGGAATGGACCGAGGCGTTTTTCCACCGCATCAGCCTGATGCAGTCTGAAGAGGAAGAATTGATCTCGGTTCGCAAGGAGATCGAAGCCCAGCACTATTTTCAACCGATTTTTGACCGACTGCGAGAAAACCCGGATGACTCGTTACTGAGTGCGCTGGTGAATACCGTTATTGAGGAATGGGGGCGTCCGCTCAATGACAACGAACTTCACGCCGAGATGATGGCCGATACCTTTGTCGGCGGCTCCGAAACTACGACGAATGCGATCTCCGCGGGTGTGAAACTGCTGATTGAGAACCCACTGGTTTGGGAGCAATTGCAGTCTGATCCGGACCGCTACCTGAGGGTCTTTATCGAGGAGGTGCTGCGGCTCGAGTCACCGGTGCAGAGCCTGATGCGTGCCACAGCAGAGGATGTGGAGCTGAGCGGCGTGACGATTCCTGCGGGCAGCCTGATTAATATCCGGTTCGCGGCGGCGAATAGGGATGAGCGCCGCTTTGACAACCCCGACGCGCTGGATCTGGATCGCCCTCGTGCCGGCGGGCACATGGCATTTGGCTCTGGCAAGCATCACTGCCTTGGCGCACCACTCGCTCGGCGAGAACTCCATTGGTCATTTAAAGCGCTGGTCGATCGCATCGACTCGATGTGGTTTGCAGAGGGCAAAAATGACTTCAGCTACCACCCGCATTATCTGTTGCGGGCTATGAAGTCGCTACACATCGAGTTCAAGGCAAAGTAAGACCCGGCCTCAGGCCCTCCCTGCCCACCAGCCGGGGATCAAGATAGGAAACACCTGCTCGGTGTTGCGCAAGGTCTCGCTGGCATCGTCCGGCAACGGCGGGTTTTCAGTGGGCGGTAGCGCATTTGCGCCTTTCACCGGATCCAGATACTCGAGCTCCACATTGGCGAGCACACTCTCAAAGTCATGACCCTCGTGGTAGTCGGAGGCTTGGTGTAGGTAGAACGCCCATTTGTCCTCAAAGGACAGCAGACAGTAATAATGCAGAGGCTCCTGACCTTTGAAGTACTCATAGCGTAAAACCTGCCCTTCTTGCTCGAAGGTCTGACGTACCATGTCGGCCATGATGGCCTCCCATTCGGCTTCCTTACCGGGATAGACTTCGAGATGTGCAAGGATCGTGGCCATATTTGATAACTCCTTTTTATTTAGCCGCTTTCACTAGTTCGAGATTGAGTTGCAGTGTTCCCAGCATAATGCCGGGTTGATGCGAGAAAGTGTTGTCAGACCCATAACTCATGGACTCCAGTCGCTCAAGGAGCCGCGTCCAGGCGATGTGCTGTTCGAGGCGGGAAATCCCCGCGCCGGGGCAGACCCGGGGGCCCGCAGAAAAAGCCAGATGGCGACTGGCCGCCTTACGATCGAGCTGAAGATCCATCGGGCACTCGAACTCTTCGGGATCAATGTTGGCAGCTGCCCATCGCAAATGCAGCACCGAGCCTTTGGGTACGTCGACCTCGCCAAATCGCTCGTCCTGGCTGGTCAGACGGGTCGACAGCCCCTGAGTGGGCGCCCTCAATCGCAAAGACTCCTCAATAAAAGTCCGCAAGAGTGAGGGGTCGGCCTGCAATGCCTCAAACAACCCCGGCCGATCACAAATCAACTGCGCCTGCTGCTCCAACGCGTACTGGGTAGTCTCGAGTCCGCCCAGGACCATCGCATATACGATGCCGTTGATCTCAAGATCGGTGAGCTTGCGATCCAATGCGCTATAGGTGACCTGGGTTAAAAAGCTGATCATGTCGTCAGCCGGCGACTGCCGCTTGGCGCGGACGATGTCCTGCACATACTCCTTAAAGCCGTCGAGCTGGGTGAACTGTGCGGCCAGCTGCTCATCACTCAGCCGGTTCAAATGACCCTCACCGTAAACAAACGGCATGACCTGCGCCTCTCCCCATGCCGCCAGCTGCGGGATATCCGACTCGGGAAAACCCAGCACCTCCGCCATCACCTGTTGCGGCAACGGCCTTGCAAAGGCCTGCACAAAGTCCACCTCGCCCGCACTCGGCAACTGGTCAATCAAAGCGTCGACGCGCCGGGTAATCATTTCGCGATGCCGCTCGGCGCCCGGGCCTACCCAAGGGTCAGTGAGCTCCTTGCGGTGGGCCCGCCACAGCTCGACCGTTGGGCGCAACGTCAGCATGGAAACCATCATCATGTTGATGTAATCCATGTCTTCAGGAGGCGTCTTGGCCGCCGCCATTTGCTCGAGCATGAGGGAGGTAATGGGGGTGTAGCGAAGCGGGTCTTTGACGACCCGATTGATATCCTCATAACGGCTCAGGATGAACGCGTCGGTGTCGGACGTCAGTCCCTCTCTCGGCAGACGATGAACCGGTGCCTCGCGATGCAGAATCGCATAGGCGTCATACCAATGTTCCTCAGCGCCGGGACTAAAGAGATCTACGTCCTTAAGCTTATGGGGGGGCGGTACCCCTGCTGAATTGTCCTCAAAAACTGACATGCGGCTCCCAAACAACTTGGCGTGCGCTCCTTATCGAACCTGAAAGATCTCGCAGACGCAATATGATTTTCCGAGGCGAGGCAAACTTATGCGCCGCGCACGCGATAACAAAACATCGCTGAGCGACGCATACATGTGGCAAAAAGTTTTAAAAAGCTGAAGAGAAAAAGTGGTCTGTGCGGCGGGTTTAGAACTGCATTTGCCGGGTTCCGCCTTAAGCGCCTTTCACGCCAGTTTCGCAATTACCGCCAGCTCTGACCTCCCACACTGAAAACCGCAGTTCAGAAGCCCTTAACAGCACGCATTGGGCCGACACGTGCCACATGCTTTTCTCTGAAAATTATTGCGGCACAGCTCTCGACGCTTTGCAAAGTTGGTTAGGTTCCCCCCCAGAGGAATCGTCGTAGCGGGGTTTAGGCTGTGTTAAGTCGCCATCAATTGTAGGTAGGTAGCAGTATTTGGAAGAGTTATCCGACCCTACCTTCGACCTTGACAGAGAACTATTCAGAGGTTGCTCATACGGCGCATAGAGGTCGATACCAGTCAAATCTCGGTTACCTATGACCAGTACGGGGTCATCTTGTGATGGATACACACCATATGCCTCAGTCAGACCTCCGACGTATCCGTCATTGTCGGGATCAGTGCCCGCGTATACGTAGTAAACCCCCGCAGGTAAATCGCTGACTGCAATTACGTATTCCCCTCTCCTTGCGTTGGGCCAGTAAATCCAGTTTGAGGTTTCCGTATTCACCTCGTAAAAGTTAATCCACATGACACCGGCATCAGCGTCCAACACCGCTGTGCTGACTTCAAAGAATATAGTCAGCGTGACTTCGGGCGTCTCTGTAGAGTTCGATTTGATAGTAATCTGTTCTGCATAGGAACCAACATCTAACCCATTTCGCTCAAGAACAACTAGATATGACCCTAAGCCGTTTGCAGAATCTGGTGAAACTATAGATAAAGCGCTGGAGCTGGTCGTGATAGCTGTAACGACTAAATTGCCAGAACCGCTATTAAAAACATCGAAACTAGCAGACGTCGTTATCCGTCCTAAATTGATTCTGCTGCTACTCACCCCAGTTATAGGGTTGTCAGGCACAACTGCACCAGAGGCAAGCTCGATCGCAGCGGCGACGGCTTTACTTGCACTAATCAACCCCATGCCGAACTCGTTGTCACGACCACTGTTGCCAATGTCCACAGTAAGCCGACCCGCGGAAATAACCTCGTCTAGCTTTTCAGGTGAAAGGTCGGTAACTGCCTCCATCAGCGCAAGAACGCCAGAAACGTGAGGAGCGGCCATAGAGGTGCCTTGGGCGAACACATATCCATAGTCTATTAACGATGACTGAATCTCCGCATAAGTGCTCAGCACGCCATCTACATAGCCGTCTCCATTCACATCCTTTGTCACGTCACCACCGGGTGCTGCGATATCAAGGTAAGAATTGTAGGTGGAGTAAGGTGCTCGAATTCCACTTAGAGATGTTGCGCCAACCGAAATTACGCCAGGAAATGCAGCGGGGTAGAAGATGGGGTTTCCCTCTTGTGCGGAATTTCCAGAAGCGGCGACTATAATGACTCCCGCGCGGACCGCATCGGCGATAGCTCTTCGCTCTAGCTCACTTGGATAAGAGCTTCCAAGGCTCATGTTAATAATGTCGGCCCTTCTGTTGGGCAAGAGGCCAGACGAGTTGCTCAAGCCAGCAGCGTATAGGATGCCCTGAGACACATCCCAGTCACTTCCGCCGCCGCAACCTAGAACTCGCACATCCATTATTTCCGGGGACCAAGTTACACCAGCAACTCCCAAACGATTATTGGTGGAGGCGCCAATAGTTCCCGCAACGTGGGTTCCATGAAAAGAGCTACGCGGTTCACTTGAATCTCCGCATTGGGCGTTATCGCTGCCATCTCCAGGGTCAGTGGGATCGCCATCGATTCCATCACCATCCCCACTGTTCCCAAGACTGCTCACAAAATCGAAACCGTCAGCAGTTAACCTACTAGCAATATCGGGATGATCTGCTATGCCCGTATCTAACACGGCAATTCGCGTACTCGCGATACCAGTGGTCGTAGACCACGCATTAGGCAAATCAATGGAACCGTAGTGCCACTGCAACCCATAGTATTGATCGTTAGGTTCGACGCTAAGCGGTTGGATAAGATAATTTGGCTCTGCAAATTCCACCGCTGGATCATTCGCCATTTCTTTAGCCACCAGGTGCGTGTCTCGTCGAACTTCCAACTCACCCTTACCGGCTGTTTTTGAAGCACTGCGCAGAGCCCAGGCCGATCCGGAAGCCCGAAGGCTACCGATTGCGCCTTGCAAGTTTGCACCAAAGCTAAACAGTCTCGATTGCCCTGCCGTGGTGGAACTCGTTTTGGATTTCACAGTAAAAGATCCAACATCCTTAGATTTACCCATGAGACTGCTGTGACCTTGCCTAAAGTTCACAACCACGTCGCCAATCATAAGATTTGCAGCGGAGCTGAAAGATGACATTTTCACGGACGTTGTATCTATAGTGAGATTGTAGGCACTCGCTCCAGCATAAGGTGTTACTTCTGCGTAGTACGTGCCAGGAACGTCTGGAACAATGACCACCTCGTCTGAAGAGCCGGCGGGAGCCACCGAGTAGGCAACCAAGTTAAAGCTCTCATCATAAAGAGCCAGATCCAGATCATTTGTAATATCAGCAATCAATAATCTTAGAGTCTCTCCACCTACCGCATTAAAAACAAAATAATCAAACAGGTCGCCAGAGTCCTTTGATTTTCCGCCGTCATCAAAATCTGGGCCTTCGCCAGCCTCATTAACATAGCCTGAGATGATGGAAGGGTTGGGAATAGCCTGAGCGGAGTTGAGAGAGTTGTTTGATACCGGCTCACTCTGACTGTCGTTCACGTCGGAATCTGCAAATTGAAAACCTGACAGTGATATGGTGCCCGAGACGGAGATGGGGCCCTCAAACTCGGCAATCGTTATCTCCTCTGTGACGGTGTGGGTTAAGCCAGTATCATTTTCAACGCTCAGTGAGACCGTCCATACACCGGCTTCGACATAAGTGTGGCTAACCTGGGCGCCCGAGGCGGTGTTACCGTCACCAAAGTCCCAATCGAACGATACAAAGGAGTTACTACTATTTCCTGCAATTGACTTATCTCCATTGAAATTCACTAATTGTGGAGTACGGCCTGATTTAGCCGAGAGAGTAATTACAGCGGTGGGTGGAGTTTGAGCTGGGTCATTAGGTTCGCCGTCTCGATTATCGGGCACACCGTCTCCATCCCTATCAGTCGCTGCCACCGCATCTTTTATGGCTTGCTCAAGCGTGGAAATGGCAGTCTCGTAAGCTAAATCTGTGTGATCAACTTTTCGGAGCCAATTACGGGCAGACGCTGCGGCATCGTTTCCGCTGTAGCCGGTGATATTAGCGACGGTCGTTGAGACGCTTTTAGTAAACTGATTCGCGACAGCGATCTTATTGCGTATCACTTTTGCATCAGTGCCTTGTGCACTGAAAGTAAGTTGCAATGCAATAGTCGCTATCGTTTCCTGTCCATTTTCTAAACGCCCAGTCCAATGAATAAGACCTGCTGGCTCCGCGTCTCGCGAGAATAAATTCTGATAGAGAGTATTCACAATCTCGGCATTGCTCATGCCAGAGTACAAATCTAGATACTCTCTCGAGGGGCTAAAGTAGCGCTCGGCTACTGCTAATAATTCCTCGAAGGTTGGCTCCGAAGGCAACAGATCCAAGAAAATGTCGAGGCTCGCAGGGTCGGCGGGACGGTTAAAATATGCTACGTAGAGCCTCTGGACACTATCACGAGCATCAACCACATCTGCTTCAAACGACAAACTGAAAGTATAATTACCAGCGGGAGCCGTGCTGCTGTAGCGGCTCTTAATCTTGACAATGTGGACACCGGCCGAGCTGATCCCAGCTGTCAGAGTCTCGCCA
>CABYND010000041.1 GCA_902520195.1 Halieaceae bacterium
GATGAAGAGCTTTTTCGGCAGTCTGAGAGGTTTCGAGAGCTGGAGACAAGCACATCTTGGCGAATCACCGCGCCTTTGCGCATGATCGTGCAGGGATCGCGTTCAATTTTACCTTCCGTAAAAGCACGTGTTGAGTGGTGTCGTCGCGTTCTCGTGTTCGCACGTTATCACTATGGCCACGGTGGTTGGCCTACGTTGCGCGACGCGATAACGCGACGGCTCGCCTGGCGCAGTCGCGACGCTGAGCGCACACGGTTTATCGTTGGGACTGACGAACTTGCTTCACCTCCGGAGGGCCCCATTGTCTTTCAGGAGAGCGATCGACCGATTGTTTCTGTCATTATCCCCACCTACGGAGAACACCACGTCACGAGGCGTTGCCTCGCCAGCCTGGCTGAGCAAGCCACCGAAACAGCCTTCGAGGTCTTGGTGGTTGATGATGCCTTCGCTGAGCCGCTGAACTTGGCCTCGATGCATGTGTCAGGAGCTCAGCTCATTCGCAATACACAGAATCTGGGTTTCCTGCGCACCTGCAATCGCGCTGTGGGCGCGGCGCGGGGCGACTATATTTTGCTTTTGAATAACGACACCTTTTTACATGCCGGGGCTGTAAACGCACTGCTTGAAAGCTTCACGCATTTTGACAATGTGGGAGCCGTCTGCGCCCAGCTTCGTTTCGCCGATGGCAGGTTGCAAGAGGCTGGTGGCATCGTGTGGTCTGACGGTTCAGCTTGGAACTGGGGTCGTGGCGAGCATCCTAAAGACCCCAAGTTCAATTATCCGCGGGAAGTGGACTACGGTTCGGCAGCTACCTTGATGGTGTCGCGCAAACTTTGGGAGCAGTTGGGTGGTTTCGATGAGGACTTTGCGCCAGCTTACTACGAGGACACGGATCTGTGCTTTGCGATCCGAAGCCTTGGCCATCGCGTGATGTATCAGCCTCTCGCGGTAGTGACGCATTTTGAGGGTGTTTCTCACGGCACCGACACTGGTGTCGGTATCAAGGCGTATCAGGTGTGGAATAAACGGCGGTTCGCTGACAAGTGGCAACAGGTTCTTAGTCAGCATCGTTCAAATGGTGTTGAGCCAATGTTGGAGCGCGACCGTCCCGCAAGAGCCAGAATTTTATGGATCGAAGCCTGCATGCTGACGCCCGACCAGGATTCTGGATCACTACGAACGATCCGTCTGATGCGGATTCTCGTGCGAATGGGATGCAAGGTGACCTATGTGGCCGACAACCTGGACGGTGAAGAACAGTATCGATCACAGTTATCACGCGAGGGTGTCGAGGTAATTCATGCGCCTTTTTTCAGCTCGGTGAGAGACTACCTCGGACAGCACGGCGCGGAATTCGATATCGTAACTTTGTGTCGTCACTACGTAGCTATTCAACACATCCAAACCGTTCGAGATGTCAATCCGGCCGCAAAAATCTGGTTTGACACAATTGACTTACATTACCTGCGACTGCGGCGCCAATTTGAGCTGGATGGCAAAAAAAGCACTGCGGATAGCGCGGTGCTAGCCTTTCGTGAAGAAATGGAAGTGATCTCGCAGTCTGACTTGACGATCGTAGTGAGCGAAGCCGAAGTGTCGGAGCTGGCCGACGAGCAACCCGATGCTAAGGTCGCAGTAATCAGCAACATTCATGAGGTTGGTCATAACAGGCCCGGCTTTGACGGCCGCAGTGGATTGATGTTTGTGGGTGGCTTCCAGCACCCTCCAAATGTCGACGCGGTGGAATATTACGCGAACGAGATTTGGCCACTGCTGACTGAGCTCTGTCCCGATTTGGAGACCTACATTATCGGTAGCCGCATGCCCGATCGGCTGAAAAAAATCGGAGAGTCCAAAGGACTTAAGATGCTGGGGTTTGTGGAGGATCTGACGCCTTACTATGAGTCTTGCAAACTAGCGATTGCCCCGCTCAGATACGGGGCCGGGGTTAAAGGAAAGGTCAATCAAGCGCTGAGTTATGGGCTCCCTGTTGTGGGGTCTCCTGACGCTTTCGAGGGGATGGGTTTGACTCATGAACGAGAGGTCATGGTCGCAGAGACGCCTGAGTGTTTTGCAGATTCTGTTGCCAACGTGTGTAACAACCGTGAGCTATGGCAGGCCCTGTCAGAAAGAGGGGCCGCATCGCTCGTGGGTCGCTTTACCCCTGAGGTCGCTGAGGAAGCGTTGCGGCATGCTTTGGCGCCTTGGCTAGATGAGAGGAATTTCGAAACCACTGGTTAGCCGCTTTTCCACCATCTCGTGCGCGATCTCGTAAAGCGCGAGGTCTTGGTGGTTCAGCCAATGTAGCTTTTCCCATGTTTCAGGGGAGAGACTCTGCTCCATTGACCGAAGCTGTTCCTCAACGGTGTTTTGAAAATCTGGTGAGCTAACGTTCTCGGCACGTCGCTTTGTATAGACAAAGGGTATGTCGAACCTAGAAAGCGTCTCAGTGAAACTAGATACATCGATATCAAAGTACTCCACCCGGCCCAAGCAAGGCACCAAGCTGAGGTGATTGATTGCAAGCTGTAGGTCAAGATGCGCGCGTCCGTCCCGCCCCTCCAGTTTTGGCGGCAGGTTGTAGCAGCGACTCAGCATGCTGGTCTGCAGGTTGGAGACTTGCAAAAGATTTTCCGAGAGTTTTTGGGTTATCCACTCTTCAAGTCCTGCTAGAGGGTCCGGCCGTTTCACCGTCTCGAGCACTTTTTCCGCGCTGCGCTCGCCGAACAGAAACACCGATCGTATACGCAACAACGGGTTGCGAATAAAAACCACCGGAATGGGCCTAAATTGTGTTGCTGAGGGCGGCGGCAAATGAATCTGATGGGAAGAGCAGGCTATCGCGTTGGGGTGCCTCTGAATAATCGTGCTGAGCTGGTCTTGATTAATCACTGAGAAGGAGAAAGGACCGTCAAAGGTGATGTGGCCATCGCCGTAGTTCTCATCTAACACTCGCTCAAATGTCGTGCCCGCGTTCTTGAAAATGTGATAGTGCAGGAGCACATTGCGCTGTTGCATGGTGATCAGAGCCGTACGGTGTCGGGGATATTTTGGCGTATACCAATCAAGGAAGCGGGTTTCGGCGAAGCTTACTGATGAGGGCGCAGTGAATTCAACCCAACAAAGTTAGATAACTTAGTAACAGTAGATGTCAGAACTACCCCTCACTGATCCGAGCGCGTGCGGATGCGATGTTAAAGTGCGGAACGGCCAGCCGATACTTCAGGAATAAGGTTAGATCTCAGTCCGTCAATCCAACGCCCCCTAAGACAAGGCCCTACAGGATAGTTATGGTGACGCAGGAGCTCAACGTACAAAACGTCAACGCCATGCCGATGGGGGAGCGACTAGTCTCTGCGGGCCTCCTCAGCGATCGTGACCTCGAGCGGGCGCGGCTCGCCAAGCGCGAAATGGGTTGCATGTTGGGGGAGGCACTCGTGCGCCTGGGTCTCGTCGCTGAGTCAAACGTGGTCAAATATCTTAGCGAAGAGCTGGGCCTGCCCGTGGCCGAAAAATCTGTTTATCCGGAGGCGCCTGTTATTGTAGAGGGCTTGCGTGAGCAATTTCTGCTCAACAATGATGTCGTCCCGCTGTCTTCGACAGGGAGTAGCATTACATTCGCGGCGCTAAAACCTCAGGATGATTTCGTCAGGAAAGCGCTGCAGCTGGCCACTGGCAAGCAAATAGAGCTTCAGCTCGGGGTAGCAGGTGACATAGAAGCGGCGCTCGAGCTTTATGTCCAGGGCGATCAGGTGGACGAACTTGATAGCCCCGGCCCATCCGCTGTTAACGACGCCGAATTTGTCGAGCATCTCAAAGATCTTGCCAGTGAAACGCCGGTCATTCAGCTGGTGAACCAGCTGATTCAGCGTTCACTGGATTTAGGCGCGTCCGACATCCACCTCGAATCGGTCGACGAGGGGCTCCGCATCCGCTACCGCGTTGACGGTGTGCTCCAGGATGGCGCCACTAAGGTAGACGAACGGCTCTCCGCAGCGGTGATCTCGCGCATTAAGCTGCTTGCAAATTTAAATATTGCCGAGCGCCGCTTTCCTCAGGACGGCCGCATCATGATGCGTATCAAGGGTCACGAGCTGGACCTCAGGGTATCGTCTCTGCCCACGGTTCATGGTGAGTGTGTGGTGATGCGAGTGCTGGACCGTCAAAGCGTTCGGCTTGATATCGAAGAAATGGGGTTTAGTCCCGATATTCTTAAGCGCTACCTTGGGCTGCTGAATCGACCGCACGGGGTATTGCTGCTTACAGGTCCGACCGGCTCTGGCAAGACCACAACCCTCTATGCCTCGATGTCCAATCTCGACTCTGACTCGCTAAAGATCATTACGGTGGAGGACCCGGTCGAATACCAGCTTGAGGGCATTAACCAGATTCCGGTGCAGTCCCAGATCGACTTGACCTTTGCCCGCGCGCTCCGCTCCATTCTCAGGCAAGACCCCGACATCATCATGATCGGTGAGATGCGGGATACCGAGACTGCGCAGATATCGGTACAGGCGGCGCTGACGGGTCATCTAGTGCTGTCCACACTGCACACCAACACGGCTGCGGGCGCGATTACCCGGCTGGTGGATATGGGTGTGGAACGCTTCTTGATCACGGCGGCGGTCAATGGTGTGTTGGCGCAGCGCTTGTTGCGTAAGCTCTGCCCCGCGTGCAAAAGGCCGGCGCGGCTCGACGCCGAACAAATGACGCGCTTAGGTATGACCGGGGAAGTGCCCAACGATGCCGAGGTTTATGAGGCGGTGGGGTGCGACCAATGCAAGGGATCGGGCTACTCCGGGCGGTCTGCGATTCACGAACTCTTTTTGATCGATGACGAAATTCAGCGTGCGATTCTCGATGGTTCTGATGCCAATCAGCTTCGGGAAGTCGCCCGCGCTAAAGGTATGGCGACGCTGTATGAGGATGGCATGCGAAAGGTGTTGGCCGGGCAAACCTCCATCGATGAGGTGTTGCGTGTGACTCAGGACCAGGCGGAGCTGGACCTCGACTGAGGGCCGTGGAGACCTGGCAATGGCCGCTTTTGAATATCGTGCCTCTGATCGATCGGGCAGTGTGCAGCGAGGTGTTGAATCTGCGGCTGACTTGCAAAGTGCAGCCCGCGCGCTACGTGCCCGCGGGCTCACGCCGATAGTTTTGAAGCCCGCCGGCAGCTCGGCGTTGTACGCGCCCGCAGGCGGTAGTGCTGGCAGCGCCGGAAAAGGACTTTCCCTGCCGGGTATCGGCGCTAAAATTGAGCGGGTCACCCCCGAGCAGGTGCTTCGATTCACCTCCGAGCTGGGTATTCTGCTGCAGGCAGGTTTGCCGCTTGATCGCGCCATGAAGGTACAGATCGATTCCGCGCCTTTCGGGGCACACCGGGCTGTGATGGAAGAAATCCTCGCTACGTTAAAATCTGGCCGTTCTCTGACCGCGGGTCTTGAAAATCTCGATAGCGTTTTCAGCGGCTTCTACATCAGCATGGTCCGCTC
>CABYND010000042.1 GCA_902520195.1 Halieaceae bacterium
ACGCAATGAGAGCGCGCCCAAGGAGGCACCGGTGGCTTGAAGTAAACAACGGCGGCGAAGGGGTGTGGGCATGGGGGTTCTCACTCAAGTAATTGCTGGTTGGATTCTAGCTAGCGCGGGGCGATGGCTGGTGATTCAGCATTGTGACCACGTTTTGTGACTGATCGGTGACGTTTAGTATGTAAAACTCGACGGCAACCGGACAACAACCTGGTCAAGGGATGCACTCCCCGCCAGACGCGCCCTTTTCTGCAATCGCGAGCGGTGACAACAGACTCTGTAAGGCAATGGCCGCAAGCAGTAGCGCGCTGAAAGAGGATCGAGCGTCGTGTTCAGTTGAGCGCAAGGCAACCCCCTTTTAGGGGAGTCGTTTCTGGTCGGCCGGTGATTTTCCCGGGCCGGCGACTGGGGATTTTGGCTGGAGGCGGTATCCTACCGAGCTCCGCGAGCAATGCGACGCAACACACCAACACGACACATTACGTTTCAACCTCCAGCGGGTGGCACTGAGTGACATATCTGAATCCTCACAGCGAACTCCACAGCCCCTGGCGCTTTAGCACCGCGCCCTGCATGAACTGGACCGACCGGCACTGCCGGCGCTTCTGGCGCACGCTCACACGCCATGCGCGGGTATACACCGAGATGGTCACCACTGGTGCGCTTCTGCATGGCGATGTCGAGCGCCATTTGCGCTTTAACGACGAGGAACACCCGGTGGCGCTGCAGTTAGGGGGGGGCCGAGCCGGCTGACCTCGCCCGGTGCGCGGCGCTCGGTGAGGGATGGGGGTATCACGAAATCAATCTCAACTGCGGTTGCCCCAGCGACCGAGTGCAAAACGGCCGCTTTGGTGCCTGCCTGATGGCCGAGCCTGCCTTAGTGCGCGACTGCATCTCTGCAATGCGCGCCGCCTGCGACATCCCCGTCACCGTGAAGCATCGCATCGGCATTGATCACCAGGAGTGTTACTCGGAACTCGTCGATTTTGTGGGTACGGTGGCCTCAGGCGGTGCCGAGGTATTCATTGTGCACGCGCGCAAAGCCTGGCTGCAGGGGCTCTCGCCCAGAGAGAACCGCGAGATCCCGCCGCTGAATTACGACTGGGTGTATCACCTCAAGCGCGACTTCCCCCAACTCACTATTGTCATCAACGGCGGTATCGAAACGCTAGATGCCTGCGAGACGCATCTGAAGCACGTTGATGGCGTGATGCTCGGCCGGGCGCCCTATCAGAACCCGTGGCTACTCAGCGAGGTCGATATCCGACTGTTTGGAGCGAATAATGCGGTCAGCATCAATCGTCAAGCCGCGATTGAAGCCATGCTTCCCTACATCGAGCAGCAACTGGCCGATGGTGCGCGGCTGTATGACGTGACCCGCCACATGCTGGGGCTGTACCATGGGCATTATGGTGGGCGGCAATACCGGCGACACCTTAGCGAGCACGCGCAGAAAGGCGAGTCAGACGTGAAGATTCTGCTCGAGGCGATGGCCTTTGCAGCAATCCCACCCGAGCGCGCAGCTGCCGCTAGCTGAGGGATCAAGGCTCAATGCTGAGACCTGAGAGCTGAGAGCTTAGCTTTGAAGCTTGAGAGCGGCTAACAGTTCCGCCTATCACCATGCAGTAAGCTCTCAAACCATTAATTTATGGCTTGAGTCACCGGGCAACCGGGGACCCTCCTCTTCTGTTTTGGTTTTGTAGCGGTTTTCTTCCGTCAGTCGGCACCTGCCATCATCAAACGTACTGCCCGTGATTTAACATCTCAGCTCCAACCATCGACCACAACGTGGTGACGAGGCAGTGGTGTCGAACGAAGCGGAACTGAAAGAAGTCATAGAGATGTTGCACGAGCTCAAGCTCGAGCTGGTGGCAGAGATGGACTACGCGTCACTCGAGCTGCAGGTCGAGGCCATTATCGACAAGGTGTATGCGCTGACCGAAACATCTGGGTAGGCAGGCCCACGCGGCGGCCAGGTCGGTTTATGGCCGCTCAAGGGAGCTGACTAAATCTTTGAACGCATCGGCGTTCTCATCGCTTATCGACATGAGCGTGCGGTGCGCTTCTAGCACCTGTTTTTTTACTTCACCCTCCTCGCAGGGCACTGCGGGAATTTCCGTGATCATCGAGTCGGTGTTGCAACATTCGTTGCGTCGCTCAAAGAGTTGATCAAAGCCCATGGTGTCGAGTAGGCGATCGATGCTCGGGTTGGTGCTAAAAATAGCGGGCTTAAAATCGAAACGCTCTTTGGTCTGAATCGCCAGCTGGGCGAGCATGCCGAGGGTGGTACTATCGAGCCCGTCGGCCTCGGTCACATCCACCCACACGCTCATAAAACCGGGCTCGGCAAACATCGACTGAAAGTATTGGTCCAGCGCAGTGCACATAGTCAGACGCACGTCGCCCTCGAGCTTCAGCACGTGGGCGCCCTCGCTGGAGGCTGCACAAATTCGGCAATCGCTCATCCCACACCCCGGCTCACGAAGAGCCCTGCAATATCGTCGGCCAAATCGTCTGAGGTCACTTCGCCCAAATCCAGCCGGCGAATCAAGTCACCCGGTTTTTCCAGCGTGCCCCCCAAGCGTGCAAGTAGCGTTTTCTCGCGCTCAATCAGGTCGACCGCCTCGATGGTTTCCAGCACGCCATCGGACATCAGCACCAGCATGAAGGTCTCTGGCAGGGCCGTCTCCTCGAGTCCGTAGTTCGCCTCGGGGGTCAGTCCAACCGGCATGCCCTCGCCGGGCAGGTACTCGACACGATCCCGCGTCATCAGCACGGGTTTGGGCAAGTGACCGGCCACGGAGTACTGGAGCGTGTTCGCCTCATAGTCTAGGCAGCCCACCACCATGGTGGCGTACTTGTTTACGTGGAGCTCGAGCAGCTCACGATTGGCGAGGGCCAGCATCTCGATGGGGTTAATCACGGTCTTATCGTCGCGTCGCAGGTAGTCCGAGCGCTTGCGGGCAAACAGGTTTTTCAGGAGCACGGTGGCAAAGGCCGAGGAACTGCCGTGCCCCGATACGTCGGCCAAAAAGAACACCACCTTGCTTTTGCCCACCTTGAAGTAATCGGTGAAGTCGCCGCTCAAATAGAGCGAGGGCAGGATGCGATGGCTGAACCAGTAATCGCCCGCTTTGAGAGAGTGCGCGGGGAACATCGCTTTCTGTACCTGGCGCCCCGCCGCCTGATCCTGCTGGAGAATCCTGAGTGAGTGGCTGAGTTCTGTGTTGGCCCGCTCTAGGCTTTCGTTGGACTCCACCAGATCGCGCTGCAATTGCCGGTGATGCACGCTGCGCTCAATCGCCCGCCTGACCAGGCCAGGTTTCTCGGCGGGATTCACAAAAAAACTGGCCGCGCCCAACCCGAGCGCGGTGGTCATGCTGTCCATATCGCGGTGGTCACTCACTGCCAGCACGGGCACTTGTACATCGAAATTACGCATCACGCGGCGCACCGACGCCCAGGACACGTTGAGCAACTCCACGTGGCAGATCACACAATCCCAGGGGCTCTCCGGGCCGAGCACAGCCTCGATATCGGGGGTTTCGGGGGTGATTTCGTAGCGGTGATGCGGGTCATCCAATGCGGCGACCAGTGCAGACGCGCGGTCCGCCTGATCATCGACTACCAACACCGAACCCGCCTGAGTCATGTCAGCAGCGCTGGATCCACCGCTGGCGACGCATCAGAATTCTTCCTCGTCCCAGTCGCTGTCAAACTCGGAGAAGTTGTCTTTGACCTGTCCTCCGGCTTCCAGCGCGGCGCGGCTCTGCAGGTACGCGTCGCGGAAAAAGACGTAGCGATCGCCGGTCATGATCTCCTCGGCGTCGAGCAGACTGGCACGAATATCGAGCACGTTAAACGCGCGCAGACCCCAGTAGGCCTCATCATTCATCATCTGGCGAGAGGGCGAAATGTACGCATCAATACTCGCACCAAAGGATGAGCGCACGGTGCTTGGCCCAATGATCGGCAGTACAAGGAAATTGCCCCGAGGCACGCCCCAGATCGAGAGGGTGTGGCCAAAATCAGTCTCGTAGCGCGGAATGTCCGCCATCGATGCCACATCGAACAAACCGAAAAGACCAATGGTCGAGTTCGCAACCACGCGGAACGAGTTGCTTACCGCCTGCTCGATCCGTCCCTGCAGAAGTGCGTTCAGCGCGCCGTTGAAGTCATAGAAGTTGCTGAAGAAGTTGTTCACGCCGACGCGACCGAACTCGGGCATGATGGCGTCATAACCCTTCGCCAAGGGTCGGATTATCCAACGGTCGGTGTCGCCGTTAAAATCGAACATCCATCGGTTGTAGCCTTCCCAGGGGTCGATCTCTTCCTGCGTTTGCGCCTCGACGACAGGCACCATGAGCGCAAGCGCTACCAGAGACACACGGGCAGCCCGCGTCGCGATTGACGCAAAGGAATGTGGGAAACGGATTGTGGCGTACCGCATCATACTGAGCTCTCTTGGCTCCTTGTCCAGCTGACGCTGATTGCTACGCCAGCATGACTGATCGGGTTACTTTAACGCTATTGACCGCTGGGGTCACCAGTCCAGTCGGCGTTCTGCGAGGGTCACCGCGGATTGTGCTCGATCCACTGCTGCACTTTCAGCCACTGCTGATCAAGGCGTTTGCCGGAGACCGGAAGGCGCGTTTTCATTTGCTGCGCAAACAATGACACCCGAAATTCTTCGAGCATCCAGCGGTACTGATCTGATTCGGCGCAAAGCCTGAGAAGCCCCGGATAACCATCCGCCGCGGCAAGAAGCTTGTCCTGCCTAGGAATCAGCATCTCCAGTGCCTTTTGATCTTTCAGGAATTGTCCGTTTAGACGGCTGATCCGGTGCTCTGCCGCTTTGGCATAGCGAGGGTACTCCCGCAGCCACTCGCTACCGGCATAGCGGAGGGTACTCGGCGACAACAGCGACTGCATATTTGCCCAGCAGTCCTGCTGACTGTCCTGATAATCACTGCCCAACTTAGCCGCGGCAGTCCGCGCCGCACTCCAAGCCTTGAGCGCCACCGCCAGCTGCTCGCCAAGTGCGA
>CABYND010000043.1 GCA_902520195.1 Halieaceae bacterium
TTGATCAAAAGCCTCCATGCCCTCGTATGGTGGGGTTTCTACGTGCAGCATCCATCCGCCCGGTTTCAATAGACGACAGCACTCTTTGATGACGTTTTTGATGGCAGCAGAGGACGTTTCATGGAGTAAGATGTGCGATACAACCAAATCGAAAGATTCATCCTCAAATTGCGTATGCTCAGCGTTCTGTTGCGAAAAATGAACAGTACTCTCCATCGCAGATGCTCGGGCATGGGCGTAACGGACCATCGGTGCCGCTACATCAATCCCGTGTACCTCCGCCCCAGGGTACGCAATCGCATAAGGCAACGTACTGTGGCCCACAGCGCACCCCATATCTAGAATGCGACTAGGCTTAAATTCAGGGTGATTTTGCCTCAACCATGCTACGGTGCTATCGCCCATATCGGCGTTGTTTCTACCCATTTGCCCCATTGCATAGAGATATACAGCTCTGTCGTAGATAGCACCTTGCGCCACGTCACCGTCGATGTACTCAGTGTGGTAGCCACCTGGCTGGCAGTGAATATCGACGGCTGTGTGGTAGCTTGGAATTTCTAGGTTCGGGTTCAGGGTCAAGCTACCAAGCGTATTATCAGCAGACTGAGCGGCCAGATCGACGATTGCCCGTTCTACGGGTATTTGCGTTGAAGACCACATCATTTCCTGACTGGTGCGGAGAAGGGAGCTCCAAGCCTGATAATGCGGATCCTTCTTCATTACTTCACCTACTTCTTGGATTGTCTCTGGCTCTCTTTGGTGCTTTGCAACATATTGAGGTCGCGCTCTCTTCTCATAGGCGAGCTTAAGTCCTGGGTGGAGCGATTCCACGATGTGTTCTTTGAAGGATCTTACAAAGTGCTGCCGCGACAATTCGTCGTGGCTGGTATTGGGCAGGGCGTTGTGGGTGTTCTGTTCCGTGTATGGACTCGGCATGGAGCTTATCCTCAATATTTGTGCGGTACCGCAAGAATATAGCTCAGCAGATTGTTGACGCCAATGGGCGCACGCAAATTGAGAGCTCGACGCAATCCTATGTGGGTCAGTGGTTTTGCACACCAAGAGCGGGAGTTGCCCTTTGTTCTCTTAATGGGCAAATTGATGCTTGTTCTAATTTTTCGGAGAAATAAAATGTCACAACGTACCGCAATCGTAACTGGAGCCGGCATCGGTTTGGGGCGAGCTACTGCCTTGGCGCTTGCAGAAGCGAATTACCATGTCATCGTCACTGATATCCTAGACGACGAGGGTGCGCAGGTAGTTGCAGAAATCCAAAAATGCGGTCTCTCGGCTGAGTTCCATCATGTTGATGTGACTAATACTGAAGCTGTGAATCGTGTACTGACTGATGTACTAGACAGATTTGTGACTCTTGAGGCATTGGTGTTAAACGCAGGTATAGCGCGAACCTTACCGCTGTCGTCACTCGAAGATGCAGATTGGGATCAGACTTTGGATGTCAACTTGAAAGGGATGATGCGTGTGTTTCGTGCATCACTGCCAGGTCTGCTTGAGGCCGATAAATCCTCTGTTGTTTGCATTAGTTCGATTGTGGGCGCCGTGTTGGGTTGGTCGGAGCATATTCCTTACGTGGCGAGCAAAGGAGGCGTAATGGGCCTAGTCAGATCCGCCGCGCTGGAGTTCGCCAGCAAAGGTATTAGAGTGAATGGTATTGCACCTGGTGTGATTCGCTCCGCTCAAACATTGGACCCCATAAATTCCTTAGGTGAGGAGGGTTTGGCTGCTTTTGCTCAAACCGTCCCCCTTGGGCGGGTTGGCAATCCAGAGGACATTGCGGATGTGGCAGTATTTCTCCTGTCAGACAAAGCTCGTTATCTGACAGGGCAGGTAATAGCAGTAGATGGGGGAACCACCGTAAGTTTATGAGGATTTTACGATTGGCGATCCAGTCTAAAAGTTTGGCACTTTCATAGCCGGGGTTAAAAAAAGCAGGGCATAGCCCTGCTTTTTTACTCACAGGAGTAGGTGGCTTTTAAAATTGATACCGCATCTCGACACCTACACGTCTTTGAGTTCCAGGTGCCACGAACGCTCCCCCAAACTCCGGTGCAAGTATCACTTCTGCCACAAACTCTTCATCCGTGAGGTTCCTAGCGAATGCCGTGATACTCCACTTTTCCCAGCGCACCCCCACTCTAGCGTTTGTCAGGCCGTATGCATCAACCATAGTCCCGCCTACGCCATCTGTCTGCCCATAGTTTGCTGGGGGACCGCCAAAAAGAGTGGCGGGCACTACATCATCTTGCACGGTGTGGTACCAGGTATCACCTTTGTAAGAGTACTCCAATCGGCCAAATAACTCAGCATTACCAACGGGGACCGTATATTGGATAGCTGCATTAGCTGTGAACTCTGGGTTATTTGGCACTTCGTTTCCTGCAGTGTAAGGACGGAGATTATTGACGTCGATTTCACCGTCAACCGCCGAGTAGCCCGCGTCAATTCTGAGGTTGTCTGTAACGGCCCACGCGGCGCTGAGTTCGAAGCCGCTGAGCGAAACCTCGTCAATATTTTCTGCTGTTCTTAGGAGGCCGAATGGGCCCACGAAAAACTCAAAAAACTGCATATCATCGACATCAGTATGGAAAACAGCGCCGTTTAGAGTGAGGCTCCCGTTCAATAAAGTGGATCTGAAACCAAGCTCAAATGAACTTGAGGTTTCCTTTCTTATGACGTCCGGTGGTGCTGTTAAAGCACCGCCGTTTTGAACGAGGTAGTAATCCACAATGGAATTTGCCCCTAGATTGTTAAAGCCTCCAGCTTTAAAGCCAACTCCCCAACTACCATAGATCGTCGTGTCGTCACTCATATCCCACGTTAGGCTGATTTTGGGCTGAGCTTGGTCAAACGTCTTTGTATTGCCCGGTATTCTTGAACTAACAGTAAAGTCATTGAAATTTACGAAGCCAGGGTTTAATGGTGACCCGTTTAAGGGCTGTCCGTTGAGTGTGCACTGACCGCCACAATAGTCAATGTAGTTGCTCAAGGCCCCATCCGCAGGGGACGGAACATTATTGGTGACCTCGCGTTTTTCGCTGTCGTAACGCAAAGCGACTGAAAGTTCTAGCGCTTCAGTCACGTCGAAACTCATCGAACCATAGACAGCAAAGGTCTGTGTGTCGAAGGTGTCATTCACCATTGCGTCGGTAAACTCGCTATAAACTATGCGTCTCACGCCACTAGCAGGGTTTGGCCAATTACTGCCATCGTCCCGTTGCTGCGTGACTGCCTGGTAACGCTCAATATCTAGAAAATATACTCCTGCTTGCCATCTCAAGCGCTGATCCGCAGGCGACGTTAACTGGAATTGCATGCTGAGGTCTCTCTGGAACCGCTCTTGATACTGAAATCCATCGCAAGTCGAGGGACTGTACGGGGGAAGTACCTGAGCACCGGGAGCCGATCCAAAGATAAAGGTCGGCGCCGGAAGCGCAGTGACGCCGCCGGGCACATTTGGAGTGTATGACGGAGTTAACGCATCAAGCGAGTTGATGCAGGCCGCGGTCCCGCCGTAAAAGCCGAATGCTCCTGACGTTCCATCCGCGATGAACGTGTCTTCAGTGTCGCTATAGAAGGCCCATGTACTCATAGTAGCCCAATCCATCTCCCAGTCGGCTTTGACGCTAAATTCTAAGACGTCCTGCTCGTTTACGGGTCTAACATTTCCGGCGAAAATAAATTCATGAGTGTTGACGTCTTGATAGAACGATTCGGAGCCGGGCGTACCAAATGGCACGAATGGGGGTAGTTCGAAAGCGGCATTAAACGTGATTGCTGCGGCCTCAGATTTGCCGTAGCGAATCTTTGTATCGATAGACAGGTCATCGGTAGGATCGATCACTATGCGGCCTTGAACAGCATAGTTTTCTGCGTCATCCACGACGCTATCGTCTAAAAATGAGTTGTAGTAAAAGCCGTCGGTACTTCGATAGTCCACGGTCAAT
>CABYND010000044.1 GCA_902520195.1 Halieaceae bacterium
AGGTGGGTGTAATCGACACCGTATTGTTCTCAGTGCCCTCGCCGCTTGAGATAGGATTTTTCGTCTGTGGGTGGGCCTTAAAGCGTCGAGCGAGCCACTGCACCCCGGGTAACAGCCCCAATACGCTCAGAAAAATAGCGCTAAACAGATTGTCCGCGGCGGTGGCTGCGGAGAAAAAAGAGGCGTCGTTGGATAGTCCGGTCATCTCGCCCAACGCGGCGTAGTTCACGGACCCGCCTATGTAGGTCGCGGCGAACAAGCCGGCGATAGCACTCTCCTTGTCCACAGCGGCGATATTTGCGCTCCCTGCCAGTGTGCTGAGATCGAGTAGGGAGATGGCCAGCAGGACGCCAGCCACTGTGCCCGCCGAAGCCACTATAAAAGCGAGGGTCGTTCGCGATGCCTCACGCAGAAGTCGCCGAACGTCTCCCTGCAGGAGGAAAAGGGGAATCAGCACGGGCACCAGATAGGTAAAGACGAAGTCATAGGCGGGCGCTTGATGGGGGATGAGTCCGGCATTGGCCGCGACAATCGCCATCAAAATCACCAGCACTGTTCCGGTTAGTAGTGCCCCCAAGCGTGTCGTTTGTAACCAGAAGGCGAGCGCGGCTAACCCCATGAGGGCAGCAAAAATACCGAGGTGGTTGTCGGGGTTCAACATTGCGTGGGGCGTCCTGCTCGTGTCGATATGATGCTACTGTAGCCCGGCGGTAAAAACACGGCACGTCGGTGTTGATTTCGTCATGTAATCCTCACGGGAGAGACAACAATGGGAGAGCCATCGGGTGAGCCGCCCAAGCAGCTCAATGTGTTGGGGTTGCCCATCGAGCTCTGCTGCCAAGACCCGGTAACCGGATTCTTTCGCGATGGGCACTGCCACACCGGGCCAATGGATCATGGCCTGCACACAGTTTGTGCACAGATGACGGATGAGTTTCTCTCTTTCTCGGCATCAGCTGGCAACGATTTGGTGACGCCGGTGCCTCAATATGGCTTCCCCGGACTGAAAGCGGGTGATCGATGGTGTTTGTGCGCAATACGCTGGCATCAGGCCCACGCAGCCGGGAAAGCGCCGAGACTTTATCTGCGAGCGACCCACCAAAAAACGCTTGAGATTGTCCCGCTCAATGTGCTCAAACAGTTTGCGCTGGACCTGTCATAGCCGCGCCTAGGTGAACGAGTTCGCCAGTATTCAAGATGAGGCGACCAGGCGGCGGAGTGGGCCTTCCAGCGCCATCCCAGCGAACATGGCCACGCAAAACACCACGGTAGATTTGTAGCCGCACAGCAAGCTCACCAAGGCAGGTCCTGGGCAGTAGCCCGATAATCCCCAGCCAATGCCAAATAACACGGCGCCGCCAAACAGACGTCGGTCCAAAAGCTGTTTGCCGGGTACGGAAAAAGTCGATGCCAGCAACGGCGCTTCTCTTGCCGTGACGAGCGGTGTGACCAGAAAGGTATCGACCATAGCGCCGCCCATGACGAAGATCAGATCGGGTATCCACTCTCCGGTGATGTTCAGGAATCCCAGCACTTTGGCCGGGTCTGACATACCCGACAAGGTCAGTCCAAGTCCGAACAGTGCGCCTGATATTAAAGCGGGCCACGCCTTCATACTGCGCCTCCCGTCACGCTTCGCATGATGAATACGGTGACGACGCCGAGTGTCATGAGTGTCGCCGTCGCGACCAATGATCGCGGTGATCGTCGACCCAGTCCACACACCCCGTGACCACTGGTGCAGCCGCCACCCATGCGCGTACCCAGACCAACGAGGAGTCCGGTGGCGGCAATCAGCCATAAGGGCGCTGCGGATTCAGCCGGCATGGGTTGACCTATAACGTTGTGTGCCAGCAAGCCGCCTGCCATCAGGCCCGTTAAAAATAGCCAGTGCCAAGCGCGTTCGGGCCCTGCAAGGGACCCCCAGGCAATGCCGCTAATGCCGGCGATACGGCTCAGTGAACGCAGCAGCCACATCGCCGGTAGGCAATAACACGCCGCCGGTCAGCGGCATCAGGTACCCATTGATCAGTGTCACACTCTCGATTACAGATTATCTTTGGCGAGTCGGTGACTGCCTGCGGTCGTGAGTGTAGCGCAAGGCGTCACCGTTGCGCAGTCGCACGGTAAAGGCGCGTTGCTGTAGCGCAGGGGACGTAATTCGGTTCAGGATCGAGTTCGGTTGTTGCTCGTTTTTTGGCGCGTGACCCGCGCCAGATATTTGATAAGCCGGAGATTACCAGCCGGATGCAATCAGCGCTGCTTCCTGCTGCGGTCCAAGCGCAACGTCGGTCGCAGTCTCATCGATAAACCGCGCCACCTGCTCGCTGTCACCTGCACCGGCGGGACGATACTGGGTTTCCTGCTCGAGGAAGACTTCGCTACCCACGACCTGGTTCGCCCATTCACCGCCATCCCGGCAGGCGACACCGCGCCAGTGTGACTCGCTTTGACTCAGCAGGAACTCACGGCACCAGCGTCCGTCGGCCGCAGGAAAGGTCAGGACCGAGCGGAATTGTCGATTGCTATCCAAAACGTCCCAACCGGTGGCGCGTGAGGGGGATTGTTCTAAAGCACTCGCTAGCTGCGGATCCATACTCATGGGGTTAAACACATCGGTTAGGTTCAGGTCTACAACCAATGCCATTGCTGCGGCAAACGAGGCAGCTACCGCGACGCTCGCCCAGCGCTGCCAGCGCCGAGTCATACCCAGTGCGGACACGTTTTCCGCCGCCACCATGGGTGCTAAATGTTCGGGAACGTGGTTGTTGGATTCGGCAAACAACGCTCTCACTCGTTGGTCGTTGGCTTCCATGACCTCGAGGCGCGCTCGTAGGGTGGGCTCATTGCGCAATCTGCTGACTAAGGCAATGGTTCGCTCTGCGTCCAGCTCGTTATCGATATACATCGACAGCAAGTGGTCGTCGTCCACTCGCGTTCCAGCCATGTCCACCACGTTCTGACGATCATCACTCATCATAATCACCCTGTTCCCTTCGGCCCCTCCCAAGTGGGCCGTAACGAATGCCGGAGGCTTAAGCCTCTCTCTCTGCACTCCACTCCAAATCTTCAGCCAGCGCTTTTCGCGCTCGAGCGACACGACTCATGATCGTACCAATCGGCACTTCTAGCAGAGCCGCTGCCTCAGCGTAGGAACATCCCTCTACAGCAACCTGAACTAACGCAGCGCGTTGGTCAGGCGGCAAACGTTCCATCGCCGCCGAGACTCGATCAAGCTGCACGGATTCGTCTGTGTTGGCCGATGTGGTACCGGCCCCTTCGATTGCGCTTTCCGACTGCGCGTATCGACTCCGTACGTCTCTGGATCGAATCTCATCAATCCACAAATTGCGACATACCCTGTGCGACCATCTGGCGACGTGCGCATCCTCCGGCATGCCTTTCTCAAGCAGGCGCTCTACCGTGATTTGCAACAAATCGTCGGCATCAGCGGGATCCGAGGTCAACGAGAGGCAGAAGCGCTTTAAGCGCGGGAGCTCCTCAATCAG
>CABYND010000045.1 GCA_902520195.1 Halieaceae bacterium
GGGGCGCCGTGCGGACATTGCGCGGACTGCGGGCCGAGGCGATTCAACCCCCTGTGTTGTTGTGGGCCCTCTCGCGGGAGGTCCGACTGCTTGCCGATTTGAAGCGGGAAATCGCGGGCGGCACACCCGTGAATGCGGCACTGAATCAGCGGGGGGTATGGCGCAATCGACAGGCGCTGGTGCACTCGGCGATGAACCGGCTGGACGGTCGGGATCTGGCTGAGATGCAGGCCCTCAGCTTTCACGCGGATGGCGCCAGCAAGGGTTTTATGCAGGGAGAGCCCTGGAGTTTATTGGAGCGTCTGGTTGTGGTGATGGCTCAGGGATTACCGCCTGCCAGTAAACGCGAGCGGCGCGCGTAGAGACTGATCACCAAAACAATCCCCGCGCCTCCCGTCCAGACAGCGACGCGACTGAAGCCAAATCCATCCACCCCCGCACCGAGCAAGGCGGCGCCCAATGCGGGCGCACCCATAGCTAGCATGGTCCAGACACTCATCACGCGACCGCGGTACTCTGCACTGGCCGTCAACTGTATGAGCGTCTGCGAGCCCGTACCCGCCACGGTGGTCACGATACTGAGTACCGATACCCACAGCGCCAGCCCGACCAGCCCGGCAAACCACTGCAAACTGATAAGGGCGAGGCCCGCCAGCGCGATGGCTGCACACACCAATACAATCAGGCGCGCCAGATCAGCCGCCTGACGACTCACCAGCAATCCCCCCAGTACTGAACCCAAACCCGCCATGGCGACCAGTACCGCAAGCTCTGCGGATCCGCCCTGCAACACCTGCCCCGACAGGGCAGGCAGCAACTCGATGATGGTGCGCCCCAAGAGGCCATTGAGCGTCGTGAGCGCAAGTAACAATCTGAGGTCGGATCGGCCCAACAAATGACGAAAACCTGCGACCAACTGGTCCACGAAAGAAGTCGAGGGCGCCGCAGGGGCATCTCGCTGAATCGTCAGTCGCGACAGCCCCCAAAATGACACCATGAACATCATCATTGCGACCAGCCAGGCGGCGCTGACGTTCAGCTGCGCAACCAGGGCCGCCCCCAGAGCGGGACCCACCATGCGGGCAATATTGAAAGACATGGCGGAATACCCCACCGCGCTGGGCAGCGCCTCGCGGGTAACCAGGAGCGGCACGAGGGCAAGGCGCATCGGCGAGTGCAGTGAGGTAGCCACACCGAGGGTCGCCGCAAGCGCCAGCAGGGCCGCTCGGTCGTACCAACCCAGCCAGGTCGTTAGGGCGCCGGTCAACGTGATGGCGCTGTGAATCACCATCGACAACCGCAACCCCTCACGCGGATTGACCCTGTCAGACAGAATCCCGAACCACGGCGACAACAACAGCGCCGGTGCGAGCATCAGAGCACCGACAATCCCCACCCAGGTCGCCGAGTGAGTCAGGTCCCAGGCGCTCCATCCCAGCAGAAAACGCAGTAACCACGCCCCGAGGCTCGAGAACCAACTCGCGGGGTAGTAGCCCCGAAAGCGCGGGTCTGACAGTGCAGATCGATGGACCTGTCGCGTTTCACGACAGTCCGAAAATTTCTCACTTGCTTTTTGGGTCATGCTCAAATACTGTCTATTTATACAGTATTTTTACTGTTGTTGCTGTTTCATCAATACGCCACCTGTCGGCGGGAGTGATTCGGCGCAGCAATATGAAATGGGAGTGCATCATGAATTATCTACTTGAAGATATTTTCCGTCGCGCCGACACCTGGAGAGGTATGGACCAACACGGTATGGATCCGTCTAGTCTCGGTCAACAGCAGCGTGTTCTGCTCCACCCGGAAAGCACCGCCGCCAATGGCGACGCCCACACCTTTTCCGGTGTCAGAACGGGTTTCGATGTGCTCGATACACAACTGTATAACAGAGGCTGGCCTGTCGGCGGCTGTATCGAGGTCATCAGTGACCAGTGTGGTCTGGATGCCATGGGGGTGTTCATGCCCATGATGAAACAATTGTCCGGTCAGGGCCGGTGGCAGGTGTTCATTGATCCGCCCTATACCCCTTACGCCCCACTCCTCGCCGGCGAAGGGATCGATCTTCAGGAAATCATGCTGGTACATCCCAAGAGCCGCGATGAGGTGCTGTGGTCAACCGAGCAGGCCTTGCGAAGCAGCACCTGCAGCGCCGTATATGTGTGGCTGGGTGCCACGGACTATCGCTATGCGGAGCTGCGCAAAATACAGCTGGCAGCAGCCAGTCACGGCACCCCGGCCATTCTCTTTCGCTCTTCTGAAGCATTGGAACAGGCTTCCCCCGCCAGCCTGAAAATCCATATCGACGGTTACCGGCAAATCAAAATTCTCAAGCAACGGGGTGGGCGTCAGAGCCCGACCATTTCCCTGCCCACAGATGACTCGCTGCTCGATGTTGCACCAGTCTGGACATCGCTGGAATCGTCAGAAACCCTCGGCACATCACCCGGTTTTCGGCCCTCTGCCTGAACTGGCACGGGCCTCATGCGGATTCACGCTTCGTTCATTTTGGTATAGCGCCCAGATGACGGAGCGGCTATCCTTGCGCCCGCTTCTGACCACCCCGAGGCTGTCATGCAGGATTTCCCCCACCACTACCGTTGCATCGCTACCGCCAACGCGGATCAATCCCGGGTACGCGTTACCAGTCAGGGTCTGGAAGACCTGACCACTGACGTACCTAGAGAGTTTGGCGGCCCCGGTGACCAATGGTCTCCTGAAGCACTCCTCATCGCTGCAGTCGCTGACTGCTTCGTGCTGACATTTCGAGCCACGGCCGGGCCGTCCCAGATTACCTGGCACGCACTGGACTGCGATGCCACAGGCACCCTGGAACGTGTCGATCGTTCAACGCAATTCACCCACATCGCGCTGTCAGTGCGCATTAGCGTCCCGGAGGAGCTGGAAGAAGAGAAGGTCTTGCGGGTACTGAAGAAAGCCGAGGACACCTGCCTGATTACCAATTCACTCAATGCCACGGTGACACTCAATGTGGATATCACCCGACAATCTCACTGAATCAATCGCCGCTACATATTCGCAGCTAAAAAAAAGCCCCGCATGTGCAGGGCTTTTCTATTACTTTGAGAGCAAGCCGTTACTGCGCCACGCTCACCACAACGTTGCCGGAATCTTCGATATCGAAGCGGTCCGCGTCCATCACCTTGGTCCAAGCGCTGGCGAAGTCCTTGATAAACCGCTGCCGGCTCTCGTCAAACGCGTAGAACTCCACCACTGAACGTAACTCGGAGTTGGATCCGAATACCAGATCAAACTCTGTCGCAGTCCACTTAAGGTCACCGGTTTGGCGATCACGGCCCTCGAACACATAG
>CABYND010000046.1 GCA_902520195.1 Halieaceae bacterium
ATCAACGACGGTCTGCATTGCTTTACGACCAATGGTTTCGATGTCGTCGTGCTGGCGCATGCCCTGCAGGAGCTGACACATCCGCATATCGCATTGGAGCGTATGGTCGACATTGGCTATGAGGCCATTGTGTCCTTCCCCAATTTCGGACATTGGCTGTGCCGCGTCCACCTGGGATTTAAGGGCCGTATGCCCATGTCCCGGGCCATGCCTCGGCACTGGTACGACACCCCCAACATTCACTTTTGCACCGTAAAGGACTTCGAGTCGCTGTGTTCAGAATTAGACATCGACATCATCGAGCGAGCGACCATTGCCGGGCCCGCTCAGCGCCTGTTGGGCAGATGGCTCCCCAACCTGTTTGCCACCAGCGCGATCTATCGCATTCGCCGCGCTGGCACCTGATTGCCGGACTGCTGCTGGCATGCTGCGTGCTGCCGGCCGCAGCACAACAGTCAACGCGATACGAGCAGTTTGAGCTGCACCACAGCATTGTCTACACCACTTTCCTGTCGCCAGAAGTCGCCGCTGAATACGGCATTGCGCGCGGCGCGGACAAGGCCATCCTGACCCTTTCGGTTCGCGATGCCGACTCTGGAGACATCGCAGGTCGACCGATGAAAATCGAGGGACGGACCTGGGATTTGATCACAGGTGGTGATATGCAGGTCAAAGAGATTCGCGAAGGTCGTGCCACGTATTACATCGTGCCGTTTGAGTTTCTGGATCGCGAATACCGTTTTTTTGAGTTCACCTTTCAGCCGGAGGGCGCAACCTCTGTCTTTGAGCACAAAATGAAAGTGCAGCTGTGGCGCCAGACCTAGGCGATGTCTGACGACCCACTACCGCGCTTGATCATCGCAAGCCACAACCCGGGCAAAATCCGTGAGTTTCAGGCAGTGCTTGGTCACCGATGGCAGGTATGCCCTCAAACAGATCTCAATGTCAGCAACGTAGAGGAGACTGGCAGTACCTTTGTCGAAAACGCGCTGATCAAGGCTCGCCATGCCTGCGCAAGGACCCGTTGTGCGGCGCTGGCCGATGACTCTGGCTTGGTTGTGCCCGCTCTGGGGGGCGCGCCCGGCCTGCGATCGGCGCGTTACTCCGGAGGCGGCGACGAGGCCAACAACGCGCTGCTTCTGAAGAATATGGCAACACTCGAGGCTGTGGATCGAGCCGCTTTTTATGTGGCGGTGGTGGTGTTACTCGAGCATGCAGACGACCCCACACCCCTCATTGCTGAGGGGCGGTGGCACGGGCGCATCGCCACCGCCCCCCGCGGCACCGGCGGCTTTGGCTATGACTCACTGTTTGTAGCAGATGGCTTTGAGCAGCATGCCGCCGAGTTGTCAGCAGAGGAAAAAAATCGCGTCAGTCATCGCGCAGTGGCTGTGCAACAGCTACTGCAACAAGTGTCAGCATGATCGATCCACAGGCAGTGCCGCTGTCGCTATACATACATCTGCCCTGGTGCACGCGTAAATGCCCCTATTGCGACTTCAATAGCCACGAAGGTTTTACCGAGTCTCTGCAACAACCTTACATCGACTCCCTGCTGGCTGATCTAGACAGCCAGCAGGCATGGTGGCGTGACCGGCCCATCGAGTCGATTTTTATTGGCGGCGGCACACCCAGCCTGTTCGAGGGTCGCTGGCTTGGCACGCTCCTCGAGGGAGTATCAAACAGGGCAACGCTATCCCGCCATGTCGAGATCACGCTGGAAAGTAACCCTGGTAGCGCCGAGAGCAGTCGCTTCGCCGAGTACCGGGCGGCTGGCGTGAACCGACTCAGTATTGGCGTGCAAAGCTTTGATGACCGCGCGCTCCATGCCTTGGGGCGGATCCACTCTGGCAACGAGGCGCGCCGCGCGCTGGACATGGTCGCCACTGCCGGCTTCCAGCGATGGAACATTGATCTGATGCATGGATTACCCGGACAGGACGCACAATCGGGGGCAGCCGATCTCACCGAGGCCGTTTGCAGAAGCGCGGGCCACATCTCCTGGTACCAGCTGACGATCGAGCACAACACGCGCTTCTGGTCGGCACCACCGGCTCTCCCGAATGAGAGCGAGTTGGAATCGATCCAGCAGGCGGGTGAGTCCATTCTTGCTGACGCAGGACTTCATCAATACGAGGTATCTGCGTTCAGCCGCGAAGGAGAAGAGAGCCGACACAATATGAACTACTGGCGCTTTGGCGACTTCATTGGATTGGGTGCGGGTGCCCATGGCAAGATCTCTCTGCCCGACGGCACCATTATTCGAACCCAACGCACCCGGAAACCCGCAGACTATCTTGCTGTGACGACATCATCGCCCCTGTCACCGCCGCAGGGTGTCGCGATTTCGCCTGCGGAGAAGATCACGGAATTCGCTATGAATACCCTAAGGCTCACATCCGGCGTACCGCTGAGCCACTTTACGCAAACGACGGGCGCGACTGTCGAGCAGCTGACCACGGCGGCCAAGACTGCGGTATCCCGAGGCTGGCTTGAAGCACCCGACAGAGGTCACTTTGTGACCACGCCGCTGGGGTATCAGTTTTTAGACAGCGTCATCGAAACTTTTCTTTAGCTTGCCCTGAAAAGGTGATAGGCCAAGGCGCCACCAGAAGACGCCCAAGCAACGACTCAGGCACGCTTGCGGTAAATGAGGTCCTGTACGACATACCCCAATCTTTCGCCGCGGGCTTCAAATTTGGTGGGGGGCCGGTAATCCGGTCGCGGTACCGCGGCGCCGGGCTCGCCCGTTGCGTTCACAAGGAGCGGTTCGGCATCCAGCACTTCAAACATGTGCTCCGCATACGGCTCCCAGTCGGTGGCAAGGTGCAGATAGCCATCTGAGCGTAACAGTGTCACCAGATCGTGAACCAGCGTAGGCTGAATCAGCCGTCGCTTGTGGTGACGCTTTTTGTGCCAGGGGTCGGGAAAGAAAATGTGAATGGCGTCGACTGTGTTCGGCGCCAGACACTGCTCCATCACCTCCACGGCATCCTCGGCATAAACCCGCAGGTTTCGGGTGTCAGCACTAAGCAGCTGAGATAAGAGCCTGCCGACACCGGGGCGGTGGACTTCTATGCCGATGAACTGAGCAGCGGGGTCAGCCTGTGCCATCTGCAACAAGCTAT
>CABYND010000047.1 GCA_902520195.1 Halieaceae bacterium
ATGATGCATCCATGATGCCGACTGAGCTCCAGCGCAACATATCAGAAGTCGACCGCCGGATTCGGGCGGCAGAGCTGGCGTCGGGGCGCGCTTCAGGCGCGGTTTCGCTGCTGGCAGTCAGTAAAACCAAGCCCTCCGAGCTGATCCGCCAGGCCCATGGGTTCGGTTTATCGGCGTTTGGTGAAAATTACGCACAGGAAATGGCAGAAAAAGCGGCCACGCTCGCCGACCTGCCACTGAGCTGGCACTTCATTGGCCCAATCCAGAGCAATAAAACCGCTTTGATCGCTGAGGTCAGTGACTGGGTGCACAGTATCGATCGGCTAAAAGTGGCCCGCCGACTCAGTGAGCAACGTCCAGACGGCGCAGCACCGCTGAATGTATTGGTGCAGATCAACACTTCCAACGAGGACAGCAAATCCGGTGTCCGACCGAATGCGGCACCTGAGCTGATGGCCGCTATCAACGAACTGCCGGGGCTGAGACTGCGCGGATTAATGACAATCCCTGCAGCGACCACTAACCAGACCGAGCAACGCGAGCCCTTCCGTCAGTTAAGAGAGCTCATGGCCCGCTTGTCTGACTCCCTGCCTCAACTCGACACCCTGTCGATGGGTATGTCGGGGGATCTAGAGGCGGCTGTCAGCGAGGGTGCGAACATCGTTCGTGTCGGCACAGATATTTTTGGGGCGCGGTATAATTAAGCTCGTTTGTGACGGATACCCGCCATCCCATGTCATCTGAAGTGGCACCTGTTATCGCGTTCCTGGGCGCGGGCAATATGGCCAGCGCCATGATCAGCGGTCTCATCGCAGAGGGAATTTCTCCGAGCCAGCTCCGGGCCAGTGACCCCAGCGAGGCAGCTTTGTCGCGTCTGGAAGCCATGGGTCTATCACGGCTCAGCTCCGCACCTGACAAGCTCTTCGAGGACGCAGACTTGGTGGTGGCTGCGGTGAAACCGCAAGTCATCCCGGCGGCGCTGACTGCTATCAAAGACCAGCTGGGACCCCGCAATGCACTGCTCTCTATTGCAGCGGGCATCCCGATTAGCTCACTCCAGTCTCAGCTTGGCGAGGACGTCGCGATCATTCGCTGTATGCCCAATACGCCAGCCATGATTGGGCTGGGTGCAAGTGCGCTGTACGCAGCCGACTCGGTCAGCGCTGCCCATCGGGAGCTCGCGGAAAAAGTGACCAATGCCGCAGGCAACACCGTTTGGGTAAGCCGCGAAGAGCTGCTCGATGCCGTGACGGCCGTATCGGGGAGTGGCCCCGCCTACTTTTTTGCACTGATTGAAGCCATTGCCCGCACCGGCGCCGAACTGGGGCTTGAAGAAGAGGTTGCGATGGCGCTGACGGTGCAGACCGCTCTAGGTGCCGCGTCATTGGCAGCTCAGGCCACCGAGCCGGTTGCCACGCTGCGGGAAAACGTGACAAGCCCAGGCGGTACCACCGAGCAGGCGCTGCAATCACTTCAGGCCAATGACTTCGAAGCAGTGGTGGCCGAGGCTGTACGGCAATGCGCGGCGCGGGCTAAAGCCTTGGGGGAGGAGTTCGGCTGATGAGTGCCGGCACAGAAATAACGCTGTATCTGATTCGCAATCTGGGCGCATTGTTGCTGTTCGTGGTCATACTGCGCGGAGTCCTCCACGCGTCTCGGGTGAACTTCTACAACCCGCTGTCACAGATGATTGTAAAACTGACCAACCCGCTGCTGACGCCCCTGCGCGGAGCGCTGCCCGCCACCGGCCGAATTGACTGGGCTGTGTGGGTACTGGCTGTGCTACTTCAGTCACTGATTCTGATGGGCATCGCGTGGATAGCGGGGGAGCGTTGGACGCTGCCCGGCTTCGCAACCGTGCTGCTCTGGGGTGTTATCGGCGTCATCGCAGTGCTGGTTAATCTCTACTTTTTCATTCTGATCGCCATGATCGTAGTCAGTTGGATAGCGCCCGGAAGCCGGCATCCCGCCATTGAGCTGATCTGGCAAGTCTCCGAACCGGTCATGGCGCCCTTCCGCTCACTACTTCCCAATATGGGCGGCGTCGACTTCTCGCCAATCCTCGTGTTTATCGGTATTAACGTCGTGCAAATTGGTCTCCGGCACGCCGCACTCACCGTCGGCTTGCCTCCGGGTCTGGTTTTCGGGCTCTGACATGAACGAGAAGATCCCCGCAAACAGTGTCGGTCTGGTCACACCGCAGATCGCCGAATGCGACACGCCCTTCACTTTTGCTAACGGAGCACTGCTCGGTAGCCATGAACTGGTATACGAGACCTATGGCGAACTGAACAGCGCTGGCGACAATGCCGTGCTGATCTGCCATGCGTTATCGGGTTCGCATCACGCTGCCGGCTTTCATGCGAATGATGACCGCCGTCCCGGCTGGTGGGATTTGGCAATCGGTCCGGGTAAACCGATCGATACCGAGCGTTTATTTGTGGTCTGCTCCAATAATTTGGGGTGTTGTGACGGCTCCTCTGGCCCCAATGCGATCAACCCGGACACTGGGAAGCCCTGGGGCGGTCAATTTCCGCAACCTCAGGTCCAGGATTGGGTTCGCAGTCAAAAGTGGCTGGCCGAACACTTGGGTATTACGCGCTGGGCCGCTGTTATGGGCGGCAGCTTGGGTGGTATGCAAGCCCTGCAGTGGGCGATCGACTTTCCCGATTGGGTCGAACACTGCGTCGCGCTGGCTGCAGCGCCAGGGCTCACAGCACAGAACATTGCCTTCAACGAAATCGCACGCCACGCGATTCTCTCCGACCCCGACTGGCATGAAGGCGACTATCTGGCAGCAGGTGCTCTGCCGACGCGAGGGGTTGCACTGGCCCGAATGGTCGGCCACCTCACCTATATGTCTGCCGACGGCATGAGTGACCGATTTGGCCGGGAGTTACGAGAGGGCAGTTTTTCACCAGACGACAATGCCGAGTGGGTATTTCAGGTAGAGAGTTATCTGCGCCATCAGGGTAACCGGTTCTCCACCCAATTCGATGCCAACACCTACGTGCTGATGACGCGAGCACTGGACCTGTTTGATCTGGCCGGCGAG
>CABYND010000048.1 GCA_902520195.1 Halieaceae bacterium
GTATGGATGCTCTCTGCGTGGGGCTCCCAGTAAACGCCCTTGGGTTTAGCGGTGGTGCCTGATGAGTACAGCATGGGCGCGCCCAGAAACTCATCCTCAATCGGTGTTTCGGGCAAACTCGCCAATTGCTCGTCCAGTCGTTCAAAACCTACAATATCGCCGCCAACGGACAGGCAGCGCCCCAACCCGCCAGCAGCCGCAGCGGCTGCAGTCGCCACCTCTGCAAGGCTCGCAGAAGCGACGAACAACTTGGCTTTGCAATTGGTGATGATGTACGCCGTCTCATCCCGCTTCAGGTGCGTGCTGATCGGCGTGAAGATAATGCCCGCGCGAAGCGCACCCTGAGCCACCTGCAAAAACTCGGGACAGTTCTTCATCATGATGGCGATGTGATCACCGCGATTCACACCGGAGGCACGCAACAGGTGCGCAACCTGGTTCGATCGACGGTCCAACTCAGCGTAGGTCACAACCTCACCGGATTTGGCCATAATGTATGCTGGCCGATTTGGGGTTTCGGCGGCAAAGGCAGAAAAATGCGGCATGGCGTCACTCTCTTTTGGGCGTATGATTCGTAGGCACTATACAAGTTCGAGACCAAGATGGTAGCGGCAGAAGAGCGCATGACGGGGCATGAAATCCGAGGCCAGTGCAGGACGGCAGACTTCACGCAGCAGACCTCCGGCCTGGCACCGGGCTATGTGCAATGCAATATCGTAATCCTCCCCGCTGGCGACGCCGCGCATTTTGAATCGTTCTGCACGCTCAACCCCAAGCCCTGCCCACTGCTGGCAGTCAGCAAGCAGCCCGGGGATCCCTCACTGCCCCGGCTGGGAACCGACATCGATATTCGAACCGATGTGCCCCAGTATCGTGTCTGGCATGACGGCATGCTGACCGAGCAGCCACGCGATATCGTTGATCTCTGGCAGGATGACTGGGTGGCGTTTGCCCTGGGATGCTCGTTTTCCTTTGAGGAGGCGCTGATCGCCGCGGGCATAGAGATCAGAAACATCAGTGAAGGGGTCAACGTCCCGATGTATCGCACCCATATCGACTGCGAAAGCGCCGGCCCTTTCGGAGGCAAGATGGTGGTGAGCATGCGGCCGATGCCTGCCGCAGATGCGATCGAAGCAATCCAGATCTGCTCCCAGTATCCATCGGTCCACGGCGCACCGATTCATCTGGGTGATCCGCAAGCCATCGGCATTGCTGATCTGGCACAGCCCGACTTCGGTGACCCCGTCACGGTACGGGCCGATGACGTGCCCCTCTTCTGGGCTTGCGGGGTGACACCGCAGGTGGCGCTGGAATCAGCCCGCTTACCGATCGCGGTGACTCACGAACCGGGGCACATGCTGGTCACTGATTTGAAAAATGCAGAGTTGGCGAGTTAGCCATGACAAAACAACTGACACTTAACTGTGATATGGGAGAGGGTTTTGGCCGCTGGGAAATGGGGGACGACAAAGCCATCATGCCGCTCATCGATGCCGCCAACATTGCCTGTGGCGGGCATGCCGGCGATCCCGGCACGATGCGTCATTGCGTGGAGCTGGCGAAGCGCCACAAAACTGAAATCGGAGCTCACGTCTCCTACCCGGATAAACAGGGCTTTGGCCGACGGGCAATGGACCTTCGCGGACAGGAACTCGTCGATCTCATGCTGTATCAAATCGGCGCACTCGACGGTATCGCAAGGGCTTATGGATCACGCGTAACCTTCGTCAAGCCACATGGCGCGCTGTATCACGCCATGCTGGCCGACCCGGACATCATGAACGACATCATGAGGGCCGTGTCGTACTGGCACGCGGACCTCGAGCTGGTGGTGTTGGCGACTCCGAGGGACCGTAAAACGCTCCAACTCGCGGTGGAGCATGGGCTGACACTGCGTTACGAAGCCTTTGCTGACCGGGGTTACACCAGCCGGGGCCTACTACTCGGCCGAGACAAGCCCGGCGCATTACTGAGCCCCACCGAGGCAGCAAAGCAAGCGGTTGCGATCTCCCAGAACAAGCTGAGAACGGCGAGGGGTAAACGCATCCCGGTCAATGCGGATACGTTGTGCGCGCACAGTGATACCCCCGGGGCAACCAAGATGATTCGGGCAATCCGTCAGGCACTGGACGGCAACTGAATGAATTTTGAGCTGGGCCCAGCGGGTGAAGCGGCGATGCGTCTTGTTTTCACCGAGGTGCCGCAGCCTGCGCTCACCAAAGCGCTCATCGAAATCGAAAACCAGGCGCGACAGCACTTTGGCTCGACGTTGAAAGACAGTGTTATCGGATACACCACCCTAACCCTTTTCTTCTCGGCATCGACTCTGGAAAGAGACCGCACCGAGGCATGGCTCAAGGAGCAAGCCGAAGCCATCGCTTTGGTGGACCACTCGGGTGCTGAGCATTCAGCAACCGATGTTGTGCTACCAGTGCTCTATCACCCCAGCGTCGCACCAGACCTCGAGTGGCTCGCCGATGACCGCGGTCTCTGCATCGACGACGTCATCGCCTTGCACAGTGAAGCCACCTATTTCGCCTATGCGACCGGATTTGCACCAGGGTTTTGCTACCTCGGCACCCTGCCCGAGGCACTGCAAACGCCGAGACTCGATACACCCAGACCAACAGTCCCCGCGGGGGCGGTCGCCATTGCCGATGCGCAAACCGCGGTCTATCCCTGCGAATCACCCGGGGGATGGCGGCTCATCGGCGCCTGTCCCGAGCCGCTTTTTAACCTGAGCAATGCGCCACCCTCCCTTCTCACGGTCGGGGCCACTGTTCGCTTTGAGCCGATCAGCGAGACGGATTTTCGGGCGCTGGGGGGCGTGATGCCATGAACTGCTTGCAGATCCATAAAGCCGGTATCGCCAGTAGCGTGCAAGACAGCGGACGAGTCGGCACGTTAAGTATCGGCATTCCCCCATCCGGCGCTATGGATCCAAATGCACTCCTGAGTGGGCAACGTCAACTCGGGCACTACCGTGATGAAGCGGCCAT
>CABYND010000049.1 GCA_902520195.1 Halieaceae bacterium
CAGCCAGTCCCTAACATCGGCACGGACGCCCCGGTGCTGGCGTTCCGATAAGCCATTTAGCGCCAAATTGGCGTTGAACCAGTCGAGATAGGTGGCAGAGCTGTCGACACTGGTACTGGTGGTCGCGCCACCTAGGGCCGCATGCAGTGTGGCAACTCCGGTATAGCTGAACAAATTGAGGAAGTGCCCGCCGCTGGACTCCCTCCCCAGCCACGTTCGGAGCGGCCGGTGGTCGAGGAACAGACCGGTATCCAGATAGTCGTGCAAATTAACCAACACCTTGACCCTCCCCTCCCGGACAACAAACCGCTCACGGGTGGTCTCCAGGCGCTGATACTGATCCCGCCCTCTCTGGCGCAGGCGCTGCTTTACCGCAACCTCCTCGCTAGAGGTGGCCCCGAAGACGTCTCGCGCGCCCGCCACAAGGTCTGCAAAGCGCTCTGCCGCTTTCTGCTCGGGAATCTCTTTGGGCGCCGCATACTCGGCAATGTGTAGCCGACCTTCGTACACATCGATCGCCGCCGCATACTCCGGGATATCCGCGTCATACACCCGATAACAGGTGACGTCTTCTCGTCTGAGCCAGGGCGTCAGGCGCTTCAGGTTTTTTCGCAACCGGTTAGCGACCATTTGACCGGCCTGAGACAGTGCTTGAGGCGCAGTCGTTTGCGCCCCAGACCCATACTCTGCGTCCTGCTGCAATGATCGGAATCGATTCTCAGGGCCGAGCTGAAACTGGAGGCAGTGCAAATCGAGTCGCCCATTGTGAAAGCGATGGCGCTTGTCGGCTCGCAGGCCCACGGCCTTACCGAGTGACAGCTCAGAGGTCAGCACCACGGCCAGCCAGTTATCGAATGCCATACTGATTCGTTCACCCAAGGCGTTATAGAGATGCGGCAGCGCATCTGCTTGCCCCATGCGCTCCCCCCAAGGCGGGTTAGTGACCAACACGCCCCTCGAGAAATCCCGGTGTGTCGGTCGACTTACCAAAGCGAGGTCTTTGCAACGGATACGCACGATGTCTTCGAGACCAAGACGCCCGATATTGTCCTGACATCGCCGAACCGCTTGCATGTCGCCGTCGTAGCCCCTGATCTCCAACTGATGCGCTGTCGGCGTCGCAGCGCGCTCATCTGCGTTCGAGCGAACAGCGCGCCATTGGCCCTCGTCATGACCCGCCCAGCCATGGAATCCGAAACGCTTCCGATTCAATCCCGGGGCACGGTCCAGCGCCATCAAGGCACCTTCCAGCAGAAGCGTGGCAGAACCACACATCGGATCGAGTAAAGCCTCTCCCTGCCGGCTTCTTTCCGGCCAGCCCGCGGCCCAGAGTGCTGCCGCGGCAATATTTTCTCGGAGCGGCGCCACCCCCCCCGTCGAGTCTGTAACCGCGACGGTGGAGGCTATCCCCACTGAGATCGATGCCGAGCATGAGGCGACCCTTGCTCAAGCGCGCAAAAACGCGAACATCGGGCTGCTTCAGGTCGACCGAGGGACGCCCCATGCCTTTCTCACGAAACTGATCGACAATCGCGTCCTTGATGCGCTGCGCGCCGAACTGTGCGTTCCGCACATCGGCGCTGCGCCCCGCAAAGTCGACCAACAGAGAACTGGTGGCTGCGAAGTGCGCTGTCCAGTCGATCTGCCGGGTCGCGTCATAGAGTTCGTCAGCAGAGTCTGCCTGCGCCGCACCCAGCTGAAGGATGATGCGATTCGCCATACGGCTCCAGAGGCAGGCGCGATACGCCAACCCCAGCCCACCCTCAAAGGAGACACCCACGGGCCGCTCGACGATCTGGTGCGCCCCGAGACCCTCAAGCTCTTGCGCCAGATAGACCCCGACACCCGCAGGGCAGGTGGCAAGAAATGCGTGGGTCACAGTGCCTGGCCTCCGGTCTCTATCAAGTAAATATCGCGCAACAAGGCGCGCCACGTGTCGTATTGCGTATCAAGGGTCCCCTCAAGACGAAACAGTTGATCCTGTGTTCGAATCACCGTGGGCCGCGCCTCGCCGTCAAAGGCCTCTGCCAATTCAAACAGTGCCTGCTCTTGAATCCGAAACGACCGATAGGCCGCATACTCTGCCTGCATGCGCGTGAACTCACTATCTCCAGCGCTGCCTGTGCGCGTCGCTGCGCGTTTCTGATAACGCTCTAGCCACTCGGTCTGCTCCAGCGTGGCCGCCCGCCATAGACGATAGGTAGGGTCCACCCGGTCCACCATGTCAACGTACTGCTCATCAATGGTGTCGCAAAACAGATACTCCTGATTGCGGATTCGCTCGATACGCGCCAGCATCGGATCATCTTGCGCCGGGAGCCGGATAATCTCCCAGTCAGTCTCAGAGCGCTGAATCATTCCCGAGAACGCCGCGGGCGCCAACGCCTCCGCGTAGGCGATGTCTGCCCCATGAAGCGACGCGTAGCGCTCATCACGATCCTTGCCCTGCCACACTGAGAGCAAACGGTTAGCCAAGGCGTTGAAAATGCCCGTCAGGCCATCGTCCCCCGCAGATTGCTGACGATAGGCCACCGTGTGGTCAAACCAGAGAATGCCCATCGCATCCTTAACGACCACATCGAGGACCAGGTCACGTCCGTCAGACGCCACAATAACCGCCCGGATCGATACAGGCGTCAAAGCCGAGGCCGTGGGGACCAGCCTCACCACGCCCCATTGATTGCTGCGGACCAGCGTCTCTCGCAATTCGCCCGCCAATAACTGGGACTCCATCCGTCGCACCGCAGCCAACGGAGATCGATCATCGTCAGATACGCCGGGGTCAAATAATTCAACGGCAATATCAAGCGCCGGCGCTATCGGAGATTCTGCGACCAGTAACGACTCAGGGGGATCCCAGATTCTGGCGGAATCTTCCTGCGACTCGGCGGACGCCATCTCACTCGGCGGGCTAGCGCAACTGCCCAACATACAGAAACCGACCACCGCGAGG
>CABYND010000050.1 GCA_902520195.1 Halieaceae bacterium
AAGGAAGCCTCTCCTGCTGTTTACAGGGTCCTCGGCGTTTTTCTCCTCATCCACGAATCTATACCCCCCGTGCATCAAAACCCAGTATGCATGTAATCTATCTCGAAAGCCTGAGATCTGGTACCGCATGCGGAACTTGAATGAAGCTGAAGCCGAAAGGCTTCAGAAATTCGTTGACGAGGCTAGAACCTTTGCCTTCAGAACGGTCAATGTGGCCGACAGCAAAGCTGGTCTGGAGTCTCTGGAGATTTTAGCGGAGCAGGAGTTAAGTTCTGGTAATGAATTTCTCGCGGCGAGGATGTACCAAGAACTAGCTCATGTTCACAAAACGCAGGATCTGGAGACACTCAAGCATTTTGTTCTATCCGAGGGGTACATCTGCCCTCAGCCTCGTGTATGGAGCAGGATATGGCTAGGATTCGTTCGGCTCCACAAAGCATCGAACAATGAAGATCCGCCGCGAGAAAAATGGCCGTTGTTGTTGAGTGGTTGGGATCAGGCCAGCGAGGACGACTTGCGACAACGATTCATGACACAGCTCGATTACATGGACCAATGCGGAAGAATTGAGTGGGCAATCAAACAATTTCGCAAGCTGGAGCCAAAGCATTGGTATGTTGGATGGTAGGACTCTATCCACAAAGACTCATGACAAAAGACGCTAAGTACAGATTCCTTCTAAAGCTCGAGCAAATGGCTGAGGAGCTTTACAAGCACGGCGACTCGATTTCCCATGACGAAGCTTGGGAGCGTCATCGAAGCTTTCTCTGGGGCTTTGCAGACGCGGGAAAGACGATTCAATTGGTAGGCTCTGAGGATATTCAGCGAGTAATTGATAAGGCCCACGAGCAGGTATACGGCGAGAATAGGGTGGCGCGGATAGAGCGGCTGAGCCCGATAGGAGATGGATCGGAAGAGCCTGACTGGGATGCATTCGACGCGCCCACCTTCGAGCGAAAATCGACGTCGAGAGATTGACGTCATGAAAGACTTTCTCCTTGGCGATCGGTTAGAGCTTTTCTCACCCAGCGAGTTCGAGCTGGTTCTTGAAGAGCATGATTTTTACGATTCGCAGGCCGCCCTTAACCGTCTAAATGACCTCTACTCGTACTTCATACTGTACTCGGAAGCAGAGCCCCCGATGACGAGGAAACAGATTAAGGCTCAACTTTCCTCGGTTTCAAAGAACGCGAAGAGACTGAAAAAGAGCTTGGATCTGCCGTTGTGGGAGGGCGCAAATCTGCATGCCCGATCTGGCATTGATCGGCAGGAATTGGAGGCAACGTTGACAAGTTTGGGAGACGAAGCGGAGAAGCTTACTTCTGAACTAAAAAAAGAAGCCGCAGGTCGCAGAAGCCCGATAAAGAACCAGTTTGTTGTGGAATTAGCTGAGTTTTATGAGGAATACACGGGGCACAAAGCATCATCGTATACACACAAGCCGCATAACGTTGCGGAGGAGCAATACCAAGGCAAGGGTCTAAGCTTCATTAGGTGTTGCATGGAGAAAGCCAACATCTGGTCGACAGATGAAGCGGTCGTACAAGTCATCAGAAGAATGGAGAAATCTAGGGGTGGTAATTAGGAAATTTTCGTCCTAATTGTGACCATTAGATACCATCCGACACCCGCTTTAGCCTGACATCACGTTCAAGAAAAAGCGTGGTGTTTTATGACCTATCAAGACAAGACGGCTCGTCCTGAGTCATCAACCCTTCCTGACTTCGCTAAGCGGCACGGTCTGAGTCTCTCAACTGTATACCGCTTAATCCGCGACGGCGATCTGCTCGTCACGAAAATTAGAGGTCTCTCGCGCATCCTCGATACAGATGAGGCGGATTGGTTAAAAACAGTCCGAGTCGCACCCAAACCCAGAGTTTATTCCGACAAGTCCGGCAAAGGAGATGCCAAATGACCTACTACTTCGTTGTCACCCCTGACGCCGCGTATGCGTCAAAGGGCTCTTTTTACGATTGTCAGAAATTGGCCCAACAACTGACTTCCTCTGGCGATTTCGAGACTCTTTATATCGCTAGAAGCCGAGCTGGAGAGCCAGATGCGGCTGTGATTCTCGAGTTTGATTTGGACGGGTATAGGCAATGTAAATTGCGCCGTCGACTGAGTCGACAGGTACTTTTGACCCTCAGCAAAAGACAACCCTTGTCTTTGATTATGACGAGTTAGGGAGACTGACATGAAAGCCTATTTCGTCACATCCAGCGATATGCAGTGGGTCCATTTTGGGAGCTTCCAGCGATGTTTTGCTCTTGCATGCCAGTTTGTTGAGACAGATTTAGACAGAGTGGCATGGATCGGCCATGTGCGCCCAGATGAAAATCTTGCAAGGCTTTTGCATGAACTCAGCTCAGATGGGTTCGTCCGCATAGACCCGCCCAAGTTTCTGAGATCTAAAGATCTTAAGCGCGCCCACAGAGCTACGGTGGGTCAGAGCCATGGGTAGAAAAAAACGCTCTAAGTTAGGTCTTGAGCGACCCAGAGGCTTCTTCCAGTTTCACCGCCAGATATATGACTCTGCCGCATTTAGAAGCCTCTCCTGTATCGAGCGCGTCGCTCTATTACACCTGATGTATCACTACATCCCTGACCGGTCTGAGGACATC
>CABYND010000051.1 GCA_902520195.1 Halieaceae bacterium
AAGAAAACAGATCGTTCAGTAGCCGACTTACTTGGCGGTGCGGTCACAAACCGCGTGCCCTCCTACTACGCCACCGGTGTAGGCGAGCCCGACGAGATCGCGCGCATCGCGCGGGACAAAGCGGACGAGGGCTATCCCCGCCTGCAAATTAAAATCAGCGGCCGTCCGGTCGAGATCGATATCGCAGTGGTACGTAAGGTGTGGGAAGCCGTGGGCAACCGCGTAAGACTTGCCGTCGATGGCAACCGCGGCATGCCGACCCGGGACGCGCTGCTACTCAGTCAGGCCTGCCGGGATATTCCGTTTGTGCTGGAGCAGCCCTGCGACACGCTCGAGGAAATTGCAGCGATCCGCCCGCAGCTCTGCCACCCGGTGTACCTAGACGAAGGCGCCACCGACCTGCCGACCGTGATCCGCGCTGCGAACGGTCTCGTCGATGGCTTTGGCATGAAGGTCACGCGTATCGGTGGCCTCACGCCGATGGCCACTTTCCGCGATCTCTGCGAGGCGCGCCACCTCCCTCACACGGTGGATGATTCTTGGGGCGGTGACATCATTGCCGCCGCCTGCGTACAACTGGGCGCCACAGTCAGCCCCAAAACCTATGAAGGCACCTGGCTGGCGCAGCCCTATAACGAGGGTCACTATGATCTGAGCGGTGGCGTAAAGATTGAGGACGGGCACATCGCGGTGCCCACGGGGCCCGGGCTCGGGACCACGCCTGATCCAACTCTGTTCAGCCGCGAAGTGGCGCAATTTTGAAAGCGGCTTTCGGGATACGGCACGGCGCAATAAAACAGGGACGAGGTTGCGACAATCCCTTGTCAGAACCATTTTCGGCGCCTTATATTGGTATGGTTGCGAATCCGTGTGTTGTGGCGGTAACCATCCCTAAATGACCTACTGTCTGGCCATTCAATTGGACGAGGGACTCGTCTTTTGCTCCGACTCGCGAACCAACGCGGGCGCCGATCGGGTAAGCACCTATAGCAAAATGCACCGATTTGCCGTCCAGGGAAACCGCTCGCTGATTCTGTTGACCGCCGGCAACTTAGCAACGAGTCAGGCGGTTGTGTCGCAGATCCAGCGAGACCTTCAAGAAAACGCCGAGTTCAATATTTTTGACGCGAAGTATGTGTCCGACATCGCCGACTACATTGGCCAGCTCAATGTCGCCGAGCAGGAAAAGCACCGACGGCCGGGCGGACCCGATGCAGAGGGCTTTAACGCCAGCGCCTCCTTCATACTGGGTGGGCAGGTAAAAGGCCAACCGAGCGAGCTGTACTTGATCTACCCCGAAGGCAATCACATTACTGCCTCAGAGCAACACCCGTACCTGCAGATCGGTGAGACGAAATACGGTAAGCCGATTCTGGACCGCATTATTCAGCCCAACACGTCGCCCGAAATTGCGATGCGCTGCGGCCTGCTATCTATCGACTCAACGATGCGCTCAAACGCCACGGTCGGCCCACCGCTGGAGTGTCTGTTCTATCGCAACGACAGCCTTGACGGCTTTCAGCACTACATTAAGCTGGAAGAGAACCACCCCTATCTGACCCGTATACGTCAGACTTGGGACGAGAGCATTCGATCAGCGTTTCAACAGTTACCCAGTCTCACTGAAGTGTTCGAAGCCGACTGATCATCGCGTCGACGTAAGCCAGCTTGTTATGCACCTGTGCGCTGATCACAAAGGGATAGGCGTCATCGCGACCGACGCTCTGGTTCATCTCGTTCAGACCCACGCTCACGGCCTGCCACTGCGAAATCCGCTCGACCAGCGCGCTCGATGATGGTGGCGTATCGATCAAACGATGCGCATGAGCGGTCTCCAAAGCGTCGTGCATCAGCAGGTAGTGGCTCCACGTCTCGGCCCAGTCCTCCAAAGGATGGGAGCTGGCGTAAGCGCTGATATAGCGTTGCTCCCAATCAGCCGGCGGCCCTTGTTGGTAGTAACGATCCAATGATGCCCGATACTCAGCACTCGCATTGCCAAACAAATCGGCAAACAGACTGGTCGCCTTCTCATCCTCTGAAAGCAATGACCAAAAGTAGTGCCCCGACTCATGCCGAAAATGCCCCAGTAGCGTTCGGTAGCGCTCGCGCAATTCGGCTTGAGTCGCGGTGCGGGCAACGTCGTCAGCTTCGAGCACATTGATGGTGATCACACCCTCAGCAAAGCCTGAGGTAATATAAGTGTCTGGATAGGTCTCAGGCTGGGTTCGCGCGTCATCCAAAAAGTCGAACAACAGGCCCTGGGTGCCGGCCTGCCAGCCATCCGCCACCGGCAAACCCAGCTGATAAAGCGAATAAAACAAACGCTTCTTGGCGCGCTCCAATGCCGCCCAACGTTCAGTATTGTGCGGGAGATCAAGGTTAGGGATGGTGCGGTTAAACTGACACGCTTGGCACAAGTCGTCTTCTGATTCTGCCGGCCGCAACCAATTACAAACGCCGTGATCGTGATTGCCGCAGTAAGCCAGATCAGCATGTTCCTCTGCGGGCACCATACTCATGCTCTGGGGGTCAAAACCCACTCGGGCACCGCATTGCAGGCACTGGTGGTTATCAAAAAAGATCGGGGC
>CABYND010000052.1 GCA_902520195.1 Halieaceae bacterium
GCCCTCCTGCACTGAGGACGACAACGACGCCGAAGCCATCATTCGCTATTGCTATTTTTGCAGTTGCCCTTGAAGCGCATGACCGGCGTCGGGCCCCAGAATAGAGTGTCCCCCATCGACTGCGAAATCCGCACCGGTAACAAACGATGATTCGGAAGAAAGGAGAAAGTTAACGACTTTGGCAACCTCCTCAGCGTCTGCAATTCTGCCTAATGGGTGCAGACTCGCCCCCACACTGTCAGCGTGTGACCTGTCTCCCGCGGTGGCCAATTCGATGGGCGTGGACCACGTCCAAGCCGGCGATACGGAGTTTACCCTGATGTTGGCTTCAGCCAACTGCAACGCTTGCAAGCGAGTCAGATGAATGATCGCGGCTTTTGCGGCTGGGTAAAGCGCCCGATTTTTTTGTGCAACTTTCGCTGCAATACTTGCCACGTTGACGACAGCAGCCGAGGGGCTCTCGGTTAAAAATGGCAAGGCCTCAGCGAGTAATACTGCACCTCCGAACAAAGTCACATCAAAAGCTGCATGCCAATCGGATCTAGAAGAGGTAATGCCATTGTCCAGGTAACTGACCGCGTTATTCACAATCCCATCAAGACCTCCGAATACGTCGCTAGCGCATTGGACTAAATCAGCCAAATCCTCATCTCTGCGCACATCACATCGACAAAACACCACGGATTCATCGAACTTATCAGCGATTTCGGTTCCTGCTGCCTCATCCAAATCGCCAATGATGACGTTATTGCCTCCCTCTGAAATTCTTCTAACAAATGCTGCCCCTAGCCGACTGGCTCCTCCACTTACAATGTAAGTTGCAGGCCTGCTAGGCTCGAGGTTAGTCAAAATTAAGCTCCTCCGAATGCACCAATGTCACTAAGTTTCCAATCGCAGACAGGCTCGCCTCATGCCTCTCCCTTGGAAAAGAACTACAAGCGTCAGTGACAACAGAGACTTTAAGACCAACGTCAACCGCATGGCGCGCGGTATGCTCGACCACGGAGTGAGTTGCGACGCCAAATAGCACCAAGTGCTCGCAGCCATAGTCCGACAGCATTTGCTCCAGCTGCGTTGCGTAAAATGCATTCACGCGGTTGTGAGAGACAGTGACATCAGAAGGCCTATCGGGCGCGAGACAATCAACAAACTCGGCGCCCCAGCTCCCTTCCCGCATGATTTCGTTCTGTTTGACAAATCGGTACAACTCACAGTTGTCAGGCAAGTCAGTTCCACCAACTTGAAACGCCATCCGAACAAACACCCTAGGAATGCCCGATTTCGAGGCAGCCTTTAAAGCCTTTGAAGCGGCATCAACAAACGCCGCTCTGCGCTGATGGTCATCTCCAAAGCCAGCGCGAATTTGGCCATCTGGATGAATCACCTCATTCTGCAGATGAAGCGGGAGCATGACCGTGGATGCTCTGAGAGTCATACCTATATGAACACTTCGATGGGCTCAAAAGCCTCCGAGGAGTCAATGAGATCCACACGTTTTTCGACTATCTGCAGCTGACCATCTGAAAGCTGCAGGGTATGTGTGTAGAGGCCGGCAAAAGTTCGATGTCCAAAACTTCTCCACTCGGCCATCGAAAAGGCAGAGCCAACCACCAACTGGTTGCTGGCCTCACAGACCGACTCGACCACAATTGCGCTGACGGTATGTGATGTTCGTGACCGGGGCTTCTGTGACCAGGCTCTATCGTGATTTAGACGATTAATTCTGACTCGTCTCATCATGGAGTTCTCATAAGCAAGGGACAGATGGTTCAGGGGATCCTCCTGATCCTCCTCAAGCGGTATCCAATACATACCGCCTTCAGCGAACAGGTCGTTCCATTGGTCAAATTTTCTCTGATCTAGCAGCCTTGCCTCTTGATACAAGAACTGGCAAAGCGTCTCATATGGGACTTCTGAAGCTCGCCTAAGTGGAGCACGTGCTGCTCTCATTACCGCTCACTGCCCTGTAGCGGGACCGTCTCTGACACATCGCCGGCCATGTATTCTTGCCAGGCGCGAAATTGGTTGCGTATTGGCAGCTCGCTGGTGCCCACACCAATCTCCCCGCCGTCAGCGCCTGAGAAAGGCAGATCCTGGCCCGCATTGCGATGTTGACTCACCCAATCCCCTCCTTGAGTAGCCAGGCCTTTCTGACATTCGGCGTAAACGTGCACATCGTCAGTCATGACGATTGATGAAGGTGAGTTAACAACATTTGAATAAGTGAAAGTACGCTGAAGTAGCTCCTCTGGTGCCCCATCAAGTCTGAAGGTAAAGATCTCTACCAAAGTTCTATCGACGGATAGCGGACGAATCACTCTCCATTGCTGGAATGACGTATGTGGTGAGCAGGACGGATAGATGATGGTGTTGTGACGATTCACCCCAAGAATTTCTTTGGCGCGATCCTCACCGACCTTTGCAGCTAAACTCGCAAAGTAGCTTTGCGATAGCGGATCGTCTGGCGCATTAAAAATGGCGGTCATATAACTGTGACCAAAATCAAAGGCATGCAGGTCAAGGTCTGACCAGAACTTT
>CABYND010000053.1 GCA_902520195.1 Halieaceae bacterium
CTGATCAGTATCGAGGGTAGTGGCAATCAAATTGGGCTCGACCAGCGAGGGAATGTCCTGCCCACCGGTTGCTGCCGAATAACCGTTGTCAATGACGATCAGCAACCCATCGTGCTCGTTGAATACAGCACTGGTCACGCCGCTGGTCAGACCGTTGTGCCAAAAACCGCCATCTCCCATGATGCTGATGGCCTTGTGCGGAAGTGCGTGACGCATCCCGGATGAGCTGGCCAGAGAGAGGCCGTAGCCCATGATGGTGTTGCCCAAATTAAAGGGTGCCGCGGTGGCAAAAGAATGGCAGCCAATGTCAGAGGAGATATGGAACGGCCCCATTTCTTCCTGCAATTGTTTAATCGCCGAGAACAAGGGCCGCTCAGGGCAACCCGTGCATAAGCCGGCAGGCCGCGGGGGCAACTCCGCCATCAACCGAGCGATGTCTTCATCGGAAACCGGCGTCTCCGTCGCGAGGACCGCCTCAAGCGGAAGCTTAATGGGGATCGCTGTGCGAGAGGCTGCCTCGAGGAATCGCGTGATGCCCTCAAGCATGACCTGTCCGGTGTACTCACCCGCCATTGGCATGATGTCCTTACCATATACACGGGTTTGAACGTCCTGCCGGCGGAGCACTGTCTGGATACCTTGCTCGATGTACTCGGGCTGACCCTCCTCGAGCACCAAAACCTGCTCTTTGCCCGCACAAAACTGGACCAACTCATTGGGGATCAGTGGATAGGCGACATTGAGGCAATAGATGGGTACATCCGTGTCACCGTAAACGTCCGCAAGGCCCTGCCGTTGCAAGGCGCGAATGACCGTGTTGTAGGAGCCTCCGCAGGTGATTATGCCGACCGAGTCAAAACGACCGGGAAAGACCTCATTTAGCGCATGCTCCTCAACGAAGCGGATCGCCGCGGGTAACCGCTCAGCAATCTTCTCCCGCTCCTGCTCGTATACGAACGGCGGCAAAATTATTTTTTCCGGCTCGCGATTGGGCGTTACGGGTGCCTGATTGTGATGCTTGGGCGCTACGTTATCCCGCGCCACGAACTCGCCGGTCACGTGGCAGCCACGGATGCGCATCATGTAAAAAATCGGCGTATTCGACGCCTCTGACAGCTCGAACCCTTTCTCAACCATGTCGACGATACTGGGCAGATTGGGGCGCGGATCCAGGAGCCACATCTGTGCTTTCATTGCAAAAGCGTAACTTCGCTCCTGCATGATGCTCGAACCTTCACCGTAGTCTTCCCCTACGATCACCATGGCACCGCCCGTTACGCCGGAAGATGCGAGATTGGATAGCGCATCTGACGCCACATTAGTGCCCACTGTTGACTTCCAGGTCACGGCGCCACGGAGTGGATAGTTAATCGACGCAGAGAGCATTGCCGCGGCAGTCGCCTCGGAACCATTTGCCTCGAAGTGAACACCTAACTCACCAAGAATGTCCTGCGCGTCGTTCAGCACGTCCATCAAATGTGAAATCGGCGACCCCTGGTATCCCCCGACGTACGAGACACCCGATTGCAGGAGCGCTTTGGTAATAGCGAGGATGCCTTCACCTTTGAAGACGTCACCTTCTCCAGTGCGCAACTTTTTTACCTCTTCGCTGAAGGATCGCTCAGCCAAAATCTGACCTCAAAAATATTGTCATCGATCCACCTCTCGACAAAAGACGCTCAGAGCCTGCTTAATGCAACTCTGGCTCAAATTCCTCCTTTTGACTGACTACACCTGCTGTCTCCGGAGCCATAGAGAACGTTTTAAGTATAAAATATAATCCGGCTTCCACTATTACAAACCGGGAACCCGGGATGCACAAGACTTTGTTGCCCGATGGCTGGCCGCGACCCAAGGGCTACGCCAACGGTGTCGTCGCGCAAGGAGACTCGATCATCTTTTGTGGCGGACAAATCGGCTGGACCAGTGACGAGCAATTCGAACACCACGACTTCGTTGGCCAAGTCAGGCAAGCGCTAGAGAACGTGGTGGCGGTATTGGCCAGCGCCGACGCAGGGCCAGAGCACATCGCGCGGATGACCTGGTACGTTACGAATCGTGAACAATACCTGGCGGACCTTGCGGCCGTGGGTCGCGCCTATCGCGACGTCATCGGCAAGCATTTCCCGGCCATGTCAGTCGTGGAGGTGTCTGCATTGATCGAGTCCGAGGCATTGGTCGAAATCGAAGTCACGGCAGTCAAATAGACGCTCAGAGCGATAGCACGCGAGGGCTGCGCTGGCGCAATCAATCCCCACCCGACTCAAACTGGCCGTACACGCACAAACGCATGCGTCTTCATGGTCAAAACATCAACTCCGTCTTGATTCCACAACCGCACATTGGTCGTCAAGATTCCCCGATCTGGCCGGGAAGTTGACTGACGCGCCTCCTCAACAACAGCTTCTCCTGAAATTGTATCCCCAGGCCTTACGGGCGTGCGCCACCTCAGCTCGTCAACGCCAGGTGATGTCAGCACAGCAGACTGTTCGAGATAGGCCTCGACGGCCAGTCGCATAAAAATAGCCG
>CABYND010000054.1 GCA_902520195.1 Halieaceae bacterium
CGAATGGCCCGAGCGCGCTGAGCCGCAGCTGCCGCCGGCCACCCTCGAAATTAGGTTAACGCCTCAGGGCTCAGGACGCAAAGCCACAGTGCGCGCCGCCGATCCCGTTTTGCTTGAAGCGCTGTCCGATTAAGATGCCCTTGAACTGGAAACAGATCGTCAGTGAAATCCCGGGATCGGTCCCGCTCCACGCCGAGCGCGCTTTGCTCACGACATTAGCGGTAATTGCAGGGGTGCTGGTGTCGGTGTCGACGGCTTCGGCGGCCGACGTCGACGCAGTGCGACTGTGGCGCGCACCCGATCATACCCGGGTGGTACTTGATCTCTCTGACGCTGCTGAGTTCAGCACGCTGTCCCTCGATAACCCCGAGCGATTCGTGGTCGATTTGTCGCAGAGTCGATTGAGCACGAGTCTGAGCGCGTTGCCGCTCGAGGGAACACCGATCAGCCGGGTGCGCTCGGGTATTCGGCAGGGCACCGACCTGCGTCTGGTGTTTGACCTCATTGCATCGGTCCGCACCTCGGTGTTTTTGTTGCCACCGAATGACACCACGGGTCATCGGGTGGTGATCGACTTGTTTGACAAGACCCCCACCGCGGAGCCCAAGCCTGTGTTGTCGGTGGAGTCGCTGGAGGGGCGTCGGGATATTGTGATTGCCATCGACCCCGGGCACGGTGGTGAGGACCCCGGCGCGTTGGGGCCGGGCGGGCTGCGAGAGAAAACTGTGGTGCTGCAGATTGCCCGTCGTCTGGAAAATCAGTTGGCGAAAATCCCCGGCTTCAATCCGATGCTGGTTCGTACCGGCGACTATTACGTGAGCCTGAAAAATCGCCGCGACAAGGCCCGGGCGTTGGAGGCGGATTTGTTTGTCTCAATTCACGCCGATGCGTTTCGGGAAAAGTCAGCCCATGGCGCTTCGGTATATATGCTATCTACATCCGCGCGTGGAACGACTTCGGACGCGGCTAGGTACATAGCTGATTCTGAAAATTCAGCTGATCTGATTGGTGGCGTTGAGCTTAACGAAATGGACCGAGACCTGGCGCTCACCCTCACCGACTTATCCATGGACAAATCTCTGGACGCTAGTCATGAATTGGGCGAACTGATCTTAGAGCAAATTGGCGGTGTGGCTCGATTGCACAAGCAAAAAGTAGAGCGAGCGGGTTTCGCTGTACTGAGATCTCCGGATGTACCGTCTTTGCTGATAGAGACGGGTTTTATCTCGAATCCCGGGGAGGCGAAACGCCTAACTGCGCCCGAATATCAGGATAAGTTGGCAAGCGCAATTCGGCGAGGGATACAAAGTTGGTTCGTCAGAAAGCCACCACCAGGTACGCTTCTCGCCTGGCAACGGAAGCATGGACGAAGAAAGGTGACTATTTCGTCTGGCGATACACTCTCTGAAATTGCCGAGCGCTATGGTGTGACCGTCGCTTCGATCAAAACGAACAATGGACTCAGCCGCGACGTGATCTATCCGGGCCAGACATTGGTGATACCCGAGGCATGAGCGTGATCCGACTCCTCGAGGCGCGCCTCGCCAATCAGATCGCCGCGGGTGAAGTGGTGGAACGACCCGCCTCGGTGGTCAAGGAGGCCGTGGAGAACAGTCTTGATGCGGGCGCCACGCGGATCGACATCGATGTCGAGGCCGGCGGCACCAGACTGCTGCGGATCCGCGACAACGGCGCCGGGATCGATGAGGCCGATCTGGCGCTGTCGTTGGCGCGTCATGCGACCAGCAAAATCGATTCCATAGAAGATCTGGAGGCGGTGGGCTCGCTCGGCTTTCGCGGCGAGGCATTGGCCTCGATCGCCTCGGTTTCACGGCTAGTTCTGACTTCGAATACCGATGAGCACTCCGCACAAGGACAGCAAGCCCTGTGCGAGGGGCGCGAGATGGCGGTATCGGTGCGCCCGGCACCGCACCCCCGCGGCACTACCCTCGAGGTGCGTGATTTGTTTTACAACACGCCCGCACGGCGAAAGTTTTTGCGCGCCGAGAAAACCGAGTTTGGCCATATCCACGAGGTCATTAAACGACAGGCCCTGTCCCGACCGAATGTGGCGTTTACCCTCCAACACAACGGCAAGCAAACACTGCAGCTGGGTGCGGCAGAGCGTGACAGTGAGCGCAATCGCCGCATCGCGACCATTTGCGGCAAGGAGTTCGCCGAGCACACGGTAACGATCGAGCGCGAGGCGGGCCCGCTCCGGCTCTGGGGCTGGGTGGCGGAACCGACCTTTTCCCGGAGCCAGGCAGATTTGCAGTATTTCTATGTGAACGGTCGTGTGATCCGCGACAAACTGGTCTCCCATGCTATTCGGCAAGCCTATCGCGATGTACTGTTTCACGGTCGTCACCCGGCTTTTGTGTTGTTTCTCGAGCTCGACCCGGCTGGCGTGGATGTGAATGTGCATCCCACCAAGCACGAGGTACGCTTCCGCGACAGCCGCGGGGTGC
>CABYND010000055.1 GCA_902520195.1 Halieaceae bacterium
AACAACCCAGACATTGTTGTGGCTACAGAGGTCTACAAAGACTACCCAGCACACCAAGATCACTTCAAAACTGCGCAATGGGGACACTTCAGTGGGATCACGGAGAAATATCCACCACGATGTATTGATGTAAAAACCTACGATGCGTCTGAAACAAAATACTCTCTGGATGATTGGCGTGTGAGCCTCTTCTCTTCAGCCAAAGCAAACCGAAGCGTCCAAGCTAGCTGAGGAACAGCTGTATTCCAAAGCAGCTGAAGAGGTCGCCTCAGGTCAGATTAGGCAGGGACCGTGGGCAAAAGCCCTTGCTGAAGCGGACTGTGATGAGTCAGCGGCCAAAGGCCGTTACCTTAAGCTACGTGTGGGGATTATGAGGGCTGAAGCTGATGTAGTGGACTATGCGATAAAGCAGGGCGCTAAAGATGCTGCTCTAGACGCTGAAGCTAATAAGCCGCTATAAGAAATCGACTTCGCCTTCATTAAGGTGGCTTGGGAGGAAAGACTACAAAGTCAAAATTCAAGGAAGTAGATTCAAGGTCTTTGAGCCACTGGGGGGCAGGACTGAATGGAAAAACGAAAAGGAACTGATTGAACATGCAAAGGAGCGCGGCTTCAAATCATGAAACCCCACCGCATAGTTTTCCATGGCCAACTCCTTTCTAGCTGACGTGTTCAGTCAACTTGGCTTCCAATTGCTTTAAGTGTTTTTCCATGTCCTTCAATTTAGTGCCGGTGCTGTTCTGTGCAGCCACCACAGCAACAAAACCTCCACATAGGCCAGCTAAAAGTGATTGCACTGTTGCGAGATCACCGTAGAAAACAATCAACATGAATGATGTAGCTAAGAAGATCGTGAATATTCTGAAGTAGATCATTGCTTGATGCCTTAAATCATTCCTGTAGGTCCAAGACTCTAACGGATTAGCACCAGCTAAACGGACAATCACCGGACAATGAGCGATTACTCAATGTTGTCACTCTGGCTTGTTTTTTTTGACTTGGCATTCCGCTTCAGCATAATTAGGTGCCAAGCGCACCAAGCAATTGGGATGCCAAAAAAAAGTAGTGCCTGCAGCCCTTTGAAGTCGATGTATTCCATATACAAAAGGTGAGGGGACTCTGTAATGAGTTAATTTTGATTACTTTAAAAATGGCCGGTATTGGTTTATCGGAGCCTTGGCTTAGTGCTTGTAAATACTGGTGTTGCGCAGTGTTGCTTAACCTAAGAGATAGGGGCATTAAACCATCACTGACGTTGCACAAACGCAACACATATAGCCAGAAATATGACACCTATCTCACTAACTTCGCTAAGAAATGTCTCTTAACCTTGGTGACAGCTGATGGATTGTTAGCAACATAAGTACCAATAGGGGATTTGATATATGTACCGAACGATTGTGTCTTTAATGGGTATCTTGCTGTCCACAGGAAGCTTTGCTGCGCATCACGAAGAGCCAGAGCCAATGGTCGCAGAAGTTTACGAATGTACTCTCAATGACGGCGTCACTGCAGACGATGTTGCTGCAATGGGTTCAAGTGACTTTGCGGACCTAGTAGCCAAGCATGACTTGAATATGACCACTTTCTTGTGGGAAGCCATTGCTGTAAGCCCGCCATATGGCGATGCCGATGTTAGATGGGTGAACTACTTCCCGACTTGGGGTGATTATTTCGCTGCTGATGCGGCTTGGCGTGAGCATGGTGGAAAGGTTGGCGCAAAGATAAATAAGCTTATGACCTGTGGTCGACCAGATTTAGCTGGCTTTATGCAAGCTGGAGAGCCTGCTCCAGACGCACCTGTTAAGCCTTTATATATCCGTGTTTGCGAGTTGAAACCCGGTAACACCGTTGCAAACGCTATGGCTTACAGAAAAGCCGTAAATAGCACTCAAAATGAGCAAATTGGCAGCACCGTTGGCAGCTACATGTTCACCCCGGGCTTCGGTAATCCCGGTTTTGATTACGGCGCAATGGTTACTGGGGCGCCTGAGGACATGGCGAAGGTGCTGGATCATTCGCGTGATGGTTCAACAGGAAAACTGTTAACAGAAGCTGGTTACACAGAGCCGGGCAACTGCACTGTCGACCTCCACCGTTCACACATGATGGTGTCGCAGTAACAGACTCAAGTATGAGGTCAGCTGATCTCTGGATAGCCTCAGTGTTTGCTGGGGCTTTTTTAGTTCTGGAGTGGTGCTTGAGTTCAAAAATAGGGGCGTATGTAAGCGCTTACTTAAGGCCTAGCAAACGTCAGAAGAAAAAAGGTGATGATGGATTTTTCTTTGGGCATCAGTAAGGCTTCTTACAATCTCGCTATTTGATAATCCTTCAGAGCCATAATTAAGCATAATTTCGTTTACCACCGAACCTGTCCAACCCGCGATGGAGGCTGTTAGTTGAGG
>CABYND010000056.1 GCA_902520195.1 Halieaceae bacterium
ATGCATATGACGGTCCGTGGCGGTGAGCGATGTTCGACTGATCTTGCATATCTTGAGCCGGCAAGGCGGCGGCCGAATCTCACTGTGATCACAGAGGCAGATGTAGATCGGTTGACCTTTTCTGGGATGAGAGTAACGGGAGCGTGTTACCGGCTTGGTGGGCAAGAGCACTCGGTCAAAGCACATCAAGAGGTCATTATTAGCGCAGGCTCAATTGGCTCACCCACATTACTGCAGCGCTCTGGCGTGGGACCGATGTCTGTTTTGATGGCGGCGGGCGTTCCGGTCCGTCATGACCTGCCCGGTGTCGGTGAGAACTTGCAGGATCATTTGGAGGTGTACTTTCAATACCGGTGTCGGCAACCGATTACCATCAACGGACACCTCGGATTGCTGTCCAAGTTGAGGATCGGGGCTCAATGGGTGCTGACAAAGTCGGGTTTGGGTGCAACGAATCACTTTGAGTCCTGCGGGTTCATTCGTTCAAGGGCCGGTGTGGCTGCACCCGACATCCAGTATCACTTTTTGCCGGCTGCGATTCGCTATGACGGGCAAGCCGCCTTCGATGGCCATGGTTTTCAGGTGCACGTGGGCCCCAATAAGCCCGATAGCCGAGGGCATGTCAGAATTTCTGGCCCCGACTCTATTCATGAGCCACTCATCCAGTTTAATTACCTCTCGACCGAAAAGGACCTCGCAGATTGGCGACAATGCCTACGCTTGACTCGAGAAATTTTGCAGCAACCGGCGTTGGACGAGTTCAGGGGGGGAGAGATTCAACCGGGAATTGATCTGTCTGATGATGCAGCAGTCGATGCCTGGGTGCGTCGAAATGTTGAGACCGCGTATCACCCCTCCTGCTCCTGCCGGATGGGTGCACGTAATGATGAGCGCGCGGTGGTGGATCCTCAATGCCGGGTCCGTGGTCTAGAGGGCGTGCGCATCGTTGACTCATCAATTTTTCCAACCATTCCCAACGGTAATCTCAACGCGCCGACGATCATGGTGGCTGAGCGTGCTGCTGATCTGATTTTGGGCAAGGAGCCAATGCAAATAGATGCACCGGTATGGAGGGATCCCGAGTGGCGCACACGGCAATCCAAACGATGGTTTTGGCATTCATCCGCACAAGGACACCGATGCCCTCACATTACTGTTCCCAGATGCTGTAGGTGGGTTATGGCTGCGGCCCCATGATCAAGACGAGTGGCTGGAGGTTGAAGCACCCGACAATGCGATGGTCGTCAATATCGGCAATCTGCTGGAGCTGTGGTCCGGGGGGTACTTTGTGTCCACACCGCACAAGGTGGTGAATGCCTCTGGCAAGGAGCGCTACAGCTTTCCGTTTTTTATCGTGCCGAGACACGATGTGCTGGTAGCGCCGCTGATTGATTGCCAGCCCGGCTTTGAGCGCGCTCCGGTGCCGGTTGGTCCCGTGTCCCGCGAGGTATGGCGCACCAACTGGCCCGAAGCCGTGCCCGAGGATACGGGCTTTGATCTGGGCACCCTGCCCGACTGAGCCTTCAATCCCAGGCTAAAAACCGCTCGGGGAAATCGGTCATGATCATCGACACACCAAGTGCAACAAGACGCTCGGCATCGCTCATGTCATTGATGGTGTAACAGCGCAGCGCAAGGCCGGCATCGAGCACGGTGCGCGCCGAATAGTGAGTGAGCTGATGGCCGTCAAGATGCACGCCCTCCAGCCCATGTTCCTGACAAAAGGCGACGCCGTCTTTGGGCAACGCCTCGGCAATCAGCGCCATAGGAATTGCGGGTAACTGGGGCCTGAGGGCAACCAAGACGTCGCGGCTGAAGCTAGACACAATGCAACGATCATCTCCGGCATCCCGGAGGCGCCGGGTCACCGCCGCCGCCGCGGCCGCAGCTGCTTCTGGCTCGTCCTCGCATTTCACCTCCCACACGATGCCCGGTCGGTCCGATGCCTCGGCCTGCCAAGCGATCAGATCCTCACAACGCAGGGGCCGCTCCAAAGCAAATGCATCCCCCTTCCAACTACCCACATTCAGCTCGGCCATATCAGGCCAAGACAGTGACGTGACCTTTGTAGACCCCGGTGCTGTGCGCCCCAGATGGGTATCGTGGAAGATCGCCAGCTCCTGATCGGCGAGGCACTGGATGTCGGTCTCAATCCAGCCCGCACCCAAAGAGGCCGCGGCATCAAAGGCCGCATGAGTATTCTCGGGATAGGCGCCACTGGCACCGCGGTGGGCGCAGATCTGCTCTCGTGAGAAAACCGCCTCAGGCATATCGGGGCTCAAGGCGGCATGTCACTCCATCAGACACTGGGAGT
>CABYND010000057.1 GCA_902520195.1 Halieaceae bacterium
GTATTGGTCGATGGTGACGCCGACTTGGTTTCCATGGCGCGTCCCATGCTGGCTGACGCCGAGTTGATGAAAAAGGCGGCAGAGGGTCGAGAGCACGAGATCAATACCTGTATCGCCTGTAATCAGGCGTGTTTGGACCACACCTTTGCGATGAAGACAACGTCATGTCTCGTGAATCCTCGCGCCTGTCACGAGACCATGATCAAGTGGGGCCCTGCGGCAACGACTAAGAATATTGTGGTGGTAGGCGCAGGGCCTGCCGGACTCGCTTATGCGACCGTGGCCGCGGAACGTGGGCATGCCGTGACTTTGTTTGATGCGGCCGATGAGATCGGTGGGCAATTCAACCTGGCCAAGCAAGTGCCGGGCAAGGAAGAGTTTCACGAGACCCTGCGCTACTACCGTGCGATGCTCGAGAAGTATGCCGTGACGGTCAAACTCGGTGAGCGCGTTGATGCGGCAAAGCTTGCCTCAGCCGGGTTCGATCATGTAGTAGTCGCGACGGGCATTAATCCGCGCGTGCCGGACATTCCCGGCATCGATCACGAGAAGGTGGTGGGTTACATCGATGCGATTAAAGGCCACAAGCCGATTGGCAAAAAAGTCGCCGTGGTGGGTGCCGGCGGTATTGGCTTCGACGTCACTGAGCTCATTACCCATGAGGGTACCAGCTCGGCGCTGGATATCGATCTGTTTGCGAAGGAGTGGGGTGTAGATTTCGAGAATCATCCCCGCGGCGGTGTCACTGGCGTTGAGCCCTTAGTGAACAAGGCCGATCGCGAAGTGTGGTTGATGCAGCGCAAGGACGCGCCTGTGGGTCGTGGTCTGGGCAAGACGACAGGCTGGACCAAGCGGCTGCTGCTGAATCGCCGTGGCGTCAACATGGTCAACGCAGTGGAGTATGTGCGTGTGGACGATGTTGGCCTTCACGTGCTGATTGGTGGCCAGCCCAAGACCCTCGAGGTGGATACGGTGATCATTTGTGCAGGGCAGGAGCCTGAGCGCAGCCTTTATGATGCACTGGAGGCTGAGGGTCTGTCGGTGGATCTGGTCGGTGGTGCTTATGAGGCCGCTGAACTTGACGCCAAAACGGCGATCAACCAGGCGACGCAACTCGCGGCAGCGGTCTGACCGCAGGCCCTGACTCGAAAGGCAGCTCGCTGACGAGAGCCCGGTTTACTGCATTCATGCGTGACAGTGGTGCCTTGTACTGGCACTCTGCGCGCCGTTGTCGCGAACGCGATTTTAATTACGCGATTTTTTATAACGCAATCCAGATAGAGAGGAAGAACACTCATGGCCCGTTGGGAATGCATCGTCTGCGGACTGATTTACGACGAGAAAGAAGGCTGGCCCGAGGATGGCATTGCGCCGGGTACCAAGTGGGAAGATGTGCCCGATGACTGGACTTGCCCCGACTGCGGTGTAGGTAAAGAAGACTTTGAATTGATCCCCGGCTCTCAGGATGAGGACACCCCCGCCGCCGAAGCCGAGAGCACTACAGACACCAGCGCGCGTTCAATCGTGGTCATTGGTTCGGGGTTGGCCGGCTATGGCTTGGTGCGCGAGCTACGCCGCAAGGATGAAGCCGTCGCTATTACGGTGCTGACATCAGACGGCGGCGAAGGCTACTCGAAGCCAATGATCTCTACTGGCTACACCAAGGATCTCAACGCCGACAAGCTGGCGGCACAAAGTGCCGAGGAATTGGCAGGGCAGTTGAACGTGACCGTCCGCACCCGCACCCGGGTCGCGAGTATCGATACCCATTTACAAACGGTGCATCTCGAGGGCGGTGAGGCGCTGCCCTATAGCGAGTTGGTATTGGCACTGGGGGCCGAGCTGATTCGACCGCCCATTGGCGGCGACGCGGCTGAGGACGTACTCGGCGTGAATGACCTCGACGATTACCGGCGCTTTCAGGATCTGCTGGCTGCCAAAGGGGCGAGGAAGGTGGCCATTATCGGCGCCGGGCTCATTGGTTGTGAATTCACCAACGATCTCTTGAATGGGGGTTTCACTGTTGAGGCGGTGGACCCCATGGGTTGGTGTTTGCCGACACTGTTGCCAGAGCCTTCGGGGCGGGCATTGCAGGCAGCCCTCGAAGAGAAGGGCGCCACCTTCCATTTCGGTCCGCTCGCCAC